>NZ_AP024678.1:2185656-2497893 GCF_025999095.1 Thermosynechococcus sp. | reverse complement strand
GAGATAAAAGGAGGCTTCCAATGAATCCCCTCTAGCAGTGGTGTGTCCTGAGCCTTGCCCAAGATACTGAGAACGCCTGCTTGGCCGGGATTGATAATCACAACGACATTCAAAAGCAGTACCAGTAGAATGATAAGAACTGTGACTACGGAGGAGAGGATCCGTGAACTCCGGAGTTGGCTCATTTTAGGAGATTGAATATTGGCTTCGATGATTATCGGGGATGTTTCCCACCGATCTTAACGGCAATTCCTTGCTAGAGTACAGATAGTCTGTCATTTACTGAGCGTCCTATGCGGTTGCCCATTACTGCTGCCCAAGCGGCCTACTATGGTGATGCCTACTATCGCACTCCGCCCCCCGATCTGCCCTCCCTGCTGTTGAAGGAGCGGATCGTCTATCTCGGCATGCCTCTGGTGCCAGCGGTTACGGAGTTGATTATTGCGGAATTGCTCTATCTGCAATACGACGATCCTGAAAAACCCATCCGCATCTACATTAACTCGACGGGTACCTCCCGCTATGATGGTGAGCCCATTGGCTTTGAAACCGAAGCCTTTGCCATCTGCGACACCATGCGCTACATTAAGCCGCCGGTGCATACGATCTGCATTGGTCAAGCCATGGGGATGGCAGCCATGTTGCTCTCGGCTGGTACCAAGGGATGTCGTGCCAGCTTACCCCACGCCACGATTGTCCTGCACCAAACCAAGAGCTATGCCCAAGGGCAGGCCACCGATATCCAAATTCGGGCCAAGGAGGTGCTCGCCAATAAGGCAATGATGGTGGAGATTTTGGCACAAAATACCGGTCAACCGCCGGAACGGATCACCCGTGATATGGATCGGCTGCTCTATATGACACCGCAAATGGCCAAGGAATACGGTATCATTGACCGCATTCTTGAACCTGAAGCGGTGACCAAGAAATTGCCCGCAACTCTCCCTTAGTGTGGGACGGCTGCCCAGTCGCGGCCAATGCGAATGGTGATGTCGGAGGAAAGGACGCCAGTGGAATTGGCAGAGACATATCCGATGCCAAGCGTAGAGCGGAGGGTGTCGGCAGCTCTAAGATCACCCTGTTGGGCAATAATTTCTGTTTCTGGGCTTTCCTGGTACCAGTCTTCAGCAATCACCACATTGGTATAGCCGTAATGGGCAAGGAGATCTGCCATATCTCGAGCAGCCTCACGACGGCCAGAGGCGTTTTGCAGGGCAATGCGCAGCGTACCCGTTTCCTTCCACGGATGGTCAAGCGCTTTTGAGGGGCGATCCCGAAAGTGCTCGGCAATGACCCGATCAATGCGGTCATAGTCAGGGAGCCAGTAGCTCGCCTCATAGCCCTCACCACTAAAGTGTCCCGGCAGCAAAATCAAGCGGAGATTCTCCGGTGGAATGCGCAGACTAAACTGGGCGATCGCCATCAGTTCGGCAAAAGTTAAATCCGTATCCACATATTTTTGCAGGGCACCATAGATTTTTGGCAACTGGGTCAGCAGGATGGGATTGGTCAGTTTCTTTTGTAGCGCGTTGATCAGCATTTGCTGCCGCTGGGCACGACCAATATCCCCCAGTTCATCGTAACGAAAGCGAACAAAGCCCTCTGCTTGCTCCCCGTTCAGGGTTTGCAACCCCGGTTGTAAATCAATGTAGAGCTTTTGGGTGTGATCGGTATAAACCATCCGCTTTGGCACATTGACCTCAACACCCCCCACCAGATCCACCAGTTCTCGAAATGCCCGTGTATCAATGCGAATGTAGCGATCAATGGGGGTATAGTTGAGGGTTTCACTCACCACCCGCACCGTTAGCTCCACGTCCCCATAGACATTGGCGGCGTTAATTTTGCTGGTACCATAGCCGGGTATTTCCACACGAGTATCCCGGGGAATACTCAAGACCGTAATCGTGCCATTTTCAGGGTTAAACCGCGTCAGCAGCATCGTGTCAGTGCGACCACGGAACCGTGCCGCGGAGCCTTCGGGGGCATCCAAGACGTTATCTACCCCCAGCACCAAGAGGTTCACTGGCCGACTCATGCCATACTGGAACTCCCGGGCCATCCTTTCCAGCCAAGAGAGATCCTGACGATGGCTGGTCCCCTGAAAGGGTGACATCAAAACAAACGTCATGCCCGCAAAAGCTGACACTAGGGACACACCACTAAAGGCAGCAACCCAACCTAGGGTACGCCACGGCGAAGGATGCGATCGCTGACCGCTGCTTTTTTGATACACACTTTGACTTCCCCGACCACCCCCAGCAGAACTCACCGGTTTCCGTTGTTTAACGCTTCGTGCCACAAATTCACTCCCAAAACAAAAACGAATCGTGGGATAGTCGGGTGGACGCAACCCCTATCTCTAGTGTAGGGGATTGATTACTGATCCCGCACTTATACCTATTGGACTGTCCCAAGGAAGGCTTGTTTTTACTTTTCGATCCGTCCCTGCAATTTATGCGCTGGGGATTGGTTAATTAGGAATTGTTCCGCTGTCAGCTTAGTAGAGCCGTTCAAGGACATAATCCGTCAATTGGCTAAGGGCCTGACGGGGCTCCGACGGCGGAAGCACTTCAAGCGCCGGCAGAGCCGCTTGGGCATATTCCTTGGCTAAGTTGCGAGCATCTTCAATGGCACCACTTTGGCGCACGAGGTTGAGGGCGGTTTCCAGATCGCCTTCTTCACTAAACTCGCGTTCGATGAGGGTGTGCAGGTAGGGGGCTTTGGGTAGGGCAAAAAGAACCGGTGCTGTTAGGTTGCCATCCCGTAGATCCGAGCCCGCGGGTTTCCCTAGTTCTGCCGTTGAGCGGGTGAAGTCGAGGATGTCATCGACGATTTGAAAGGCCAAGCCCAAATTTTTGCCGTAGGTGTACATGGCTTCGATGGTTTCTGGAGGCGCTTCACTGAGAACCGCGGCGGCCTTGGCACTGTTGGCAATGAGGGAGGCGGTCTTGTAGTAGGTTTTCAGCAGATAGTCATCTAGGGTAATGCTGGTGTCAAAGCGATTAAAGCCTTGGCGAATTTCCCCTTCAGCAAAGTCCTTGATGACTTGGGAGAGCAGCTTCACCACTTGCAGGTTATCCAAATCCGCTAAGTACCAAGAGGCTTGGGCAAAGAGAAAGTCCCCCGCTTGAATGGCCACCCGGTTGCCAAAGACGCTGTTGACCGTGGGCACACCGCGCCGCAGTTGCGCTTGATCCACCACATCATCGTGAAAAAGACTGGCAGTGTGAATCATTTCCGTAATTTCTGCCAAGCGGCAGTGCCGGGGGGTAATCCCCTGATCGGGGAGCGTGGCTCGCGACACCAAAAAGACAATGGCGGGTCGGATGCGCTTGCCACTGGCGGCAAAAAGATGTTCGGCGGCAGCAGAGAGTACGGCGTGTTGAGCTCCAATTAGTGCCTTCAGGTTCTCCGTGAGTACACAGAGATCCGCTTCGACAGGTGAAAAAAGAGAGGTTACCGAAGTCATGGACGGGCTGGCCGCATAAGTTACGAAATTTTACAGAATCCTAGTTGTATTCTAAGCGAACCCTCCAATCTTGGGTAAGGGTTCCGATGAATTTTCAGGAAGGCTTGGAATTGAGAGCCGCCCCGGTTGTGGAATCAAACAGATAAAGATGGCTGACCTGCAACTGAAGAGGGTCACCCATTTGAGGGATTTGGTGACTGGGAGCTAGCCACAGCAGTTCTTGGGGACTCTCCATGAGGCGACAGCGGACAATGGCTTCGCGGCCTAGGGGTTCAACGAGGGTGGCGATCGCCCCCAAACCCTGCTCGCCGATATGCAAATGCTCTGGGCGAATACCTACGGTGAGGGTGTGTTCACTTTTCAGCGGCCAATGGGGGAGATCAGGACAGGGCAAGGACTGCTGGGCAATCCAGAGACGGCCGCCCTCCCAGCGAGCGGGCAGTAAGTTCATCGGTGGCGTGCCAAAAAATCGTGCCACCATTGTATTAGCGGGTCTGTCATAGAGATCAGCAGGGGTGCCAATTTGCTGAATTTGGCCGCGATCCAGCACCACGATGCGATCGCCAAGGGTCATGGCCTCCACCTGATCGTGGGTGACGTAGAGGGTGGTAATGCCCAGTTGTTGATGCAATTGTTTCAATTCAGCACGGGTTTGCTCCCGCAATTGAGCATCGAGGTTGGAGAGGGGTTCATCGAGCAAAAACACTTGGGGCGATCGCGCCAGGGCTCGTCCTAGGGCCACCCGCTGCTGCTGACCCCCGGAAAGTTGACGCGGCTTGCGCTGCAACAGGGACTCGATCCCCAGGAGCTTAGCCACTTGCAGTACTCGCTGCTGCCGTGTTGGCGGATCAACACCGCGCATTTTCAGACCAAAACCAAGGTTTTCGGCCACCGTCATGTGGGGATAGAGGGCATAGTTCTGAAAGACCATGGCCACATCGCGATCGCGCCCACTGCGGCCATTGACACAGGTCTCCCCAATGTAAATGTCGCCGCTAGTGGGTTGTTCTAAGCCGGCAATGAGCCGCAATAGGGTGGATTTACCACAACCAGAAGGCCCCACAATCACCCAAAACTCCCCTGCCGGTACCGTTAAAGATAGGGGGCCGATCGCCACCCCCGGCGCAAATCGTCGCGTGACTCCCTCTAGGCGCAGTGTGGCCGTCACAACCTATCGCCAGCCCACCCAGGTAAAGAAATCTTGGCCAGTTACCCACTCGAGTACAAGCAGGGCAATAAAGCCAATCATGGCAAAGCGGCCATTGATCAGCTCTGCATAGCGCGACCAACCAAATTGGGGGGTCAGGTCATCGGGTCTCGGTTCACTCATGGTGTTAAGAATGCAAAGCAACGTCTTTAGACTGGCATCCGGTCTTTAGTATTTCATCCCCTTTTTTTATCTTCTATTTTAGAATAGGTCTGTTTCTGCTGCAGGGCTGTGATTACCGCCTTAATTTGTGCTTGACCGGCAGACTTTTCAAACCGCAGCGGAAACTTGCCGCGCCGCAATAACCGCCACCCTAAAGGGACAAGGCTCATAACTCCACCGAGATCCCGCAAGCGATTGCCCACCACCCATAGGCCAAATTGCCGCTCATCCACCCAACCGCCTTCCCTCACCAGTTCCAAGAGCACTTGACGATGACGCAAAGGACGGTCTTGATTGTGGGTTGCTTTGGTTGAGCGTGCGAGGAGCGCCTGCTTGATCTCACTAATGCGATCAAGGGGTTGCACGCCCACAGGGCACACCGTATTGCAATTAAAACAACGGGTACAGCCCCACACGCCACTGCTAGCGCTGTTGTATTCATCTAGGCGTTGGTCAGTTTCGCTATCGCGGCTATCAGCCACAAGGCGAGCCGCCTTGGCAAGGGCATGGGGACCGACAAAGGCAGGATTCACTTCCACAGCATTGCAGGCACCGTAGCAGGCACCACAGAGGATACAGTTGCCAGCGGCATTGAGCTTGGCGCGATCGCTGGGGGATTGGAGAAACTCCCGCTCCGGCACCTGCCGTGCCGCTGTACTCACATAGGGATTGACCGCTGAAAGTTTCTGCCAAAAATCGCTCATGTCCACGACAAGGTCTTTAAGGACAGGCAAATTCCCCAAAGGGGCGATCGCAATTTGGTTGGGCACAGGGCTGTGGGCTAGCTCGGCACGAATACTTTGCTGACAGGCAAGGGCAGAGCGACCATTAATCGTCATCGCACAACTGCCGCAGATGGTGTTGCGACAATTTTTGCGAAAGCTAAGACTACCGTCCTGGTATTCTTTGATTTGAATGAGGGCATCCAGGATCGTCAGGGAAGGCTCAATCTCTAGTTCAAAGGTTTGCCAGTAGGTGCTCTTGTCCGGCGCTTGGCGACGAATTCTCAACTGAATTGCCATACGCTAGTGTCAGCCCAGTGTAGTTTCCAGTGTATAGTAAGCACTGCGGCGCTGATGAAAGTTGCAAAATTCCCACTTTGTGAAAGAGAGGATCAAGCCCCCGGTTTCTAACGGAAGGATATACGCCCAGGCTGAATTTATGCAACCGCGGTGTGGGTCATTGAGATAGTCTAGCCCCGGTCGGCACGGTATCCAATTCTAATCATTTATCGGGTAGTAACCTGGATGGGACTTGACAAGACACCTCCTGATTTTTTAAGCTAAGAATCTGTTGCGGGTATAGCTCAGTGGTAGAGCGCAACCTTGCCAAGGTTGATGTCGCGCGTTCGAATCGCGTTACCCGCTTCTCCAAAGCGTTCCGAAGGAAGAAGACGCAGCCTTTTTCTCTCCCTGGTCAGCCAGCAGCACAAGTAGTCGCCAAGCTTTAGGCATGAAAATAGCGGTAAATTCTTTCTGCCAAACGCGGACCCACCCCACGCACCTGAGCCAACTGTTCAGGGGTGGCCATGCGGATGTAGTCAATGGAGTGAAAGGTGGCCAGCAGTTCCTTTTGACGTTGGTAGCCTAAGCCGGGGATTTGGTCGAGGTGCGATCGCCGTTGGCGTTGGGCACGTTTCTGACGGTGGAAGTTAAGGGCAAAGCGATGGGCCTCATCACGCACGCGGCGCAGTAATTGCACCCCTGGCTGCTCTGGATCTGTGGGGAGAGGTTGGCGCTGGTGGGGTAGGAAAATCTCCTCCCGCTGTTTAGCCAAGCTAAGAAGGGTGAGATCGCCCAAGAGTGGCTCCAAAACCTGAACCACAGTGGACAGTTGCCCTTTGCCACCATCAATGAGGATCACATCGGGCCAATCATCGAGGGGATCACCCTTGCCCTCAAGGTAGGGAGCAAAGCGGCGGCGCAGAATCTCAGCAAGACTGGCGAAGTCGTCGGAGTGCCCAAGTTTTACCTCGGGGTTGCGGATGTTGTAGTGGCGATAGTGCTGCTTGGCAGGCAGGCCATCAATAAAGACAACCCGCGAGGCCACCGCGTCAGACCCTTGAATGTGGGAGATGTCGTAGCCCTCAATGCGGTGGGGGAGGGTGTCAAGGCCAAGAAGCTGGGCTAAATCTTCAAGGGCAGTTTGGGTGCGATCGCTAGCCTGTTGTAGCCGTGCCAATTCTAATTCGGCATTTCGTTGCACCAGGGCAATGAGTTCTGCTTTTGCCTGCCGTTGGGGGACGGTGAGGGTAACAGCGCGCCCTTTCTTTTCACTGAGGTACGTGCGGAGGAAATCTGGTTCGGGGAGGGGATGCTGTAACAAAATTTCACTGGGAATTTCTACATCGTCCACCTGGGCATAGTGCTCTTCAAGAACCCGCTGCAAAATTGTGCCGGCACTGCCACTCTGGGCATCGGCGACGAAAGCTAAACGCCCCACCAAGCGCCCAGCGCGAATTTGAAACAGTTGAATGGCGGCATGGCGATCGCCCACCGCCAGGGCAATGGCATCTCGAGAGACGGTGTCATCGGGCAATGCAACTTTTTGATCCACGCCTAAATGTTCCAGGCCGCGAATTTGATCTCGCAGTCGGGCGGCCAACTCAAAATTGAGAGCCGCCGCCGCTTGTGCCATTTGTGCTTGCAACTGTGCCACCAGTTCCCCCGTGCGTCCCTGAAAGATCATCGCCACCCTTTGGAGGGTTTGCCGATACGCTTGGGGAGAAATCAGGCCTTGGCAGACCCCCGGACAGCGCCCAATATCGTAGTTGAGGCAAGGGCGATCCCTAAAGAGGGGGCGGGGACGTTGCCGCAGCGGAAAAAGCCGCTTCACCAGGGCTAGCGTTTGGCGCAGGCGAAAGCTATCCACATAGGGGCCATAGTAGCGATCCTTGGCAGAATCACTGCAGCGATCACCCCCATTGCCAAATTGGCGTTTGCGAGTAATGAAAATACGGGGATAGGGTTCGGACCACGTAATACAAACGTAGGGGTATTTCTTGTCATCCTTGAGGAGAACGTTGAAGTGGGGCTGATGCTGCTTGATTAAATTGGCTTCCAGAGCCAGTGCCTCAGCTTCCGTATCCGTGACAATGAACTCAATATCCGCCACCTGATAGACCATGAGCTCAAGGCGGGGTCCCAGTTGAGCCGGTTCACGAAAATAGGAACGCACCCGCGCTCGCAGGCGTTTCGACTTGCCAATGTAAAGAATTTGATCCGTCTTATCCTTAAGGAAATAGACCCCCGGTGCCAAAGGCAACTGCCGCAGGACCTGTTCCAGGCGATCGCGATCTTGAATGAAGGGCTGAAGCATGGGGCCACTTCTCTAGAGCTGAGTGGCGGTTGCTCCCAACCAGGCTGCCAGATGTGCCCGCTGGCTCGGCGTGGCATCGGCTCGACACTGCAACCGATAGTGGGGTTGGGGTTCTCCCAAAATCAAATCCCCTGACTGCAATTGCTGATCATGGAACCATGTCAGGTGAATCGTCTCTCCCGCTGTGTATTCCCGCAACCGCTCTGACCAGTCTTCTGCCTTGACGCGCCAACCATTGAGGGCAATGATTTCATCCCCAGCCCCTAAGCCTGCCTGTTCGGCGGGGGAGTCCCGCAGGACGGCCTTGATTTGAAGAGAACCATGTTCCTGCTGTAACTGAAGTCCCGTATAGGGCAGCGTGTCCTGGGGAACCAGTTCCAGCCCGACTTTGGCCAGCCACTCCTGAAGGGGAAGTTCCACCGTTCCTTCAATGAATTGCTCGCGCCAGGTACTCAGGTTTTCATCGGCAACCGCTTCAATTGTTTCCCACAACTCATCGGGGGTGTAGCCTTGACCCGTTTCACAATACTGCTGCCACAGCCGCCGCAGGACATCCAGGAGCGATCGCTGGTGATTAAAGTTCAAGCGAATCCGCAAATCCAGCAGCAGTGCCACCAACTCTCCCTTGAGGTAGTAGGACATCTGGGAATTAATGCTATTTGCATCGGGACGATAGAGCTTAATCCAAGCATCAAAACTAGCGGCACTCAGGGATTGAACAAAGCGGCCCGGTGTGTGGAAATAGCGATTGAGGCTGTCGCTCAGCAGTTTCAGATAGGTCTGTGCATCAAATAGCCCCGCCCACAGGGGAATGAGCTGGTCAAAATAACTGGTCACCCCCTCGACAAACCAGAGGCTGGTGGTGTAGTTCTCACTGTCGTAGTCAAAAACCTCGAAGGCTTGAGGACGGATGCGTTTGATATTCCAGAGATGGAAGAACTCGTGAGCTACTAAACAGAGAAAACGACGATAGTGCTCTGCCTGCTGAAAGCCAAAACGATCAAAAATTAACGAGCAGCTATTCAAATGCTCAAGACCCCCATACCCTTTGTGGGTAAGGTGCAAAATAAAGACATAGCGATCGTAGGGCAGGCCACCAAAAAGACTGGCCTCTGTCTCAATAATTCGCTGAATGTCGGCGATCGCCCGCTTTGGATCAAAATTTCCCTTGCCCCACACCGCCAATTCATGGGGTTTACCGTCCACCTCAAAGGTGTAAATCCCATGGGTGCCCACCTCAAAGGGACTATCCACCAGGAGATCGTAATTGGCAGCCCAAAAGGTGCAGCCATCCTCACCCCAGACCTCAAGGGGAGTCGTTACCCGCCAGTTGGGTGGTGCTGCAATCGTGATGGTCAGCGGCTGATCGCGATACTCCGGCACATAGAGGCAGACCGCTCCTGGATTGAAATAGGCGTGGCTCCCATCAACATGGTTCGTGCGTACCGAGAGTTCATAGGCATAGATGGCATAGCGCACTTCAAGTTCCAGACCCGGCGTGCAGGCCACCTGCCACCGATTCTTAGCACACTTCCACCACTCCAGGGGGGTGCCATCGGCAGTCCCTACCGTAAAGTCCTGAAGATGCCGCGCATATTCGCGCACGAGGTAGGATCCAGGCGTCCATACCGGTAAATGCAGATCAAGGACATCGGTTTGCGGTGCCGTTAGCCGCAGCGTCACCCATAAAAGATGCGTGTGCCCCTGCTGGCAGTTAATGCGGTAGGCCATAGCAGGGGCCTGAAAAGAAGAGTGAGAGGGGGAGGGATGAATGATCGTATGCGTCATATCCCTCAGTGTAGTGAACTTTGGCGAGGCTTACAATTTCACTTCAATATCGACGCCCGCCGGCAAGTCCAACTTCATCAGAGCATCAATCGTTTTCGGCGAAGGTTGGTAAATATCGAGAATACGGCAGTGGGTACGGGTTTCAAAATGCTCCCGTGAGTCCTTGTCCACATGGGGCGATCGCAGGACGCAATAAATTCGACGGCGTGTAGGCAGGGGAATCGGACCCACTGGGGAAGCACCGGTGCGTTTCGCAGTATCCACAATGCGATCGCAGGAGGTATCAAGCAATCGGTGATCAAAGGCCTTAAGGCGAATACGAATCTTCTGTTGTAAAGCAGCCATAGGAATCTTCCTTCCTTGTCAAGGTTCAAAAACAACCAAACAAAAATTAAGACAAAAAAAGACCGCTAACCCCACACACGGGCTAACGGCCTCAAGCATCAACTACTCAATGATTTTGGAGACGACACCCGCACCAATGGTACGACCACCTTCACGGATCGCAAAGCGCATCCCCTGCTCAATGGCAATGGGCTGGATCAGTTCCACGGTCATTTTGATACGGTCACCGGGCATCACCATTTCAGGAGCACTACCATCGTCAGCAGTGAAGGAGGTAATCGTGCCAGTTACATCAGTGGTACGCACATAGAACTGAGGACGATAACCAGCAAAGAAGGGAGTTTTGCGGCCACCCTCTTTTTCAGTGAGCACGTACACTTCACCTTCAAACTTGGTGTGGGGCGTAATAGAACCGGGCTTGGCAATTACCATCCCCCGTTCTACATCCTCCTTTTTCAGACCCCGCAGCAGCAGACCGGCGTTGTCACCGGCAATCCCTTCTTCAAGGCTCTTCTTGAACATTTCAATACCGGTGACCGTCGTTGTCCGCGTTTCCCGCAGGCCAACAAGCTCAACGATTTCATTCAGCTTAATGCGACCCCGTTCAATCCGGCCGGTGGCCACCGTACCGCGACCGGTAATAGAGAACACATCTTCTACAGCCATCAGGAAGGGTTTATCCACATCCCGCTCAGGGGTAGGAATGTAGCTATCCACGGCATCCATTAGCTCGTAGATTTTATCCACCCACTCGTTTTCGCCGCGCTGGGTTTTCGGGTTGGCAGTCATGGCTTCGAGGGCCTTCAGACCCGAACCACGGATGATGGGCACTTCGTCACCGGGGAATTCATACTCATTGAGCAGTTCCCGCAGTTCTAGTTCCACCAGCTCCAGCAGTTCTTCGTCATCCACCATGTCCACTTTGTTCAGGAAGACAACGATGCTGGGCACACCCACCTGACGTGCCAAGAGAATGTGCTCCTTGGTTTGGGGCATTGCACCGTCGGTTGCGGCCACCACCAGAATGGCGCCGTCCATTTGGGCGGCACCGGTGATCATGTTTTTCACATAGTCAGCGTGGCCGGGGCAATCCACGTGGGCATAGTGGCGTTTCTCAGTCTCATACTCCACGTGAGCCGTGTTGATGGTAATCCCACGGGCTTTTTCCTCAGGCGCCGCATCAATTTCGTCATATTTGCGAGCCTGGGCTTTCCCTTGGGCAGCCAATACCATTGTGATAGCTGCGGTCAGTGTGGTTTTACCATGGTCAACGTGACCAATCGTACCAACGTTAACGTGGGGTTTGGTTCGTTCAAATTTAGCGCGTGCCATGTTGTTCCTCGTATAGACTATGCGTTCCCTTTATTTTTGGCAATGATCGCCTCAGCCACATTACGGGGGACTTCCTCGTAATGGCTAAATTCCATCGAGAAAATTCCCCGACCTTGGGTATTCGAGCGAATGTCAGTGGCATAACCAAACATCCGTTCGAGAGGGACTTTTGCCGTCACTTTGGCAATGCCATTTTCCACGGTTTGTCCCTCAATTTGACCGCGACGGGCAATGAGGTCTCCCATCACTGTCCCAAGGAATTCTTCTGGAACCTCGACCTCGACCTTCATCATTGGCTCCAGCAGTACCGGATTGGCTTTCATCACTGCCTCTTTAATGGCCATGGAGCCAGCAATTTTGAAGGCCATTTCTGAGGAGTCAACCTCGTGGTAGGAGCCATCCACTAGTGTGACTTTGAGGTCAATCACTGGGTACCCTGCCAAAATCCCCGATTCACAGGCTTCCTTCATCCCCTGCTCAGCGGGCGGAATGTACTCTTTGGGTACGACACCACCAACAATTTTGGAGACAAATTCAAACCCGGTACCGGGTTCAGCCGGTTCTACTTCAATAACAACGTGACCATACTGGCCTTTACCACCACTTTGACGGATAAACTTGCCTTCGGCGCGAACGGGCTTGCGGATGGTTTCGCGGTAGGCCACTTGGGGTTGGCCGATGTTGGCTTCCACTTTGAACTCTCGCTGCATCCGATCCACAAGGATCTCGAGGTGCAGTTCCCCCATCCCGGCAATCACAGTTTGGTTCGTTTCAGGATCAACGCTGACGCGGAAGGTGGGGTCTTCCTCAGAGAGGGCTTGCAGGGCTTTGGAGAGTTTTTCCATGTCCTGCTTAGTTTTGGGTTCCACAGCCACGGAAATGACTGGCTCTGGAATGTACAGCGACTCCAGAATCACGGGCGAGCTTTCATCGCAGAGGGTATCCCCTGTGAAGGTTTCCTTGAGACCTAAGGCAGCTCCTAGATCGCCAGCTCGCAGTTCATCCACCTCAATTCGTTCATCGGCCTTGAGCACGATCAGACGAGAAATGCGCTCTTTCTTGCCTTTGGTGGCATTGAGCACATAGCTGCCTTTTTTCAGAACGCCAGAATAAACGCGGACGAAGGTAAGGCGGCCGTAGGGGTCCGACATGATCTTGAAAGCTAGTGCTGCCAGGGGTTGATCGTCATCGGCAGCCCGCTCCACTTCCGTGCCGTCGGGCAGACGACCTTTGATGGCAGGAATGTCAATGGGTGACGGTAGGTAGTCGACCACAGCATCAAGGAGTAATTGCACGCCTTTATTTTTGAAGGCGGAGCCGCAAAGCATGGGCACAATGGTGCCAGCGATCGTCCCTTTGCGTAGGGCCGCGCGGATTTCCTCTTCTGTGAGCTCTTCCCCCTCAAAGTATTTTTCCATGAGGGCGTCGTCGGTTTCGGCCACAGCCTCGATAAGCTTGGTGCGATACTCCTGCGCCAGTTCAGTCATTTCGGCAGGAATTTCAGTGTCCTCGATTTCCTTGCCAAGGTCGTCTTTGTAGATTTTGGCGCGCATCCGCACCAGATCAACGATGCCCTTGAACTGATCTTCGGCACCAATGGGCAACTGAATCGGTACGGCATTCGCCCGCAGGCGATCGCGAATCTGGTCATAGACTTTGTAGAAGTTTGCCCCCGTGCGATCCATCTTGTTGACAAAGACGATGCGCGGGACGCTGTAGCGATCGGCCTGCCGCCATACGGTTTCTGATTGGGGCTGCACACCACCAACGGAGCAGAATACCGCAATCACTCCATCGAGAACCCGCATGGAGCGCTCCACTTCAATCGTGAAGTCCACGTGGCCGGGGGTGTCAATAATGTTGATTTGGTGATCTTTCCAAGAGGTACTGATGGCGGCTGCTGTAATGGTGATGCCCCGCTCTCGCTCCTGTTCCATCCAGTCGGTAACCGTGGTACCCTCGTGCACTTCGCCAATTTTGTGCACCACACCGGAATAGAACAGAATACGTTCAGTTGTGGTTGTTTTACCCGCATCAATGTGAGCGGCAATCCCGATGTTTCGCACTCGCTCTAGCGGGGTCGTCCGTGCCACAGCTACCTCCTTGTTTGTTGCATTACGTTAGAATTCTTAAGTAATTGTATCCAACTCTTGAATCGTGTGACGGTTTAGTAGCGATAATGGGCAAAGGCCTTGTTGGCTTCTGCCATTTTGTGGGTTTCTTCCCGTTTACGGATGGTGCTCCCCGTTTCGTTGGCGGCATCCATCAATTCATTGGCCAGCTTAGCTGACATTGACCGACCGGCTCGTTTGCGGGAAAATTGCACTAGCCAGCGCAAGGCCAAGGAAATCCCGCGATCGGGACGAACTTCCATCGGGACTTGGTAGGTGGCACCCCCCACACGACGGGCTTTGACTTCCACTAGGGGCGTTGCATTTTTCACGGCACGCTCAAAAACTTGTAGGGCGTCCTCACCAGTGCGCTCTTGGACGGTTTTCATCGCATCATAGACAATGCGGCTGGCAAGGGATTTTTTGCCATTGCGCATGACCCGCTGGATCAACATATTCACCAGCACGTTATTATAAACCGGATCAGGGGCGGTAGGCCGTTTTTGAGCGCGAGTGCGACGAGACATAGGTGCTTTGTTTTCTAGTGAAGGTTAGGGTTTCAAGGATGGACTCAAGAAGATAAGAGAACGGAAATTATTTTTTCTTACCAGTAGCAGCAGCCTCACCGGGTTTGGGACGCTTGGCACCATATTTGGAGCGACCTTGCTTACGATCTTTGACACCGGCGGTATCCAGCGTGCCACGAATAATGTGGTAGCGCACACCGGGCAAATCTTTAACACGACCGCCGCGAATCATTACCACCGAGTGCTCTTGTAAGTTGTGGCCAATTCCTGGAATGTAAGCGGTCACCTCGAAGCCAGAGGTCAGGCGTACCCGTGCCACTTTACGCAGGGCCGAATTGGGCTTTTTGGGCGTTGTTGTGTAGACCCGTGTGCATACCCCACGCCGTTGAGGGCAGCCTTTGAGGGCAGGAGATTTTGTTTTTCTTTTCAACAGTTCCCGCTCTTGGCGGATCAGTTGCTGGATGGTGGGCATTGCTGCTTACGTTAATTTTACCGAACTTCTAGTGTATCGAGGTAGCCGTTGTGTTGTCAATGCTGTTGTGGGCTTACGCTGTGTCTCTCAGTATAATGGCTCACCACACTGAGGCTGGCGATCGCGGCGGTGACGGCTCTCAGGGTACGCCGACTCAAGGAAAATGCTTGCCACCCCGCAACTGAGACCTGCTCTAGTTCCGAGGCGGTCCATCCGCCCTCTGGCCCGATCGCTAGATAAATGGGCCCGGAAAGATTCATCTGGGGCAAGCAGTCCCACAGGAGTTGTGGGGCACTCAAACTTGCAATGTAGCCCTTGGGGGTGAGGCTGACCATTTCGGCAACGGAGAGGGGCTCACTGAGGGTAGGCACATAAAGACGCTCACTTTGCTCAGCGGCCTCTTGGAGAATGCGTTGCCAGCGCTGGTATTTATGGGGACCCGGTTGCAGGAGCGATCGCGCTGTTTGAATAGGCACAATGTGCTTGACCCCCAATTCCGTTGCCTGTTGCAACACCTGCTCAAAGCTCGCTGCCTTGAGTAGAGCCAGACAGAGAATAATCTCAGTGGACAGTTCTGTCTCAGGGCAATCAGGGCGTAATAGCTTGACGGTGTTCCCTTGGATTTCTCCAAGCCACCGTTGGCCCTGACCGTCAAGAATCCAGAGTTCATCTCCTGTTTTGAGGCGCAACACATGGTATAGATAATGCTGCTGCTCAGCAGTCAAGGTAACGCACTGATCTAGAATTTGGCTACCTTGAACAATGAGTCGTTGGGGCGATCGCATTTAGTTCCTAGGCACTGAGACTGCATAGCCACTCCACCAAGGTGCGCACGGGGTAGCCCGTTCCACAGGGATTGTTGTAGCCATCCTCTTTTTCCGTCCAGACTGGCCCAGCAATGTCAAGGTGCGCCCAAGGGGTATGGTCGACAAATTGCTGAAGGAATAGGGCAGCAGTAATTGACCCTGCCGATCGCGGGCCCGTGTTTTTCATGTCAGCCACTTGGGACTTCATGGCCTCAAAGTATTTATTTTCCAGGGGCATTTGCCAGAATTTTTCTCCGGAGCGATCGCTGGCCTTTTGCAGGGCTTGCGCCAATTCTGAATTGTTGCTCCAAAGCCCGGCAATGTTGTCCCCCAAAGCCACAATACAGGCACCGGTCAGGGTGGCCAAATCCACAATCGCATCTACCCCCAGTTTTTCGGCATAGACAAGGGCATCAGCAAGGGTGAGGCGGCCTTCAGCATCGGTGTTGTTGACCTCGATGGTTTTACCGTTGGAGGCGGTGAGAATATCCCCCGGATGCAGGGCACGGCCACTAATCATGTTTTCCGTGGCCGCAATAATAAAGTGGACTTCAATGCCAGCGGGTTTGAGTTGACCGATGACCTTGGCCGTTCCCAAAACAGCTGCGGCTCCCCCCATGTCCATTTTCATGGTTTCAATGCCCCCTTGGGTTTTGAGGTTGAGGCCGCCCGAATCAAAGGTTAAGCCCTTGCCAATGAGGGCAATTTTCTTCTGTACGTTTCCGAGGGGAGTGTAGGTGAGGTGAATAAATTTTGGCGGCAAATCAGAGGCTTGGGCCACGCCCAAAAAGGCACCCATGCCAAGGGCAGCACATTCATCGCGCTCCAAAATTTTTGCTCTCAGGCCATAGGTAGCTGCCAGTTGCTGAGCAGTTTCTGCAAGGGTGACGGGAGTCACTTCATTGGCAGGGGCATTCACCAGTTCCCGCGCCAGAATTACGCCATCGCAAATCTGCTGTGCCCGGGTCAAGGCGGCAGTTTGTTCCCCTAGCCCTAAAAGGGTCACGACTTCTGGATAGGGTAAGAGTTTGCGCGCTTCCGGGTCAGTCTTGAAGCGGACATCACTGTGGAGGGCAAGGATAACCCCTTCGGCAACGGCTTGGGCGGCATCAGCCGCCTCTAACGTTTCATGGGGCAGTGCCATGCCTAAGGTTTTTGCGCGTTCACGGCGGGCGGTGCGGGCAATGGTGGCGCCAGTGCGACGGAGGGCTTCTAAGTTAAATTCTTCGCGATTGCCAAGGCCAACAAGAAGGAGTTTTTTAAGGGGAAAGTTGGGTAATAGGCGCACTAGGAGGGAGGTACCGGATTTGCCCTGAAATTCCCCTTCGTTAATTAGTTCCTGCAATAGGCCATTGAGGCGTTGATCGAGGGTCGTGTAGGGGTTAGTGAGGGTGAGGATGCCTTCCGTTTGAAAGACGGCGATCGCCAGTAGATCCCCCGACCAGTCGGGAATTGCGGTAGTAACCGTTTGCAGTTGCATGCCTATCTACGACCCAAAAATCTCTCAGCCCCCTTATTTTATCGGGGTTTGGGCCTCAGCAGGAACCCAGACACTGCAAAAATTCAAGGGGCAAGCCATCACAGTCTCGGATAAAGGCGACGTGATAAAGGGATGAACCAATCACTTGCTGAGTTGGCTGCAGCAATAGCTCAAAGGGTAAACTCTGGGCCTTTAATGTGTCTCCCAGCTGATTGAGCCATGTTTCAAGGGGGTCAGGATGGTCACTGAGATCAAAGGCAAGATGGTAGTAGCCGACGTAGTGCTCATCGTGGAAGGAATCCGCAGCCGGCTGCGGCGCAGGGACTTGCAGAAGCTCCAGGCGGGTCTGCCAGCCCTTGAGCCAACAGGCGAGGGTATAGCCCGTGGTAAAGCGGACCTCCATTGTAAAGCCTAGGCATTCATAGAAGGCGATCGCCCGCTGAATATTGGCTGTGCGAATTGAAACATGGTGGAAGGCCATAGACTACTCCTGTTTCGGACGTAGCCGCTCCGGAAAGTCAATAAAGACGCGCTCACCGACACTGACACCACTAATAATTTGGGTTTGATCTTGCCAGCTACTGCCAATGGTGACGGGGCGGAATTTTGGTCGTTTGTCTGCACCCACCACATAAACACCCGTTTGGCCACGTTCAACGGCAATAGCCACTGTGGGTACCAATAGAGCCTTGTTAATTTTTTGCCCCAGAAAATCTAAGTCCACATTCATCCCAGAACGCAGCTTTTCTAGCCCTGTCACCAAGGAAACCCGCACTTGAAAGAAGGTGACATTTTGCTCCACCACTGCCTCGGGAGCGACTAGCCGCACTCGTCCTTGAAAGGTTTCCCCTGGATAGGCATCGGCACGGATTTCAACGGGTTGCCCCACGAGCACTTGACCAATATCCACTTCTGGTACTTCGGCAAGAATTTCTAACCCCTCAGCGATCGCCACAATGGAGGTGGAAGTGGCAGAGCTTGTCGCCGAGGCGGTAGTGGTGGGGGTGACAAAGGCTCCCGGATTGGCGTACTTTTGGGTAATGATCCCCGTAAAAGGAGCGCGAATCACGGTATCTGCGAGGGCAGCCCGGGCGGCTTGGACTTGGGCTTGGGCAGCTGCCACTGCTGCTTCTGCTTGACGAATATCTTCACTGCGGGAGCCACGCTGTAAGAGCTGCAGACGCTTTTGGGCTTCATTGAGGTTGGCGATCGCGCTATCGCGGTTCGCTTTTAGTTCATCCAACGTATCGCGGGGAATCGCCCCCGCCGCCGCTAAGAATTCATGGCGTTTCAGGCGTTCTGCTGCCAATTGAGCACGAGTGGTGGCGGCTCGCACTTGGGCTTCGGCTTGGGCAATTTCCTCAGTCCGGTTCCCAGCAACGATGCGATCGCGACGGGCAATGGCATCAGCTAGGTTGGCTTGGGCTTGGGCGAGTTGCGCTTGTTCATCGCGGTTGTCCATACGGGCAATGATTTGACCCGCTTTCACCCGATCCCCCTGTTCAACGTACAGTTCTGCCAACAGACCCGCTCGCTTTGGACTGATATTGACAGTTTGCACAGGCACGACTTTGCCCGTGGCCGCAATGCGAGCAACTAAATCGCGCCTGTCTTGAACAGGGACGGTGTAGCGATCTAGGTCAAGGGGCGTTTGGCGCGATCGCCAGAGAAATAGTCCAGCACCACCCACTAGGCCCGCGGCAATCACCCCAATCACCAGCGATCGCCATGGGGATGAAGCTTTGCCGACGAAGGGAATAAAGGCTGCCATGAATCCCTTACAGTTCTTGACCTATTCTAACGTTATGTTACAGTGACCGACCGAAGAGCAGCATTGACCCTGTCTATTGGTTCTATCTGTCCCTCAATAGAAGCGCAGATGCTATCCTAACCAATACTGTCTATGTCCTTTGCCTATGAATCCTGCACTCTCCCAGATTGGTCAGCAAATGTCCCAACTGACGGGAGTTCGGGCAATCATGAAGGATATTATCGAGACGCTGCGCCTGAATCGCGGCCAAGACCTCATTAACCTGAGTGCAGGTAACCCCCTCATTCTCCCTGAGGTCGAGCAACTGTGGCGTGACTGTACCCACGAGCTGATGGCCAGCCCAGAGTTTGGCCAGGTGGTCTGCCGCTACGGCCCAAGCCAAGGGTATGAACCGCTCATTGCTGCTGTTGTCGATGATTTTAATCGCCGCTATGGTTTGAACCTGACGGAGCGCAACGTCCTTGTCACCCCCGGCAGTCAGGCCATCTACTTCTTCGCTGCCAATGCCTTTGGCGGCTTGAGCGCCAACGGTCAATTAAAGAAAGTCGTTCTCCCCTTGAGTCCCGAATACACGGGCTACGGTGGCGTCAGCCTTACCCCCGATACCGTTGTTGCCTATCGTCCGCGCCTTGAGGTGTTTGAAGCGGATCACACCTTTAAGTATCGTCCGGACTTTCAACAACTGCACATTAACGACACCACGGGCTGTGTCATCTTCTCCCGTCCCAGCAATCCAACGGGAAATGTACTCACAGACCTAGAGGTGCGCCAAATTGCCGATTTGGCTGTGCCCTATGGCGTGCCGGTGCTGATTGATGCTGCCTATGGGCCACCCTACCCCAGTTTGAACTTTACCGAACTGGCACCCGTTTTTGGCGGGAACATTGTCCACTGCCTCAGCCTTTCAAAAGCAGGACTGCCGGGGGAACGGGTGGGGATTGCCATTGGCGATCGCGAGATTTTGAGCGTCCTTGAAGCCTTTCAAACCAATGCCTGCATTCATGCCTCACGCTACGGTCAGGCGATCGCCGCTTTAGCCATTGCCAACGGTGCCCTTGCCGAAGTGTCCGTCAATGTCATTCGTCCCTTCTATCAGCGCAAGTTTGCCGTTCTCGAAGAAACCCTACGCAGTGCTTTACCCAACGACATTCCTTGGTTTTTGCATCGCGGTGAAGGGGCGATTTTTGCGTGGCTGTGGCTACGGGATTTACCCATGACGGATTGGGAATTGTATCAACACTTGAAACGGGCAGGGGTGATCGTGGTTCCCGGCAGTTCCTTTTTCCCCGGCTTAACTGAGCCGTGGCGCCACAAACAGGAGTGCTTACGCATTAGTCTCACCGCCAGTGATGAAGAGATTGCCCTTGGCATGCAACGCCTCGCCGCCACCATTACCCAGGTTTACCAAGAATCCCCTAACCATTCCTATTCTGAGATGTGGGCGTAGTTGTCTTTTTAGCGTGTCGTTATAGCACTGATGTGCCAACAACTGATCCCTAAATCTCCTTAAATCTCCTTGGGGAACATTCAGCCCCTTGGCAAGGGGTGGAGCTTAGCCTATGCTGGGCAGTGTCTTGCTGTTTCTGGTTGAGGCCAGTTTGCCAATTTCTTGGTCAATAAAAAATAGTCCTTGCCCTTCTGTACCAATGAGTTCAATCTTATCAAGGATGCTTTTGAATAGAAATTCCTCTTGGTGTTGTTCAGCAACATACCACTGCAAAAACTGCAGTGTTGAATAGTCAGGTTCGCTATTGGCTAAATGCACTAACTCGTTGATTTTGCGAGTGACAAACTGTTCATGTGTATAGACTTGGCTAAACATTTCCTTAAGGGAAGCAAAGTTGTGGGGAGGAGCTGCTATATCCTTCAAAATTGCTAGGGCACCGGTCTCGTGCATATAGGTCAGGAGACGCCGCATGTGCGCCATTTCTTCATCGGCATGTTGCCCAAGAAAAGTAGCACATCCTTCTAAGGCCTTGTGAGCACACCAAGAGCTCATCTGCAAATAGAGGTAGGCCGAGAACATCTCAAGGTTAATCTGTTCATTTAGGCGATTGATCATTGCTGAAGATAACATTGTTCATTCTCCACTCGTACAATTGAAGAGACTGGGAGCTGCACTGATGGCAACCGCTGCAGTGGCTAGGGGTGATTTTTTGGACTCGCCCTTTGGCTATGAGCTGCTCAATGATAGGCTCAATGACACTCGGTGGCGATCGAAAATGGTTCACCAACTCCTCAATGGAAACCACTTGGTGCTTCTTAAGATAGTCCTGCAATTCCAAAAGCATGATTACACCTCCTGTGGCCAGGAAAAGGGCCGGCGATCGCCCCAGTACTTCAAGGCCCTGATCACAATTGCCATCACCACACCTAGGTTGACTAACCACAGTGCGGAAAACACGGGATGAGCAGTAAAGGTCATGATCTGGTAGTAAGCCGTGGCAACCCAGTAGGCCAAGCCCGTTGTCCAAGTTGCTACAAAGATTGTCCAGCCCAGATTGGTTTCTCGATAGACTGCAGCAGTGGCTGACACACAGGGAAAGTAGAGCAAGACAAATAGGAGGAAGGCGATCGCTGCTGTTGGTGTACCAAAGCGCTGTGCCATCTGACCAAATGTGGTGTAGTGCACCTTCTGCACTTCAGCCGCTCCTTCAGGATTATCCGCCCCTTGCAACACCTGAAACCCCAAAGGATCAAGCATCTGCTGCCCTAGTTCCCTGAGATTTTCCGGAACACTCAGCACTGCTTGCCTCAGTTGTTCCCAAACTGAAAATGGTTCCGCATCGTCTCCAGTGCTAGCCTCCTGAGACTCCTGCCGGGCTAGTTCTGTATAGAGAGCATCCATTGTCCCCACCATAACTTCCTTGGCAAACACACCTGTAAAGAGTCCCACAGTAGCCGGCCAGTTGTCTGGCTGGATTCCCATAGGTGAAAATATGGGCGTAATTTGACGACTAAAGGCACTTAAAATCGACTGCGTACTATCCTTTTTGCCAAAACTGCCATCGGTGCCCACAGAGTTGAGTAGCCCCAGAATGACCACAAGGATCACAATCATCTTGCCGGCTCGGCCGAGAAACGCTTTTAGCCGCTCCCAAGCTCGCAGGAATACCCCCCTCAATGTCGGCAAATGGTAGGGGGGTAACTCTATCACAAAAGGTGCAATTTCCCCTTGAAAGAGGGTGCGCTTCATCACAAACCCGGTAAAGATTGCTGCTACAATTCCCAACAGGTAGAGCAAAAATACAATATTTTGACCATTGCGGGGGAAGAAAGCGGCGACAAACAGAGCATAGACCGGTAAGCGGGCACCGCAGGACATAAAAGGATTCATGAGAATAGTCATCAAGCGATCGCGCCGATTTTCAAGGGTGCGAGTAGCCATGATGCCGGGGATATTGCAGCCGAAGGACACCATCATTGGTAGAAAGGACTTGCCGGGTAAACCCATCCAGCGCATCAGTCGATCCATGACAAAGGCTGCCCGCGCCAAATAACCGCTGTCCTCAAGGAGTGTAAGAAAAATAAAAAGTAGGCCAATCTGGGGAATAAAGGTTGCTGTGGTTTGGATGCCACCACCCACTCCCTCTGCCAGCAGACCAATTAACCACCCAGGGGCATGGAGGGTTTCTAGAACTTGGGTTGGCCAGCCCACAGCCAATGCTCCCACCCCAATATCAAAGAAGTCAATGAAGGCACCGCCAACGTTGATTGAAATTAAAAACACCATGTACATGACGGCCAAGAAGATGGGAATCCCCAACCAGCGGTTGAGAACAATTCGGTCTATGCAATCCGAAACCGTTGTTGTCGGGCGATCGCCCCCTGCCAACACATCCGCCATTAGATGGTGAATCCAGCAATAGCGACTGTCGGCAACCACAAGATCAATATCTTCTTCTAGGGTTTGGTGAATCCGTCGTCGCCATTGATGGAGTTCGGGTACTTCGTCCTTGGGAACAGATTCTAGATATTGCAGCCAAGCCAAGGCTTCTCCTCGATCCTTGGCACCTTTAGTCAGCAAAGCAGTAATCGCCTCTTCAATGATGGGCGGTTGAGGTGCCCTAACAGTGGAAATTGGCCGATCTTGAAGAGCTAGGCGAATTGCTTGCCGCAGTTGATCAAAGTAGGGTTTTTGTTTGGCGCAAACAGGAAGAACCGGAATGCCTAAACGCTGGCTGAGCACTTGGGTATCAATGCCAATTCCATTAGCCCGTGCTCTGTCAATCATGTTTAGCACCAATATAAGCGGCACCCCTCGGTCTAGCAACTGGGACGTCAGGTAAAAATTACGCTCCAGGTTAGTAGCATCGAGGATGTTTACGACTAAGTCATACGCCCCCTCTAGCAAGAAATTACGGGCAATTTGCTCGTCAACTCCAGTGCTCTCTTCAGCATCGAGGGCATAGACCCCCGGCAAATCCACCACCTCTACTACTAGATCTTGATCGCGATAGTAGCCCTGCTTACGTTCAACCGTCACTCCCGGCCAGTTGCCAACGCGCTGATTTAGTCCTGTAAGGCCATTAAAAATGGTTGTCTTACCACAGTTAGGATTGCCAATCAAAGCAATGGTGGCCGTCATGCTACACTCCATTACTTACAGTGGCGAAACTTCCAGGGCATCGGCCTCATCCTTACGTAGGCTCAAATGGAAACCCCGCACTTTAATGTCTGTGGGATCACCGAGGGGGGCATGGCGGACAATCTCAATTTCAGTGCCGGGGGTCAAGCCCATTGCCAATAATTTGCGTTTATAACTGGGGGCAGTAGGGGCATATCCGGTAATGCGTAGACGGGCACCAATGGGAGCAGTACGTAGATGAACCTCTCTGGCTCTGACAGTTGCCAGCAAAATGTGTTGCGCTAAGGCGTGGTTAATGCAAAATCGCTGGGCATTGAGAGCAACCATCACCGCACCGTGATTATTTTTTTGCAGGATGGTAATGATGACCCCCGGTTTTAGACCCATTGCTAAAAGCTCTCGAGGGTTAGCACATGTCAACCGCGCAATCGTGTAGAGATCGCCAGCCTCAGCCTCTGCCAGCGAAATTAGCTTAGACATCGGTTCTCTCCAGCATTGTCCTTGGGGATAGGGATCCGCAATATAGGTGTATGACGGCCATGAATGTGAAGATTTTCGCATTTAATATTTGCTTTTTGACTGCTTATTGATTTCAATTCTCAAGAATAGCAGGCTACAGCCCAGAACTGTTGAATTCCTTAACAAAACTTAGCACCTTAGCAACTGCCCTCTTTTAGTAAAGACTTGCAAACAAGCGTGAAGGACGCTCCAGAATCCTGATACAACAATTGATGGAGTTGCAGCCGAACATCAACCGATTCCTATGAATATTGCTGTTATTGGCTTGAGTCACAAAACCGCCCCCGTGGATGTGCGCGAAAAATTGAGTGTGCCAGAGGACGTGCGGGAGCGGGCACTGCAACATCTGCGTGGCTACGCCCATATTCAAGAGGCCACCATTCTCAGCACCTGTAACCGTTTGGAAATCTACATTGTTACCAGTGACACTGAGGTGGGCGTGCGGGAAGTGCATCAGTTTCTCAGTGAGTGGAGTCACATTCCCCTGCCCCAACTGCGGCCCTACCTCTTTATCCTGCTCCATCAGGATGCCGTGATGCACCTGATGCGGGTGGCTTCGGGTCTAGATAGCTTGGTCATTGGCGAGGGGCAAATTCTCTCCCAGGTGAAACGCTGTCATCAGTTAGGACAACAGTACAAGGCCATCGGTTCGATTCTCAATCGCCTCTTTACAGCGGCGATCGCTGCCGGTAAGCGGGTACGTACAGAAACCAGTATTGGCACTGGCGCCGTTTCCATCAGTTCAGCGGCAGTGGAACTGGCGGATCTGCGGCTGCAAAATCTACGGAACTGCCGAATTGCCGTTGTCGGTGCCGGTAAAATGTCCCGCTTGGTAGTGCAGCACCTGATTGCCCGGGGCGTGAAGGAAATCAGCATTATCAACCGCTCCTTGGAACGGGCACAGGAACTGGCGCAGCAGTTTCCCGAAGTGCGCTTTGAGCTCTTTACGATGACAGATCTGCTGCCGATTGTGGCAGCGATGGATCTGGTCTTTACAGGTACAGCAGCAACCCAGCCCCTCTTGGATCGCGAGAACCTAGGCTCCGTGCTCACGGGCGATCGCCCCCTTGCCATCATTGATATTTCTGTGCCCCGCAATGTCCATGCCAATGTGACGGAACTGGCCTCTGTACAACTTTTTAATGTGGATGATCTGGAAGCAGTCGTCGCCCAAAACCAAGAGGCTCGACGCCAGTTGGCCCAAGAGGCTGAAGGCATCCTTGAGGAAGAATTAGAGACGTTTTTGGCTTGGTGGCACGCCCTAGAAACGATTCCGACAATCCGCAGTCTGCGCCAAAAAATGGAAGCAATCCGTACTCAAGAACTAGAAAAAGCCCTCTCCCGCCTGGGGAGCGAGTTTGCTGACAAGCACCAAGGAGTCATCGAAGCCATGACCCGCACGATCATCAACAAAATCCTCCATGACCCGACAGTGCAACTGCAATCCCAGCGAGACCTAGAGAGTCGTCAACGCGCTATGCAGACCCTCCAAGACTTGTTTAATCTCGAACCCATCGAAGCCTAGGGCCTATGCGCCAGGTGGGTAATTGTGGGGAGGCAGTAGTTGCGGCGTGGCTACAAACCCAGCAGTGTCAAATTTTGGCTCAAAACTGGTCTTGCCCTTGGGGTGAACTGGATATTGTTGCCTGTGATCCGGAGGGAGTGGTGCTCTTTGTCGAAGTGAAAACCCGTCGTTCTTACAACTGGGATAGGGATGGCCTCGACGCTATTTCCCCCAGCAAGCAACGCAAACTCATTTTGGCAGCCCAAGCATTCCTAGAGTCTCAGCCGCAGTGGCAGGAGCACCCCTGTCGCTTTGATGTGGCCTTGGTGCGACACCAAGGGGGTGCCTATCGGCTCCATCGCTACCTAGAACAGGCCTTTGCCTTAGACTCAACCGCGTGAAGCCATTTACCAGCTCAGCAGTTTCTGCAGGCGATCGCGAATCCAGTTCATCGGCCGACTTGGATCCGACGCTTGGCGACTCAGTTGCTGCAGCTCCTGTTGATGTTGCGCCAGCACATCCTGACGGCGGGCGATCGCCACCGCAATATCCTCAGCCAGGGAAGGATGTTCCTTGAGCAACTGTTCAAATCCCTCCCGGGGCAGGACAAACAACACCGTGTCCGTCATTGCCATCATTGTTGTTGGGCAGGCCACCCCCAGCATTAGGGGCAGTTCGCCAAAGTGCTCCCCCGGCTTAAATGTCATCATCGGCTTCAGTTCACCCTCCTCCTCATAGACCGCTGCCATCTGCCCCTGCAATACGATGTAGAAGTTGGTGATCGGCTCCTGAGCACGGAACAAAATTTCCTTCGCTGTCAGGCGCTTGCGGTAGCCCGATTCAATGAGAAAGCGTAATTGCAAATCATTCAGGCCTTGAAAATAGCTCACCTGCTGCAGCAGCGACCTTAAGGAGGGCGTTGCCGGTGCCAAGGGCATGCCTACCGTTTCGGCTGGTTCAGAGACAAGAGAAAGCGTTGGTCCATTGCGAATCCAGATATCCCGCTGTGGAAAAGGAATCGAGATATTGTGCTGCCGAAAGTAGTAATCAATCTTGAAATTGAGACTGCTCTTGATGAACACTCGCCGCTCAATGGCCTCCGTCCATACCCAAAGCTCAAACTTAAGAGCCGAATCGCCAAATTCACGGAAAATAACCCGCGGCGCTGGTTCCTTGAGGATATCCGGCTCAGAATGCGCAATATTGAGCAAGACCTCCGTTACTAAAACTGGATCCGTGCCATAGGCAACGCCAATGGGAATATCAATGCGACCGCGATGGGTTTCATAGTACCAATTCAGGACCGGACTATCGGCAAGGTAGGTATTAGGCACCACCACATTTGAACCGTTAAAGGTTTGAATCACTGTGGCGCGCATCGAGACTTCCTGAACGTAGCCGCTGATGTTTTCAATTTCCACAAAGTCACCAACACGGACTTTGCGTTCAATGAGAAGGGTCAGACCACTGATGAGATTGCGGGTGATATCCTGCAAACCAAAACCAATCCCCACCCCTAAGCCGCCGATAATCACCGCTAGGGAATCGAGATTAATCCCCACTGCCTGTAAAACAATGATGTAGCCCAGTGCTCCCCCAGCACCACTAATCACCGTGGAAATGGCCTCGCGGTTGCCTAAATCTAGACCAAGGCGCGGTAAAAGCTGATTTTTCAGCACCCCTTTGAAAAACCGCGCTAAAATTGCAACGAGAATGAGCAATAGCACCACTTGAAACAGCCAACGCAGGGAAATCGTCTCCCGCCCAAGGCGAAACAAAGGTGCATCGACAATACTAACGAACGATGACCACAGCTCAATGACTTGAGATGGCATTCTCCGCAGTCTCCGCTGGAGTTCACAAACTTAGATAGTGCCTAAGATAGTCAGCGTGCTCACTGTAACCCCTTCACTTTAGCAGGGGGTGACGGTCAACGGAAGGAACTCACTCGAACTTGCCTGGGATAGCGATCTGCTCTCCTAGTGATCTAAAGGGATCAAAGGCCTTGGTGTAACATATCCCACAATAGCCAAAGGGCGATCGCCAGCAGACTAGTGCCCGTCAAGGTTTGTAATCGCTGCTGCGAGAGGAACTGCGATAGCCAGCGACCAATCAATACCCCAATTAGGCTAGTGGTCACTAATGCCAAAGCTGCCCCCAAAAACACCAACCAGGGGGAGGCAGCGCGGGCGGCCATAAAAAATACAGCAATTTGAGTTTTGTCGGCGAATTCAGCCAAAAAAACGGTTAAAAACGCAACCCCAAACTCTCGCCATGGCAACGCCCGCTTACTCACCGACTGCCCCCTAGGCGTCCGTCATTTCCTCAACAGTTTCGGTGGTCTTCGTCTCTTGGCGATTCTCCGTATTTAGACGGCGACTGTAGCGACCCGAAGAACGTTTGCGAAACTTACGAGCATAGGCTTGGTTACGAAGAGCTTTTTCCTTCTTGGGATTGCGGCGTTTGGCCATGCTTACCTCAATGGTAGGGGTGATCTCAGCATTCAACAAAAATTAAAAATAGAAGTTTTATTTTATCGGAATTTCTCTCCTAGCACAAGAAGCCACTAGTGAAAAACCGCCGAGCATAGCGTAGCAAAAGCAATGAGAAACCCCCTAAGCCTTCACCTAGGGGGAGTCCTGTTCTGGCAAAAAGTTGCCAATGGGCAGGACTATTTGGTTTCCGAGAACTCGGCGTCAATCACTTCGTCATTACCACCGCTGCTACCGCTGCTGCTGGCGCCAGTGCCATCACCAGACTGAGCACTTTGATAGACACTCGAGCCGATGCTGTAGAGGGTTTGTTGCAGCTCCTGCATCAGCGACTTCACCCGCTCAAAATTAATAGATTCGATGGGTTTCTTCTCGGTTTCAGTACCGATTTCCGAGCGCAGGTTGGCAATGAGGGAGGTGAGGCGGTCTTTATCACTGGTGGAGACTTTATCCCCCAACTCACTCAACTGTTTTTCCGCTTGGTAGCAGAGCTGCTCCGCTTGGTTTTTGGTTTCGATTTTCTCGCGTTTGGCTTTATCGGCGGCGGCGTTTATTTCCGCTTCGCGCACCATGCGTTCCACTTCATCCTTGGGCAGCGTTGAGGCACCTGTGATGCTAATGGACTGCTGTTTGCCGGTGCCTTTGTCGCGAGCGGTCACGTTGAGGATACCGTTGGCATCAATATCAAACGTGACTTCGATTTGCGGCACGCCGCGCGGTGCCGGGGGAATGCCATCCAAACGGAAGGTCCCAAGGCTCTTGTTGTCGGCGGCCATTTCCCGCTCCCCTTGGAGAACGTGGATTTCCACATTGGTTTGACCGTCCACGGCGGTGGAGAAGACCTCGGATTTTTTCGTGGGGATCGTGGTGTTGCGGGGAATAATTTTCGTCATCACACCCCCAAGGGTCTCGACGCCCAAAGACAGCGGTGTAACATCCAAAAGAAGAATGTCTTTGACTTCACCGGCCAGCACACCCGCCTGAATGGCTGCCCCCACGGCCACGACTTCATCGGGGTTGACACTTTGGTTGGGCTCTTTCCCCAACATCCGTTTAACCAGCGCTTGGATTGCCGGAATGCGAGTGGAGCCACCCACCAACACCACTTCATCAATTTGATCCTTGGTGAGTTTGGCGTCCTTGAGGGCTTGCTCGACGGGGACGCGGCAACGGTCAATCAGGTCAGAGCAGAGTTCCTCAAATTTGGCACGGGTGAGGGTCATGTCGAGGTGTTTGGGGCCATCCTGCGTTGCGGTGATGAAGGGCAGGTTGATTTCGGTTTGCGTGACGCTGGAGAGTTCAATCTTAGCTTTTTCTGCTGCTTCCGTCAGCCGCTGCAGCGCCTGTTTGTCTTTGCGCAAATCGATGCCTTCTTGGGCGCGGAAGGACTCGGCCAGATAGTCCACAATTTTCTTGTCGAAGTCGTCACCGCCTAGGTGGGTGTCCCCGGAGGTGGCGAGCACTTCAAAAACGCCATCACCCACTTCAAGGATCGATACGTCAAAGGTGCCACCGCCAAGGTCAAAGACCAGGATAGTTTCATTGGCTTTTTTATCTAGGCCATAGGCCAAGGAAGCAGCGGTGGGTTCGTTGATGATCCGCAGGACTTCAAGACCTGCAATTTTGCCAGCATCTTTTGTGGCTTGGCGTTGAGAATCGTTGAAGTAGGCAGGTACGGTAATCACTGCTTGGGTGACTTCTTCACCCAGGTATTTGCTGGCATCCTCTTTGAGTTTGCGCAGGACTTGGGCCGAAATTTCTTCGGGGGCAAACTGCTTGCCTAGGGCAGGGCAATCCAGTCTGACGTTGCCGTTGACGTTCAAAACTTTGTAGGAGACCTCGGTGGCTTCGTGGGTCACCTCATCAAAGCGGCGGCCGATAAAGCGCTTCACAGAATAGAAGGTATTTTCGGGGTTCATCACTGCTTGCCGTTTGGCAATTTGACCCACGAGGCGATCGCCATTTTTGGTGTAGGCAACAACGGAGGGCGTTGTCCGAAACCCTTCAGCATTGGCAATAACCGTGGGCTTGCCCCCTTCCATGACGGCCACACAGGAGTTGGTGGTCCCCAGATCAATTCCGACAACTTTTGCCATAGCGACGAAAACTCCCTTTGCAGGCTAACTTCAATGCGGGGCACAGCACCCATATTGGGCTTAACCCTCTCTTCTTCCTATAGTGCGATCGCCCCTGCCATGAGCAAAAGGGGGATTTACCGAACCTACAGCGGGGGGTGAACCGCGTAGGGCAAAGGATCTACTAAACCTAGTTCGGCAAAGGCCGCTAAACGCAGCCGACAGGCGTCACAGCGGCCACAGGCGCGCTCCCCTTCGGCATAGCACGACCAGGTTTTTTCCCACGGCACGCCATATTCGTTACCCAGACGAATGATGTCTTTTTTGTGAAGTTCAATGAGAGGGGTGGCAATTTCAATGGGCTGGCCTTCACGCCCCTGTTTGGTCCCAAGGCGATAGACCTCCCGCATCGCAGCAATATAGTCAGGGCGACAGTCGGGATAGCCAGAGTAATCGAGGGCATTAACGCCAATATGAACGGTTTGTGCCCCCAGGGCTTCGGCATAGGCGAGGGCGACACTCAAAAAAATCGTATTGCGGGCGGGAACATAGGTGAGGGGAATCTCTTGGCCCAGGGTGGCCAGATCGCGATCGCGGGGCAGGTCAATGCTCAAGTCTGTCAGAGCCGACCCCCCCCATAGGCGCAAATTCAGGGGGAGGATTTGATGCTCAACAACCCCAGCAGCGGTGGCAATGGCAATCGCTGCTTCTACTTCCCGCCGATGGCGCTGCCCATAGTCAAAGGAGAGGGCATAGCAAGCATACCCCAGTGCCTTGGCACGAAATAATACGGTGCTGGAGTCTAAGCCCCCTGAGAGCAACACGACGGCCTTTTGTGTCGTCACCATACCTGTCTATCAAAAACTTTACATTTGGCAATGCTGTGGTAGCATCTTTCTGTCAATGTTCATTCTGTGAACTCTGTGAGTTTTTACTTACGGTGGGCGATCGCCAACACCAAGCCCTTCCCCGGTTGCGTAGAGGAGTGAAATAAATAGACATGAGTTCTACCTTCCGTCCCCAGCCCGAACCACTGCGCATTGGCGTCATCGGTGTTGGCAACATGGGTCAGCACCACACCCGTGTCTTGAGTTTACTCAAAGATGTCGAACTTGTGGGCATCTCTGATGTCAATCTAGAGCGGGGCATTGACACGGCTAGCAAATATCGGGTCAAATTCTTTGAAAACTATGTGGATTTACTGCCCCACGTTGAGGCGGTCTGTATTGCCGTGCCCACCCGGCTCCATCATGAGGTGGGGATTACCTGCCTGCGCCATGGGGTTCACGTCTTGGTGGAAAAACCGATTGCCGCCAGTATTAGCGAAGCAGAGTCCCTTGTTAACGCGGCAGCGGAGTGCCAATGCATCCTCCAAGTTGGCCATATTGAGCGATTTAACCCTGCCTTTCAAGAGCTGAGCAAAGTCCTGCGCACCGAGGAAATCCTTGCCCTTGAGGCAGATCGCATGAGTCCCTACTCCGATCGCGCCAATGATGTTTCAGTGGTTCTCGACTTAATGATCCACGACATTGATCTGTTATTGGAACTCACTAATTCACCTGTGGTGCGCCTGACGGCCGCCGGCAGTCGCTCTGCCAACTCCGGGTATCTAGACTACGTGACGGCCACCTTGGGCTTTGCCAACGGTATTATTGCCACTCTCACGGCCAGTAAAGTCACCCACCGCAAGCAACGGCGCATTGCTGCCCACTGCAGAAATTCCCTCACAGAGGCAGATTTCCTCAAAAACGAGATTCTCATTCACCGCAAAACCACCGCCTCCTGCAGTGCCGATCATGGCCAAGTCCTTTACCGCCAAGATGGCCTAATTGAGAAGGTCTATACGAGTAACATTGAACCTCTCCATGCGGAGCTGGAGCACTTTGTCAACTGCGTTCGTGGCGGTCAACCCCCGTCGGTGGGTGGGGAACAGGCCCTCAAAGCATTGCGCTTGGCCAGTCTCATCGAGCAGTTAGCCCTTGATGGCCACAGTTGGGGACAGTTAGATGCCTCCTTGGCGCCCCTCATGCGTTAAGCTGGGCCACTGAGGTTAGTTAATCCATTGAAAAAATCTCGTGCAAATGGCTTGAGGACTTCTGACTGGGCTTGAAAATTCAGGGTGTGGGTTATTGGACTAGATGGGGGCTGGCAGTGAAGGAAACAGCCTTAGGCTATCTAGGCCGGCCGGGGAACTGCCCTGAATACCTAACGACTTGATCCTCACTGTCCTACGGGTTGGCATCCTAGCAGCGGCTGAGCTAAGCCGATCTGCGACCCTCGTTTCCTTGCGCTAGGGTAGTAAGTACAGCAGCGAGGGTTGTATCAATGACGGAGATAGAAGGCTGTGCCTTTTTGGCCGCCCAAGCAAGGGTAAAGTCTTATCTCGCCCACTGGTTTCAGTTGGGTAAGCGGCTTTGTATTTGGGGTGGCGAGCATAGGCTGCTGCCACAACCGGTTCTTCAGGGCGATCGCTACAGTCAAGCCTTTGAGGCCTGCTGGGCCTATGTGATCTCTGGTCAGGCAGGAGAGTGCTTTCTCGAGGACACGACGGAGACAATTACCCAGCTACTGAGCGACTGTTGGGAGATTAGCCCCTGCGCCCGCTGCCAGATGCCTGTGCCCCTACCGTGTCATGGGTTGCCCCCTCTCCACTGTCCCTGTGCGAGTCTAACCAATTGGCCGAATTTTGAGCTACCCTTGCCCCGTAGCCCAATTAATCCCCGTACTCACCTATTGTCCTTAAAAAAACGCCTCAGTCTTTAGTGTGTGGGATTGTCCCCTACCCCCGATTGTTGCCCCTCAATGGCGGGCGCCACACCCCGATCTCACTCTAGATCCCCATGCGTTGCATCTTTGGTGGCTAACACTTCCCCCTGATGTACCCCGTGGGGTTATTCTCCGTGCCTATTTACGACGCTATCAACCTCATCTTGGGGAGAAGCCTTTGCCGCGTGCTGCCGGGGGTAAGCCCTATCTGAATGCGTTGGAGTTTAACTGGAGCCATAGTGGCCAGTTGGCGGTGTTGGCTGTGAGTGGGAGGGCTGCTGTAGGGGTAGATGTTGAAATCTTGCGCCTCTGTCCTCAACGTGCAGCTATTAGTCGGCGGTTTTTTGGGGCTGCGCTGCAACAAAAGATCTTAGAAGGGGGCGATCGCGCGTTTCTCCGGGCTTGGACTTACTATGAAGCGTGGCTCAAGGCTCAGGGGATAGGGGTATGGCAGCGGACAGCGGCTCAGCCTTTAGGGCATTGGGTAGCCAGTTTCTCTGTGGGCGATCGCGCCATCGCCAGTGTTGTTGTGCTAACGCCAACGCCGCCCCAGTGTTTCTTTTTTCGGCCAGAAGCGATGGATTGAATTGATGTTCACACTTATAAACAGTGTTATCAGCGTCATCTTAGCCAAAAGCCCTGCCAGCCTCAACAAGAGTGCCACCAGTCATACCGAAAAGGGCTTGTTGAACCTTGGCGTTTTCCCGATTCCCCAATCGCAGCCCTGCTGTCAATGCCCCAAGATACCCATTGATGCTTTTTGATGCTTTAACCTGTTGCGGCGGACCAGGAATAGATGAGATGGGGCTGCCACTCCCTGGGCGACTGTTGGGTGTAGGCTTGGCGATCCAGAGCCATCGGTAGGTTGAGCATTGGATCGGTGCCCGTGGCCACCAGAAACTCAAATCCTTTTAGCGTTGGCCATTGGCAAAATTGCCGCAGCAGGGTTTGCACCGCAAGCACATAGGGATGTTCCGGCTGCTGATACCACTGGCGATCGGCGACATGGGGCTGGTCAAAGCCAAAGTGAACAATCAGGTCAGGATGCCCAAAGATGGCTTGAGCAACGGGCCGAGCTTCTTCACGCACCAGCAAATGGACACCCGCGGCCAGATGACGTAGTTTTTCCAGTCGTTCATAGCGATCGCCGGCATCCAATTGCGACTCCCGCCAGCGAAAGGCCACCGTCATCAGGTAAGTTTGCAGCAGCAGATGCCCCAGTTTCTCTGCCTTGGTCGTCAAGTAGGGGGTGTTGTAGGGGGTCGCTTCAATCAACAGGGGCACCCGATCCACCACTTCAAGGCCATAGCCCTTGAGGCCAGCAATTTTGCGGGGGTTATTGGTAATCAGGCGAATCTGCTTCACCCCCAAGTCATTGAGGATCTGAGCACCGACGCCATAATTGCGCAAATCCGCTGGAAAGCCCAGGTGCTCATTGGCCTCCACCGTATCCATGCCTAAATCTTGCAGGGAATAAGCGCGCAACTTGTTGACCAGCCCAATCCCCCGCCCCTCTTGCCGCAGGTAAACCACCACACCGCGACCGGCGGCGTTAATCATTTTCAGAGCCGCCTGCAGTTGCATCCGACAATCACAGCGCAAGGAACCAAGGGCGTCTCCCGTCAAGCATTCAGAATGGACGCGCACCAGTACGGGTTGCTCGCTAAATGTGGCGGGATCCCCTTTGACAACGGCGACGTGCTCCGATTGATCGAGGGAATTGCGGTAGCCATAGATTTGAAATTCACCGAACTCCGTCGGTAGCTTGGCCACGGCCTCGCGGCGCACAAAGCGCTCATGCTGGAGACGGTAGCTAATGAGGTCAGCAATACTAATAATTTTGAGTTGGTGGGTGCGGGCATACTCCATGAGTTCGGGCAGCCGCGACATGGTGCCGTCGGGATTTTGAATTTCACAGATCACACCCGCTGGGTAAAGACCCGCCAACCGTGTCAGATCCACTGCGGCCTCAGTGTGGCCAGCTCGCTTGAGAACTCCCCCAGGGCGCGATCGCAGGGGGAAAACATGGCCAGGGCGACGTAGATCTTGAGGTTGCGTGCTCGGATCAATCAACGCTTGAATCGTGCGGGCGCGATCCTCGGCGGAAATACCTGTGGTCACGCCCCAACGGGCACCGGCATCCACACTCACCGTAAAGGCCGTTTGGTTGCTATCGGTATTTGTTGTCACCATTAAGGGCAGATCCAATTCATCGAGGCGATCGCCCTCCATGGCGAGGCAAATCAGTCCCCGTGCATGAACAGCCATGAAGTTAATCATGGCAGGGGTCACGCGCTCAGCAGCACCAATCAAATCTCCCTCATTCTCGCGATTTTCGTCATCCACGACCACAATTACTTCGCCGCGCCGCAGGGCCTCTAATGCTGATTCAATGGAGTCAAACACAGCCACATCCGCCAAGGTAGTTACTTCCAGAATTCTCAAGGCTTCCTATTACTAAGTTACAGCCTTTTTCACAACGGTTGGGGGCCCGCAGCACCACTTGGCAGGATTGCACCAACTTTTCAAGATAGTATTGAAGACCGTCCAATCTGCCACGAAAACCCATCCGTGGTTCTTTCCCTTGTGAAAATGCCGAAAACTTCGTCATTATTAGTGAAAGGTTTCGCTAGTCAATCTGCTGCATGTCTCATCTAGGGTTCATACTGGTTCTCACTGTTGGTGCCTTAGTCCTGCTGGGCTTAGCGCTTTACCTGTTGTTTCCCCGCAAGTACGAGTCTGCCCGCTCCGTGGCCGAGTCCTATGACAACTGGACCAATGACGGCATTCTTGAATTTTACTGGGGTGAGCATATTCATCTGGGCCACTACGGCTCGCCTCCTCGCCGCAAAGACTTTCGCCAAGCGAAGGTGGATTTTGTCCATGAAATGGTGCGCTGGGCCGGTCTTGATCGCCTGCCGCCAGGGACAACCGTCTTGGATGTCGGCTGTGGTATTGGCGGCAGCAGTCGTATCCTGGCCCGTGACTATGGCTTTCATGTTACTGGAATTACGATTAGCCCTGAGCAGGTACGGCGGGCGCGAGAACTCACTCCTGGGGATCTGAATGTTCGGTTTCAGCTCGATGACGCTCTAGCGTTGTCATTTCCAGATGCCAGCTTCGACGTGGTTTGGTCAATTGAAGCCGGCCCCCACATGCCCGATAAACAGCAGTTCGCTAAAGAATTACTCCGGGTCCTGAAGCCGGGCGGAATTCTGGTGGTTGCCGATTGGAACCAGCGGGACGATCGCCAGCAGCCCTTGAACCTCTGGGAGCGGCTGATGATGCGGCAGCTCCTGGATCAATGGGCACACCCCGCCTTTGCCAGCATTGAAGGTTTTGCGGAGGCCCTTGCCGCAACGGGTTTAGTGGCTGGAGACGTCATTACTGCTGACTGGACACAGGAAACGCTCCCCTCATGGCTAGATTCAATTTGGCAGGGAATTGGGCGGCCAGAGGGATTAATTCGCTTTGGCCTACCGGGGCTAGTGAAATCCCTGCGGGAAGTGCCCACCTTCCTGCTGATGCGGATTGCCTTTGGCATGGGACTCTGCCGCTTTGGCATGTTTCGTGCCGTGCGAGCGGAGATTCCCGCTGTCTCCCCTGACCCCGCCTCTCAAGTTAACTGCTGATAAATAATGGGATACATCATGCCCCAAATAGCAGGTTGTACTTCCTTGAGGGCGTGATCACTGTCCAATTCCACCCGACTGACCCAAGGGCGACCTTCACAGTACCGACGACTGGCGTCAATGGGAATCACTTCATCCTGAAGGCCATGGAAAATGAGGGTGGGCACAGGGCGCTGGAGCTGGCGATCGTCATACTCCAGTAAATCTTTGGCAAAGCCATAGCTAAGGGGCAGTAGGCGTTCTTCAGTGTAGTGGTAGACCTCTAAAACCCCCGTGGCTTGCCAGCGGCGATATTCATCCCCTAGACGCGGCAGCCACTGGATAGCAAACTCAAAGGCAGGAGCCAACAGAAACAGCTGCACCACTTGGGGATGTTTTTCGGCAAGCCAAGCGGCAGTCAAGCCACCAAAACTAGAGCCAATTAATGTGATGGGTTCTTCTGGGGTAAGCAGTGCTTCTACCTGTTCAATTTGGCGACTCAGGGTCAAGTGAAAAAAATCCCCCTGATTGAGATCGGGAATGAGTAGCGGTTGACCAAGTTCCTCAAAGCGATCGCGAAAATACTGGGCTTTACTCGAGCGCGGCGACGAGGCAAATCCATGGAGGTAGAGATATTGCATTGCTCAACGATCCCTTGCGAGGAGTGGACGCATTTTTGTTGTACTTTGTCAATAATCTTAACAAATTTCCCCTTTCGCCATAGGTTGTTCAAGGGTGATCATTGGTAATCAGTCAGAATCCGAATCAAATAGCCCAATAACCAATAACAATGGGTGATCATGAACGAACTGTTACAGTTTCTCACAAGTCGCATCAATCCAGCGGTTTCAATGCTACGATGCCGTTGAATCTGGTTATAACCCTTTTCGCAATGGTGGCAAACGCTCAAGACTGCGAAGGCCCCCATGGGAGAGGAGTGCATCCCCTTGATGTATCCCATATGCAGCAAAAGGGTTGTATCTAGCCAATCTTAAGGATAACAACGTCAGAGATTGAGGATCGAACGCATGACAACACTCACTGGGCAACCCCCGCTCTATGGTGGCAGCACCGGCGGCCTCCTCAGCGCAGCGGATACCGAAGAGAAATACGCCATCACTTGGACAAGCCCCAAAGAGCAAGTTTTTGAAATGCCGACGGCTGGGGCTGCTGTTATGCGTGAAGGTGAAAATCTCGTTTACCTTGCCCGTAAGGAGCAGTGCCTTGCCCTAGCTGCTCAACAACTGCGTCCCCGCAAAATTAACGACTACAAAATCTATCGCATTTTCCCCGATGGCGAAACGGTATTGATCCATCCCAAGGATGGCGTTTTCCCTGAGAAAGTCAACCAAGGGCGGGAAGCGGTCAACTCTGTGCCTCGCTCCATTGGCCAGAATCCCAACCCCTCGCAACTGAAGTTCACTGGCAAAAAGCCCTACGATCCATAGGTCGGTGCTGAACATTCTTTATTATCGCCCCCATGGTTGAGCCATCGGGGGTATTCTTTTGAGCTAACCTAGGGTCAACGGGAGTCCTGCAGGAAGGTGACAAGTGTTGAGTCGCACCCCTTTCATTGAACGCCTGGCGGCTGAAATTGGCCGTGATATTTATATCGATGTTGCTAAATGGCATCTCTACCTTGGTGATGCCAAGCTGGCAACCCCTCTTGCGGAAGCCTTTTTGCCCCTTTTAGAACAGGGGGAAATGAGTGCGGCACAGGTTACTAGCGTCCTGCAGGAGGTCTCAGTTCCCCTTGGCGGGGGTCAGCAATTCCTTTCCCTGGATCGCTTGATTCCCAAGGCCAACCAAGAATTGCTGGTAGAACTGCTCAACCGTTTTCGCCAAGAGGAGCTTAACTCTTAGTGGACGGTGCCCCATTCCTGTTGAGCATTGACGGGGGGCAACAGATAAATGCGCAGGAGATGACCTGCGATCGCCAACTGGTGGGGAAGTTTCCGTAAGGCCTTCAGCCACTTTGGTTGATGAGTGGCTTCAATTGCCTGTAGTGTCTTGCTGATTTCAACACAGCGTTGCAGACGCGGATAAAACTCAGGGTGATCGACATTGAGCACCACAGAGAAGGTACGCGCCGCTGTTTCATTGGTTTTGGCAATCACCTCGCGATCGAATGCTGTGGCATCAAGCCCAAGGGCTTCATAGAATTTGGCACGCTCATGGACCGTCAGCGTATGGGTGGCAAACACCGTCAGCAGGAAGAAGCGCATCCAGAGTTTGGCGCCCCAGCCTTGAATCAATTGGGGTTGGGAGTGGATCAAGGCCTTGAAAATGTCGCCGTGGCGGTTTTCATCTTGGCACCAGCTTTCAAAATAGTTAAAGAGGGGGTAGAAGGAATGTTCGGGGTGCTTTTCAAGATGACGGTAGATAATGATGTAGCGCCAGTAGCCAATTTTCTCTGATAGATAAACGGTGTAGAGTACCCAGGCTAGAGGGAAAAAGGTGTAGGTGCGCGTCTTGGAGAGATAGCCCAAGTCCATGGCATGGCCAAAATCCATCATGGCTTTGTTGAGAAAGCCTGCGTGCCGCGCTTCATCCCGCGCCATCAGGTGAAAGATTTCCGCCAAAAGGGGGTTGCGATTCTTGAGCTGGCGCGAGAGCTCCTTAAAGAGCAAAAACCCTGAAAACTCAGAGACACAGGAGCGCTCAAGGTAGTCAATAAAGGCTTTGCGGGTCTCTGCATCCAAGATGTCCCAAGTGCCTTTGAAGGAGTCATCGCGGACAAAGTGATGGCGGTTGTAGTCTGCCCGCATTTCCGCCAACATCGCTTCCAGTTGTTCTTGCTGACGACTGAGGTCAAGTGTTGCTGCGTGTTCAAAATCTGTTGTGTAAAAACGGGGGGTTAAAAGGTTCTCACGAATGGTTTTAACGCTCTGGCCTGAATCAGGATTGGGGGCGATCGCCACCATAAGTCTCTCACTCCTATAGAACTAAACCTATGCAGGTCATACTGTTTTACTATACTATATCCCTGAGGACGGTCAATAACCACCTTGACGATGGGGCAAAAGTAGCCAGTTTTGTTATGTTTTTTAAAGCTTCACTTGACAGCCAAATGGTCAAAAAGTAATACTCGCCAATAGCCTGCCATTCTGCCCCCGTTCAACCCACGGCCATCCCCCGTTGGCAGGATAAAGTTGTTCAAAAAAATTGTTAAAACCAATTTCAGGAGTTACAGGTATGACAGTGCTCTCCCTTGCGCTGCGGGAAGGAACGGCTGAGGCTCACACCTTGGCTGAGCACACCGCCTTCATGAAATGTTTTGTACGGGGGTTGATTACCCCGAGTCTCTTCCGCCAGTTCTTGGCTAACCTCTACTTTGTTTACACCGCTCTGGAGGCGGCCTTAGCCAGGGCCAAGAGCGATCCGGTGCGCGCTATTTACTTCCCCGAACTCAACCGCAGTGGTCAACTGGCCCAGGACTTGAGCTTCTACTACGGCGAGGATTGGCGCGATCAGATTACTCCCCTTACGGCCACCCGCGTTTACCTCAGTCGCCTTCATGATGTGGCCCAAAGTGAACCTCTGTTGCTCATTGCCCATTCCTACACCCGCTATATGGGGGATCTCTCTGGGGGACAAGCCCTGAGTAAAATTGTGCGTTCGCAGTTGACGCTCCCCGAAGGCAAGGGCACGGCCTTTTACGAGTTTCCAGCACTGCCGACCCCGGAAGATAAGAAAGCCTTTAAGCAGCGGTATCGGGAAACGTTGGATAGTCTTGGCCTCGACGAGGAGGCGATCGCCCGCATTGTCAAGGAGGCCAACTTTGCCTTTGCCCTCAACTGCAACCTCATGCACGCCCTGGAGTCGGAGTTAAAAACCACCATTGGCGATCAGACGTGGCAGGCCGTGGTTATCGAGAACCAGCCCAGTCGGCGGGAGCACCTCCGTCCTGAAGCCATTGCCATCTAAGACCCACTGTTGATCTTGTTAGGAGCTTGCAAACATCCATGAGTGTGGTTCAGCCAATCCAATTTGATGGGGCACTGCTGCAAAAGTACGATCGTCCCTTGCCCCGCTATACCAGTTACCCCACGGCTGCCGAATTTACTCCCGATTTTGATCGCCACTGTTTCGAGCGGGAGCTACTGCGGAGTAACGAAGCGCACCTACCCCTGTCCCTCTACGTGCATATTCCCTTTTGTCAGACCGCCTGCTATTTTTGCGGTTGCAACGTCATTGTCACCCAAAGCCAAACTATTGCCAAAACCTACTTGGATGCCTTGGCGGAGGAAATTGCTCAAGTGGCGGCACGGCTGGATCGCACTCGTCCCGTGATTCAAATGCATTGGGGCGGCGGTACTCCCAACTACCTCACGATTGACCAAGTGGAATCCCTGTGGCGGACGCTCACTCAGCACTTTGAATTGACCAACAATGCGGAAATTTCCATTGAGGTCAATCCCCGCTACATCAACCGTGATTATCTCTTTCAGCTGCGGAATCTGGGCTTCAATCGCCTCAGCTTTGGCTTGCAGGACTTTGATCCCCAAGTGCAACTGGCAGTGAATCGCCTGCAGCCTGAGACATGGCTCTTTCAAGTGATGGAGTGGATCCGCGCTGCTGAGTTTGAGAGTGTCAACATTGACCTCATCTATGGTCTGCCCTATCAAACCGTCCAATCCTTTGAAGCCACAATTGCCAAAACCCTGCGCCTTGACCCCGATCGCATTGCTGTCTTTAACTTTGCCTATCTACCCAATTTGAAACCCATCCAAAAGCGAATTGATCCCACCACCCTACCCGATAGTGCAACCAAACTCACGATTTTGCAGCGGGTGATTGAAATCCTAACTAGCCAAGGCTATCGGTACATTGGCATGGATCACTTTGCCAAGCCCACCGATGAGCTGGCGATCGCCCAGGAAGCAGGGACGCTCAAGCGCAACTTTCAGGGCTATACAACACTGCCAACTGCAGATTTGATTGGCTTTGGCCTCACCTCGATCAGTATGTTGCAGGAGGCCTATGCCCAAAATCAGAAACACTTAGCCACCTACTTTAGGGATGTTGCGGCGGGTCAGCTGGCCACAGAACGCGGCATTCAACTGCACCGTGAAGATTTGTTGCGGCGCACGATCATCATGGAACTGATGTGCCAATTTACCCTCGACAAATCAGCGATCGCCCGCCAGTTTAATCTCGATTTTGATGCCCACTTTGCCCCCGAGTTAGTTGCACTGCGGGAATTGGCTGCCGATGGCCTCATTCATTTGGGGCGCGATCGCCTAGAGGTCACCCCCGTAGGACGACTCCTGATCCGCAACATTACTGCCGTCTTTGATGCCTACCTGCAACAAAAATCTGGTAGGACATTTTCTAAGGCCATTTAGCCCCCATTGCCTCTACCATTTTCTGGGTAAGCCAGAATCCTTAGATCTATAAATCTAAAGCTAAACTCGTGTCTAAACTCACAAACGGTGTTGAGGAGTACCTATGACATCATCCCTAGAATTGCAACCCCAGACCCCCCGCCTCAATTGGGGCTTTGTCGTCTTTTTAGGGGCAGTGCATACTTTAGCCGCGGTTGCTCTTTTCTTTTTCTCCTGGTCGGCATTAGCCGTCACGATCTTTCTGCACTGGCTCTTTGGCAGTATCGGTATTTGCTTGGGATACCATCGTCTTTTAAGTCACCGCAGCTTCCAAGTGCCCCAGTGGCTAGAGTACACCATTGCTGTTGTGGGTGCCTTGGCCATGCAGGGGGGCCCAATTTTTTGGGTGGCAGGGCACCGCTTGCACCATGCCCACACCGAGGATGAGATTAAAGATCCCTACTCAGCACGGCGGGGCTTTTGGTGGAGCCATATGCTGTGGCTCGTCTATCCGCAGTCTCAGTTTTTCAATGCTGAGGAGTATGCCCGCTTTGCCCCCGACTTAACACGAGACCCCTTTTACCGCTGGCTAGATCGCTACTTTTTACTCCTGCAGCTTCCCCTTGCGCTGCTCCTCTATGGCTTAGGGGGTTGGTCCTGGTTGTTGTGGGGGATGTTTATGCGAGCTGTTTTTCTTTGGCACAGCACTTGGTTGATTAACTCTGCCACCCACAAGTGGGGCTATCGTCGCTTTGAGACCGCAGATAACTCCCGCAATCTCTGGTGGGCCGCCCTCCTCACCTATGGCGAGGGTTGGCACAACAACCACCATGCCTATCCCCACGTGGCCAAGGCGGGCTGGTACTGGTGGGAAGTGGATCCCACCTGGTGGGTGATTCGCACACTCCAAGGACTGGGTCTTGCCGCCAAGGTACAGTTGCCGCCGCCGACAGCATTGTCCTAATTGCCTCGGCTACGTTGGGCGATCGCCAGGTTGCTCAGCCGATTGAGACCGACGCCCTCGCTGGTCATTAACTCTCTCCAAAGAGTGTTAACTTTGGTGTCATTGGGCCGCTCCTGCCGCAGTTTCACCAACGCATCGAGGGCATCATACCAAAGGCCATTGCTAGCCAATAGATCATACCGTTGCAGGGGTTTGGCTTTGAGGAGTTGTTTTTCCAAGGTTGTTGGTAGAGTGACCCGTTGTACCCAGCCTTCCGCAAAGCGAATCTGGGAGGGATCGGGGTCATTGGGGTTACAGATCAGACTCACCGTCCAGCGGTAGTCTACCCCCTCCTGTAGGGGCGGCGCCTCACCTGTCAAGGTCATACTGTCTAGGCGGGGACGATTGGCCATCGGAAACTGTTGCTTGTAAATTTGCACCTGTCTGCCATCGGCAAGGCTCTGGAAGAGGGCAAACTCGAGAACTTGGTAATTATTGGCGGGTAAATACCAGTAAAACGTGGGGCGATGCATTGCCGTCAAGCCAATATTACTCGCAGGCACCAGTATCGTTAAATCAGGTTCATTTGCTGCGCTTTGCACTTTACAGGCGCTGCGTGTGGCCGCCCCCTCACGATTCCCCGGCCGGGATAGGTTCCTGGGGGGCGTAAATCCCGCCCAACTCAGACCTGCATTGAGGATGAGTACGGCTAAGCTCCCAGGAACCAAATATCGCAGTGACGTAACAATAGGTCGTTTCATAGGTCAATATCCTTACTGAAAAGCGCTAGCGGCAGGTGTCAAGGGGTCTTCTTGTTGATCATTTCCCTACCTGCTCCCCTACTACCATAGGAGTTTGGTGTGGGCGGCGGGGTGATAGCACCAACCAGAGGGTCATGATGTCCATCACCTACTCATATTGCGCTGGCTCACAATCTAAGTAGTTCCTAGGACGCGGACAGCACCTTAGCAGTTCCAAAGTGATGTGGAGGTGATTTCAGCAGCCGGCATCCTAGTAAGGAGCTGTATCTATACTGAAAAGTACCTAATAGATTTTTGCCACTGAGCGCTGTTCCCACTATTTATCTAAGTTTTTTGATTTAGTGGTATTGCGTGACTCCTCGCTGTGAATAACCTCTCCCTTAAGTGGTTTCTACTATTGCCTCCCCTCACTGTTGTGGCGGGTCTCAGCCTCTTTTGGGGGCGATCAGGGGGGCTGTCGGCAATGGCAGCAGAACGAATTATTTTTCGCTATGGCCCCTTCGAGCGATCGCTTCCCATTGCTGATTTAGAACGCTTTGCTACCACCGGCCAAGCCTCTCCAAAACTTGCTAGCTATTTGCGGTTATTGCCCCCTGAACACCGGCAGCAATTGCGATTGGCCTTACAAGAGCGACTGCGATTGTCCCCTGTGGCCGTTGCTCAACTGTTGTACTCGCCCCTGGGTCAAGAATTCATGGTGCAAGCGGGGCGGATTCTCCAAACCCAAAGCCGTCAAGAAAATGCCCTTGCGCTGCGAGCAGCGCTGATTCTCGCTGCCACTGATCCCCACGGTCTGACCGCGTTGAGTGTAATGCGCCACTACCCCTCCCCCAGTATTCGCTTTGACCTCAAGGAAGGCCTCGCGATTCTCAAAAATTTCCAGCACACCATCCACAAAACAGAGACCATTCTGAATGTTGTCCGTCAACAGGCGATCGCAAATCAGACAGAAGCTATCCCTGCAAGTGCGCAATCACTGCTTCAACCGGGTCCTTGGCGGTGGCTAGAGATGCCTTGGACAGCGGTAGATGAATCGCCTCAGCGGTTGCAGTTAACGGGACATTCCCGCCCCATTGCCGCGGATCTCTATCTACCCATCGTTCCTGCGGGACAGCGGGTTTCAGTGGTCATTGTTTCCCATGGACTGGGGGCAAGCCGCCACAGCTATCGCTATCTGTGTCAGCATCTGGCTTCCCATGGGTTGGCGGTGATTGCCCTTGAGCATGTTGGTAGCTCAGCCCGTCAAGTAATGTCCTTTCCCATGGGCTATGTCAGTCCAAAGATGGCGGCTCAAGAATTTCTAGATCGCCCCCTCGATGTCACGTTTGTCCTCAATCGTTTGGCAGCATTCCCTGAGCAACTCTACCCTTGGGCAGGGCACCTAAACTTGGAGCGGGTGGCGATGATTGGTCAGTCCTTTGGGGGCTACACCGCTCTAGCCCTGGCAGGGGCACGATTGGATTTTGAACAACTACGGCGACACTGTACAAGAACTGTCCTTGACTCCTTCAATGTGTCACTGCTGCTCCAATGCCAAGCGCAAGCATTACCCCCAAAGGTTTATTCCCTAGAGGATCCCCGCGTACAAGCGGTAATTGCTGTTAACCCGATTACCAGTGCTCTTTTTAGTCCTGAATCTTTGGGGCACCTAAAGGCTGCTGTGATGTTGGTTGCAGCCAGTAATGATACGATCGCCCCCCCTGTAGAGGAGCAAATTTATCCCTTTACATGGCTCACAGGGCGCGATCGCTACTTGGTGTTGATGGACAATGCGACCCATTTTTCAACAATTGGTGAGACCAGTCCCAACGAACCCGTGCTGCCCGTGCCAAAGGCACTGGTGGGTGCCACACCCCCGCGATCGCGCGCCTATCTGCGAGGATTGAGCTTGGCCTTTTTACGCTTGCACCTTTTAGGGGATGAACAGGCGCGGCAGTGGCTGACCCCCGCCGCCGCAATGGCGTTGAGTGCCCCCACCTATGGCCTGAACCTCACCCAATCTCTCGCCCCAGAACTGTTGGAAAAGCTACCGCAGGCAGTGAAGTAATGATGAACTCGACCCTGAAGGCTAAATCCCTAATGGTAGTGGGAACCACGTCCCATGCGGGTAAATCCCTCCTCGCAGCCGTGATTTGTCGTTGGCTGGCTCAGCAGGGCTACCGTGTCACTCCCTTTAAGGGCCAAAATATGGCCTTGAATGCCTACGTTACCCGTAAGGGCGGCGAAATTGGCTATGCCCAAGCAATGCAGGCCTGGGCAGCAGGGATAGAACCCGAAGTGGCAATGAACCCAATTCTCCTCAAGCCCCAAGGCAACATGACCTCCCAAGTGATCCTCAGGGGGCAGGTGGTGGGTGTCACCCAAGCGGCCGACTACTATCGGGACTATTTTGAGCGGGGTTGGCAGGCAATTACAGAGGCTCTGGCGGATCTCCAGCAACGGTTTGACTGGATTGTGTGTGAGGGCGCCGGATCGCCAGCGGAAATTAATCTCAAGCACCGCGATCTCACAAATATGCGGGTGGCCACTTATCTTGGGGCACCGACTATTCTTGTGGCCGATATTGATCGCGGTGGTGTGTTTGCCCACATTGTTGGGACATTGATGCTCCTGGAGCCTGCTGAGCGGGCGTTGATTCAGGGGATCGTGATTAATAAATTTCGCGGTCAGCGATCGCTCCTTGACAGTGGCTTGCAATGGCTAGAGGAGACCACGGGGGTACCAGTTTTAGGGGTGATTCCATGGCTTGAGCGCCACTACGCTGCCGAAGATTCCCTTGATCTTTGGGATCCCCGTCCACAACGCCAAGGGGCAGACCTGAAAATTACGGTGATTCGACTACCGCGCATTGCCAACTTTACCGATATTGATCCTCTCCTGGCAGAACCCAGTGTTGCTGTTGAGTTTTTGCCCCCCCATCGTCCCCTAGGGCAACCCGATGCCGTGATCTTGCCGGGGACGAAAACGACCATTGCTGATCTGCAGGTCCTACGGGAAACGGGCATGGCAGAGCAACTCAAAACCTATGCTAGCCAAGGGGGAACAATTCTGGGCATTTGCGGTGGTTGGCAGATGTTGGGTACCACCATCAGCGATCCCCTAGGCTTAGAGGGATGTCCCGGCACCTATGCAGGATTGGGCCTCATGCCGCTGCACACCCAATTGGGGGCAACTAAATGTACCCAGCAACAACAAACCCAATCGCTGCATTTCAACTGTCCTGAGCCGATCCTGGGCTATGAAATTCACCAAGGCCAAAGTGAATACACAGGTGATCTCCAAGGTTGGCAGCCCCTTTTTGCTGCGCCAGAACTGGGGCTTGTTAACAGCGCGGGCACACTTTGGGGCACGTATCTCCATGGGCTATTGGAAAACGGTGCTTGGCGCCGCCATTGGCTCAATGGGTTGCGATCGCGCCGGCAACTGCCCCCCCTGCCCACAGCGGTTCCCCACTATGCCGAGCAACGGACTATCGCACTGGATGAATTGACAAAAACCATTATGGCTCACCTGAACCTAGAGGGCATTTGTAAATTATGTTGATGTAAAAATTTCAAATTGTTAGCAATTGTCATCCCTTGCAAATGACTCCCCTAGACTGAGGAACGATGTGCTGATGATAGGGAGTGCAATAAAGACAATGACAGTGGCTGCTTCTTGGTCAGTGGGAATCTTAATTGTTTCGGCGATCGCCGCCTTGAGTGGCTTAAGCTGGCTCTTGTACGCGGCTTATCAAGAGGAAAAACAATTTCCCCTGCGGGAGTATTCCCCCCAAGAGGCCTACGGTGAAACCCTTTGGCGCATGGTCTTTGTCTATTGGCTCGTCTATTGTGGTGCGCGGGGTCTGCAAATCGCTGTACCATTAGAGGGTACCGATTTGGGTCAAATGTGCAAAATCACCGCACTCTTGGCCTTTTTGCTTACCGCCTCTTCGCTGCTTTGCTTACCGATGCACTATTGGCAGGCACGTCAGCGCCAGCAACAACTTAATTAAAATTAATTAGGTCTAATTAAGTCTAAATTAAGCCTCGATTCTCTTTCTGCAAGGTTCAATGTGGTCTGACCTGCTCCAACAACTCCTTGATCGCCAAGCCCTGACCCAAGAGCAGGCAGCTCAGTTAATGCAAGGATGGCTGGCAGAAGAAATTCCCGCTGCCCTCTCCGGTGCCATTCTCACAGCATTACAGTTCAAGGGGCTAACGGTTGAGGAACTGACGGGGATGGCCAGTGTATTGTTGGCTCAATCCGCAGGTGCGCCGCTGAATTTAGCCGAACCCCTCATTGATACCTGCGGCACGGGGGGCGATCGCGCTGGTACCTTTAATATCTCCACAGCAGTGGCCTTTGTTGTAGCGGCAGCGGGGGTCAAAGTGGCCAAGCATGGCAATCGTTCAGTCTCGAGTCGGGTGGGTTCCGCCGATGTCCTTGAGACGCTTGGGGTAAACCTGGCCCACAGTGATCCCGCCTTTTTACTCAAGGAAGTAGGGATCACGTTCCTCTTTGCCCCCGGTTGGCATCCGGCCATGAAAGCCGTTGCTCCCCTGCGGCGTACTCTGAAAATTCGCACAGTCTTTAACCTCCTTGGCCCGTTGGTGAATCCGCTCTATCCCACAGGACAGGTGATTGGGGTTTTTAGCGATCGCTACCTGGAAGCGATGGCCGGTGCCCTGCAACGTCTCCGACGCCAACGGGGTATTGTCCTCTATGGCCGGGAAGGGGTGGATGAAGCTACCCTTGGCAATATGACCGATCTAGTGATGTTTAGCCACCCTGAGGAGTCGCTGCGCCAAGAAGTTCTTGATCCCCAAGCGTTGGGGCTCGCCAGTGCACCCCTGAGGGATCTCGCTGGGGGCAATGTCCAGACCAATGCTGAAATTCTCACCCACGTTCTTCAGGGAAAGGGTACAGCGGCCCAACGGGATGTGGTTGCTCTCAATGCGGCCTTAGCTCTCTATGTGGCCGCAGCAGTGCAGGATTGGTGGGAGGGGGTCGATCGAGCAAAAGCAATTCTGGCCAGTGGCGCCGCCTGGGACAAGTTACAGACATTGGTGACGCTCTCCAATGAATCCTAGGGTCTCTGCCTATTTACCGCCGTGGGCTGTCTTGGATCCCCTCTTGGATCAATGGTTGCAGGAGGACATTGGTCGAGGCGATCGCACGACCCAAGCCTTGCATCTCCAAGATCGCCAAGGAAAAGCCTATATCCGTCTCAAAGGTCAGGGGGTCATTGCCGGTCTGCCCATTGTGGAGCGAGTGTTCCAACGCCTGACCACAGCGGTAGTGTTCACCTACGAGCAGGCCGAGGGCGCCATTTGTGAGGAGCCGACCATTGTTGCTCGGATTGCGGCTCCCCTAGAAACATTACTCCTGGGTGAACGGCTCGCCCTCAATTGCTTAATGCGCCTCAGTGGCATTGCCACCCTCACCCATACCTACGTCCAAGCAATTGCCGATTTGCCGACCCAACTGGTGGATACCCGCAAAACAACACCCGGACTGCGTCTGCTAGAAAAATATGCGGTGGCCGTGGGGGGCGGTGTGAACCATCGCTTTGGCCTTGACGATGCGATCCTGATTAAGGACAACCACATTGTGGCGGCAGGGGGCATCACCGCTGCCGTTGAAAACGTTCGCCAAGCCAGTCCCTTTCCCTTGGCCATTGAGGTGGAAACCGAAACTCTCGATCAGGTGCGTGAAGCCCTCTCCCTGGGGGTAGATGTCATCATGCTCGACAATATGCCGATTCCCGAGATGACCCAAGCAGTGGCGATGATCCGCGCTGCCGCCCCCCACATTAAAATTGAGGCCTCTGGCAATATCACCCTAGAAACCTTGCGACCCGTGGCCTTGACGGGGGTGGATTACATTTCTACGAGTGCCATGATTACGCGATCCCCCTGGCTAGATTTTAGTTTGACGATTCTTTGAGCCTTTCTGAGAAAGTGAGTGCCTGTTTTCGGAGGTTATGCTGTGTTTAAGTCCCTCAGCCTACGGCAGTGGGTGCGGCTGAAACCTTGGGAGCTACTGGTGTGGCTAATTGCCCTTGTGATTGCTGTGCCCATTCTCGTCATTCTCAGCAAAGTCTTTGTTAATACGGGTAACACTTGGCAGCATTTGGCAACAACCGTTTTGCCCGACTACTTATTGAACTCCCTGTGGTTGATGTTGGGCGTGGGGATAGGCGTTGTGATCATTGGGGTTAGTACGGCATGGCTAGTCACCAACTGTCAATTTTGGGGTGTGCGCTGCTGGCAATGGCTGCTGTTGACCCCTTTGGCGGCCCCCGCCTATGTCTTGGCCTACACCTATACGGAGTTTTTTGCCTTTGAGGGTCCGATTCAGGCATGGCTACGGGCACTAACGGGCTGGGGCTACGGTGACTATTGGTTTCCCAATATCCGCTCCCTTGGCGGGGCGATCGCCCTGCTCACCCTCGTTCTTTATCCCTATGTTTTTCTCTTGGCGCGAGTGGCATTTTTGGAGCAGGCCACCTGTAGCTTAGAGGCCAGTCGTTCCCTTGGCTGTGGGCCCTGGCGTAGTTTTTGGACAGTGGCATTGCCCCTGGCGCGGCCGGCGATCGCGGCGGGTACGAGCCTCGCCCTCATGGAAACCCTCAATGATTTTGGTACCGTGCAGTACTTTGGTGTCGATACGTTCACCGTAGGAATTTACCGCACCTGGTTTGGCATGGGCGATCGCGTGGCAGCGGCTCAGTTGGCCTCAGTTCTGGTGGTCATTGTTTTTGCCCTCCTGCTCCTAGAAAAATGGTCGCGGGGCAAGGCCCGTTATTACAGTCAGGGCCGCGATCGCCCCCTTCCCTACCAGCTCAAGGGATGGCGAGCAGCTCTGGCTTGGCTAGTCTGTGCCCTACCGGTGTTTTTTGGCCTCCTGCTCCCCGGCGGGTTGCTGCTCTACTTGGCCATCAGCTACCAACAATTGCAACTCAGCCGTGAGTTTTTAGAACATGCCAGCCACAGCCTCATTTTGGCGACGCTCTCGGCAGTACTTGCGGTGGGTATTGCCCTGCTGCTGGCCTATGGGCGACGTCTGCTGCCAACGGTTTGGGTGCGTTGGGGCACACAGATGGCTGCTATGGGCTACGCCATTCCGGGGACAGTGATTGCGGTGGGGATTCTCATGCCCTTGGGGTGGCTAGACAATCTCATTAATGATGTCACTGAGCACCTGTGGGGGGCGGAAGTGGGCTTGATTCTCAGTGGCACGATCACAGCACTGATCTATGCCTACTTGGTACGCTTTTTGGCGGTTTCCTTAGGCAGTGTGGAGGCTAGCTTGGTGAAAATTCGCCCTTCTCTCGATGAGGTGGCGCGGACCCTGGGGCGATCGCCTTGGAATATTCTGCGCACGATTCACTTGCCGCTGATGGTGCCCGGCCTTTTTACCGCCGCCCTGATGGTCTTTGTGGATGTGATGAAGGAATTGCCGGCAACATTGGTGATTCGTCCCTTTAACTTTGATACCCTAGCAATACAGGTTTACCGCTTTGCCTCTGATGAGCGACTTCCTGAGGCAGCCCTAAGTGCTTTGGCCCTGGTGGTCGTGGGTCTCATTCCCGTCCTTTGGCTGGGATTGCAAACCCGCTGGACTGACTAAGGGGTTCGGTTTACCCTTTACCTACTTGCTTAATAATTCGTTACATTAAAAACAACGTTTGCTAGGTGTGCTATGTACTTAGAATTTAAGGCCAGCCAATCTGTCCGCCTCAGTATTGAAACACCCACGGCTCCCTTACAGCACTACCTGCGTCAACCCCAGCGGCTTGTCTATGCCCTAACTGATCCAACCCGAGTGGAATTTTTGGGGAGCGATCGCTTTCGCCTCAAGATGCGCCCCTTGAACTTTCTCATGGTCAGCTTGCAGCCCACCGTAGATTTAGTGGTTCATGCCAATAGTGACGGCTCCTTACAATTGCGCTCCCTCGGCTGTGAAATTCGCGGCGTGGACTACATCAATCGCCGCTTTCACCTAGCCCTCACAGGCTACTTGTCTCCCCAAGCCACGGCGAACGGTACGGATTTAATCGGTCTCGCTGACTTGCAGGTGGGCGTAGATATTCCGCCTCCTTTGGATCTGACGCCGCGGCCGATTCTCGAAGCCACCGGCAATGGCTTACTCAAGAGCGTGCTCTTAACGATTAAACAGCGCCTCAGTCAGCAGCTTGTGGCCGATTATCAACGCTGGCTCACGGAAATGGAAACCAACGGCAGTGGCGATTGGCTTGCACCGCTCCCTGTGAGTTCTACTTGAGGTTTTGATGCCCTAGAGATAGACCTGCTTCGTACTAAGTAAGCGAGCAAGGCCAAAGAGTCCCCGCTGAAAACCTCTGGCAACAGCACCGATGGCCAGGGCATCCCAGCGCTCTAGTTGGGGGGGCGATTGACAAATACAAGGGGCGTTTGCACCTGCTGATAAAAGGCGCGGCAGTCCTCGTAACTACTGGCAATAATCCCGCTGGCGGCGCTGCCATACTGGTGAATCCAATTTACGGCGGCGCTGAGGTCTTCTTCATAGTGCCACGCCAAGCGTTGATCCAGGTAGGGGAGCGGCCACTCGCTGGCGTCCACAAGGGGAATTTCGGGATAGTTGCGGTGTAAGTGCTCATCCACTCCCTGTTTGTAGCCTGCTTGGGTGAGTTCATTGATCACAAATGCGAGATGGGAGGGGTTGACATTACTGAGCACAATCACCTTTTCAATAGCAAGGGCGCGATCGGGATTGGCTTGGTGGCTGTGCTGAATACAGTTGAGGACACTCTCTGGCGATACCGAACCATCCCAAACGAGATAGGTATTCCCCAGGGAAAGAGAAACTAAGGGACAGCGAGCAGCCGCCCGTTGCTCCGCAACAAAGCGGGAGCGGCCATAGACAAGGGCTAAATCAACAGCAGTGGGCTCCCCGAGCCAACTGGCCGGACTAAGGGAGAGGGTTTGAATAGTGGTTTTCGGTAGACTGGTTTTGCTCAATGCGGCCTCGATGAGAGTAGCGATCGCCCCAGCGGTATAGTGACTACTTTCACCACTCCAGAGCACAAGGGCATTGCCTGTTTTGAGTGCCATGCCCGCCAGCATCAAGCTCAAAGTGGGTAGCCCTTCATAGACTAAGGCCACCACCCCTAGGGGAACGGCATACTGAAAGCGCTCGGGTCGCGTCGGCAAGGGTTGTTGCCATGGATCTGCTGCATGGTAGAGGTGCTCTAGCCACTGGCGAATACGCTGCAGGCGCTCATGGGTCAGCCGCAGCCAGCCAAGCACAATCTGAGACACTGCTAGATCGCGGCTGGATTCGAGATCGAGGGTATTTTGCTCCAACAGGAGAGGTTCTGCTGTTGCCAACTCCTCAATGAGGTGCCTAAGGGCTTCCTGACGGCGGTCATAGCTAGCTTGACTGAGGTGGGTACTGGCGACCCGCGCCCTCCTCAGTGGCTCAGGCAACATGGCCGCAGCGCATTCAACGACGGGAGAGGGCAATCCAGACTAGAAATGCTGGCGTTAGTGCAATCAGCAGGGAGGCAATCACCCATAGCAACCCTTCAGGTTTTAAGGACAATTGTAGAAGTAAGGGCAGCCACAGGAGAATAGGCATCAATAAAAAGAAACTCAGACCGATGGCGAAATACCAGTAGCTTTCCGAGAAGCCCCGCTGCAACTGACTCCACTGCAGTCCGGTCCAATACCACGCTCGTTTGTAGGGATAGGTGGTTGCCAACTGCTCAATGGAATAGCCATCGGGACGCACAACAAAAATTTGCTGACAGCGCCGACAGCCAAAGGCTTCTGTGAGGGCAATCGGCATCAATTCCCCCTGGCGGCGACAGGGGCAGGGGTAACTGGCATCCAGATCCAATTTGTGAGGTTTAATCGGAGCCACGGTGGCTGTCCAAAACGCAAACGACAGGAAATGATTCGATGGAGGGCGATCGCTCGCCTACTGATACAGCATACAAACAGAATTCTATTTTGCCCCTGCCTTATACAATTTGTTAAAGATAGCCGCCAAGGTGGCATCTTTTGATTTTTCTGCAATGAGATAATCTAGGCTAGGATACAGTTCTGCCGCACCCCCCCTGATCATGATTCCTCAAGATTTTCTCGACCAAATTAACCCCGATCGCTACATTGTTCCCGTGGGGGGGAAATTTCACTGGAAGAACTATGATCCTGGGGACACCGCTGGCCTCAAAAGCAAAGTCGAAGCCCAAGAACTCCTTGTTGCTGGCATCAAGAAGCTAGCCGCCTACCAAGATGTTCTCTATGCCCAGAATATCTATGCGCTGCTGATTATTTTCCAAGCGATGGATGCAGCGGGCAAAGACAGCACGATCAAACACGTCATGAGTGGCATTAATCCCCAAGGCTGCCGCGTCTATAGCTTTAAGGCCCCCAGTGCCGAGGAGTTGGATCATGACTTTTTGTGGCGCGCGAATCGTGCCTTGCCCGAGCGAGGCTGTATTGGTATTTTTAATCGCTCCTATTACGAAGAAGTGCTTGTGGTGCGCGTACACCCCGATTTGCTCAATCGCCAGCAACTGCCCCCCGAAACCAAGACCAAGCACATCTGGAAAGAGCGCTTTGAGGATATTAATAACTACGAACGTTACTTAACACGCAATGGCATTCTCATCCTCAAGTTTTTCCTGAATATCTCCAAAGCAGAGCAAAAGAAACGCTTTTTGGAGCGTATTAGCCGTCCGGAAAAGAACTGGAAATTTTCCATTGAGGACGTGCGCGATCGCGCCCACTGGGAGGACTATCGAGCAGCCTATGCCGATGTCTTTCGCCACACCAGTACCGACTGGGCACCCTGGCATATTATTCCCGCCAATCACAAGTGGTTTGCACGGCTAATGGTGGCTCACTTTATTTATCAAAAATTGGCGAGTCTCAACCTACATTATCCGGTTGTCAGCGAAGCCCACAAAGAACAACTCCTAGAGGCAAAAGCACTCCTGGAAAATGAACCGGATGAGGATTAGGCACTGCCCTCCCCTTGGGGCACCTCTTGCCAGAGGGAGGTCATCTCCCGCAGACTTTGGTAATCCCCATTGCCGAGAATCAAATGGTCAAGCACTGGAATTTCCATGAGCTGTCCCGCTCGTAGAATTTGTTTTGTCAAGTTCAGATCTGCTTGACTGGGAGAGAGATTGCCTGAGGGATGGTTGTGGGCAATGATCAGGCGGCTAGCATTGCGGCGCACGGCTTCCCGAAAAATTTCACGGGGATGGGCAAGGGTTTCGGTGGCCGTACCCACTGTAATCACATGGGATCCCAACAGGCGATGGCGCACATCCAGCAGGAGAACCGCAAACCGTTCCGTGGGTTGCCACATGAGATCAGCACCAAGGACAGCAGCGGCCAGGGCAGGACTGTCAATGATGGTTTGCTCTCCGGGTCGCGACTGAAAGACCCGCTTCCCCAGTTCGACGGCGGCTAGGATCGTGGTGGCTTTGGCGGGGCCAACCCCAGGAATCGCCATTAATTCCTCTGGGGTAATGTCCCGCAGGGCACTGACGGCATCGGCACTGTCAGCACTGCGCTCTCCTAACTGTTTGAGAATAAACTGCCCCAAGCCGACGGCTGAGAGTTTGCCAGCCCCTTGACCTGTTCCCAGTAAGATTGCCAACAATTCTGCCGAACTTAGGTGGCGGGCACCGTGGCTGAGCAACTTTTCACGGGGGCGATCGCCGACGGGCAGATCAGCAACACGCAGCGAGTAGGACATCACAGCAGTGACTTATGGGACTGCTAGAAAGCATATCAAGCTTAGAGTAGCGTTGGCACTGTATTAGAAAAATTCGCAAGAAGTAGTTGACTTTTATTTGCAAGTAGTTCAAGATAAACAAGGTAAAGGAACCGTTTTCCTCTGTTCAGCCTCAATGAATTTATTGCGAATCTACTCCTGACTTTTTCTAGGGGGCAGCTGAGGATTGCCCCTCCAAAATTTCTGCGGGCGATCGCCCGATTGCCCTTGGAAACTTTATAGATAGAGGCTTGCAGGCACCTTGATCATTAGTGAGGAGTGAATAATGGCGAGATCAATCGCGGTCTGGCTGGGGTTAGTTTTGGCTCCCGCCTGGGGAATGTCAGCGACGCTAGCTGCAAATCAATTGCAGGATGTATCCCATAGGAGTGATAGAAGTGTCTCTGAATTTTTTGATTATGAGTTGCAACAAGCTACTCATGCAGTAAAATCACCCTTTCAAGGGGCACAAATGCCAGCAGTAGCGGACTTAGAGGCTCAGGCTCCTCGACTCCCTGCCCCCGAGCAGTTTTTGGGAATGCCGCGGACAATGCCCCAAGTGACCTCGGTCAATCAACTTTCGGATGTGCGCCCCACCGATTGGGCCTATCAAGCCCTGGCGTCACTGGTAGAGAAATATGGCTGTATTGCCGGCTATCCCGATGGCACCTTTAGGGGTAATCGGGCAGCTACGCGCTACGAAATGGCGGCGGCTTTGAATGCCTGCTGGGATATGATCAGCGATCGCTTTGCTACCAAAGAAGACCTTGCCACCCTGCAGCGCCTGATGGATGAGTTCAAGGCTGAACTGGCGACCCTGCGCGGTCGGGTGGATAAGCTGGAGGCTCGCACTGCTAACCTTGAAGCCACCCAATTTGCCACCACTACGAAACTACGGGCTGCAGTAGTGTTCAATGTCTCCGATGTCCTCACGGGCACCCAAGCCGTTGCGGCTCCTGGTCGCGGGCCAACCATCGACAGTAATCCTGTTGCCACCTACCGCGCTCGGCTAAACTTTGACACCAGCTTCTATGGCAAAGATGTCCTGCGGGTGCGTATTCAGGCCGCTAACATGCCTAACTACAATGCTGTTACAGGCACCACTATGGCACGTCTTGGCTACGATACCAACACCGCGGGCCAATTTGCCATTGATGACCTTTACTACCGCACCCCTCTGACCCAGCGCCTATTCCTTGCCTTTGACGCCGCCGCGGGGAACTTTGATAAGAATGTCTTCACTTTTAACCCCCTCTTGCAGTCCGATGAAACGGGAGCTATTAGCCGTTTCGGTCGCTTTAATCCCCTCTATCGCTTTGGCGGCGGCAACAGCGCCGGTCTAACCCTGCGTTACACACTCCTTGAAAACAAAGAGCGGGGGACAAACCTTGTCCTGAATCTTGGTTATCAAGCGCCCAATGCCCCCAATCCCAACCAGAATGCCCCGAATACCAATGGTTTAATTGGCGGCGCCTATGCAGCCTTGGCTCAATTGGATTGGCGACCCGTGAAAAACTTAGCCCTAGGATTTACCTATGTGCGCTCCTTTGGTACTGGTGTTGCCGGCGGTACAGGAAGCAATGGTTTTATTGGATCTGCTGATAACCCCATTGGTAATAATGCCAATGCAGCAGCCGATAACTTTGGCTTTCAGTTTACCTATCGCCCGATTCCAAAACTCAATATCGCTGGCTGGGTCGGCTATTCCAATGTCTATCAAGTGCAAAACTTTGGAGGACCACGGCGAGAAGCAGAGGTTTTGAATTGGGCAGCCACCTTTGGAGTACCGGACATCTGGCGCAAGGGCGATGTTCTTGGTTTGATTGTCGGTCAACCCCCCAAACCATTAGCGTTCGGAATGTGGCGGGTGCTCCTGGTGCAACGTTTAACTCTTACCACATTGAGGGGGTATACCGCATTCCTATTTCACGGAATATTTCAATCACACCGGGGGTCATTGCTTTGGTCAACCCCAACAGCAACAGTAACAATGCCCCAATCGTCCTCGGTGTGGTACGGACAACCTTTAGCTTCTAGTACTTCGATATCTTCGATATCTTCCCTGCCCAATGGGGCGGGGTTGCTCTTTGATCTTTAGGGACTTAGGCTCTGAACATCAAAAAAGCCATTTGCTAAGGTAGAAGTACAGCCCTTTTCTAGGGTGGGCAAGATAATTGCTAAGCTTGTTGAGTGCTAACTTGGGAGCATTGCCCTATGTCTGAAGAACAAGTTTCGCCACCAGAGTCTCCAACTCCCGAACCTGAAACAGAAGCCGTCAGTCCAGAGGAAGTGACCGAAGCGGCAAAAGCCCTCCTTGCGGCTCTGCAACGGTTTGCCACTGCCCAACTCAAAGCCCTGCCCGCGGATGTCCAAAAAGCCCTTGAAACGGCGATCGCAGAGCTGAAGTCGAATGCTGATACCGTCTCTAGCCATGTCAAGGATTTTGAGGAGCGCCTCAAAGCCGCATGGGAGGTGCTAACCGCAAAGAGAGAGCTGCCCAGTGGTGATAACGAATCCTAGCACGTTATTGCTTGAGCAATTCCCTTGGCAGGAGACACTCCAGTGGCAACCCACACCCCAACAGCAGGAACAGTTTCAACGGTTCTATGGGGCTATCCTTGCAGCCAACCAAGGGATGAACCTGACGCGGATTACGGCAGCCCCTGATTTCTGGGAGAAGCACCTCTGGGATTCGTTGCGGGGCATTTTGCCGTGGCTTCAGCCCACTGGGGAAACGTTGTGGGGAACCAAGATTCAACAGGTCATTGATATTGGCAGTGGCGGTGGTTTTCCGGGGGTACCGGTGGCGATCGCCCGCCCAGACTGGTCAGTAACGCTCCTTGAAGCAACCCAAAAGAAAGTCAAATTTTTGCACTCTCTGGGTTCAGCGATTGGTTTGGCCAACATTTACCCAGAATGGGGACGGGCAGAGTCCCATGGGCGCCGTTATGATTTGGCCTTGATTCGAGCCGTCGGTGATGTTGCTCGTTGTTGTGCCTACGGCTTGCCCCTGTTGCGCTCGGGGGGCATCTTAGTCCTGTACCGAGGCCAGTGGAGCGACGAGGATACTCAACATCTAGAGACTCTCTTGCCGCGATACCGCACTCGACAACTAGACATTCAAGGATTTACTACTCCCTTGAGTCATGCCCAACGGCACTGCGTTTACCTGCAGCGTCAGGGTTGAATCGGTGATCTTGTCGATGCTTGTCGATCTTGTCTTCCTGGGGAGTTTTGATGTAAATAAATGTGACAATTGATGGTTTGGAATTTTCGCCATACACATTTAGGGGGGGATCAGTTATACACAAATAGAGAGTAAACCAAGAGATGTATGGATTGGTTGGGGCAATTTGGCAAGTCTGGGAGGAATACTGTCAATGCTTAGCGATAATAATACAGGTTTTACAAGCTGGCTCGCCGATCTCCTCAATGGAATCGGTCTGGCATGGTGGGTCAAAATAGAGACAAAGACCCCCCCCTGCACGTACTACTTTGGCCCTTTTCTGACATCCATGGAGGCCGAAAAAGAAAAGGATGGCTACATTGAGGACCTGAAGGCTGAGGGAGCAGAGGGACTTGAGGTTAGTGTGGTGCGCTGCCGTCCTGAAGAGGTGACCATTGAGGCCGAAAAAAAGACGCGGGTGCCCCTTAGTGTCGGCATGACATAGGCTAAGGTGTGAATTGGCTCTAAAACTCCGTCCCTAAAGTTTCTTAAAGGTTCTTAAAGTAGGGTGCCGTCTTAGAGTTTCTCCTAGTCTTAGAGTTTCTCCTAAGTACTTCCACTGGACGCCAACCCCGACAAGGCTATGTTCAACATTACCAAGGCGGATGGGATTCTCTGGGCGATCGCCTTTGTTACGGGGTGTATTTTCAGTCTCTTTCCGTGGGGGTGGCTGGGGGTCTTGGTACTAGGGGGAATGCTCTATGGGGGCCGTCGTCGCGGTGGAAAGGTTTGGCTGCGACTGCCTGCGAGTCAAAGTTTTGCGATCGCCACCGTGGTTGCCCTCTTGGCAACGCTCTATGTATGGCTGCGCACCCCCCAGCCAGGGGTGAATGACCTCAGCAGTTTGGTGCCGCGTCTTGAGGCACTGCATCTACCGCCAACGGTGCTCGTTGAGGGTCGTGTTGAAACCACACCCCTGCCCAATCGTGCTGGGCGCCTACGCTTTTTCCTAGGGGTGGAGCGCTATCAAAATCTCAGTCAGGACCCTGCCCAACGTGGGGTCCTGCAGGGGAGGGCGAGTGGCCGCCTCTATGTAACCCTGCCAGCGCAGCAAGGGGCAAAGCTGCATCCCAGCCAACGGATTCGGCTTGTGGGACGGCTCTATCTTCCCCGCAGTGGGGGTAGTCAGTTTTTTCGTGCCTTTAACTTTCGGCGGCAGCTTCAGTTGCAGCATACCTTTGCGGGCTTAGCGGGCCATAAGGTCACGATTTTGGATCAGGGATCACCCTGGGGGTTGTGGGCCCTGCGGCAGCGAATTCTCCAAGTCCATACCCAAGGATTGGGCGATCGCTATGGGGCGGTGGTCGCGGCCATGGTGCTGGGGAACCGTGCGGTGGCGATTCCCTTTGAGGTGCGCGACAGTTTTCGGCGCGTGGGGCTTTCCCATGCGCTGGCGGCCTCAGGGTTTCACACAGCAATTCTTTTGGCGGTTGTCCTAACGGCAACCCGCCCTCTGCCGCACCGGTGGCGCTATGGTCTGGGGGCTGGTGTCTTGGTGTTCTTTGCTTTTTTGACTGGATTTGCCCCCTCAGCAATGCGCGCTGTGCTCATGGGCTTAGCGGGGTTAGTGGCTTTAGTGGATGGCCAAAAGGGGCAGCCCCTTGTGATCCTGCTGGCGATCGCCACTGCCATGCTGATCTACAACCCCCTTTGGATTGAGGACATTGGCTTTCAATTGAGCTTCCTCGCCACCTTGGGCTTAATTGTCAGTGCCCAACCCATCAGCGATCGCCTCGATTGGCTGCCGACCTTCCTGCGCAACGTCGTTGCTGTGTCTGTAGCAGCCAGCCTCTGGGTACTTCCCCTGTCCCTCGCCATCTTTGGCACTTTCCCAGTCTATGGTCTGCCGGCCAATGTCCTTGCCAATCCTCTTCTCATTTTCTTGACGGTTGGGGGGTTTATCAGTGCAATGGTTGGCCTCATCCTTCCCCCCCTAGGATCCGCTCTAGCTTGGCTTCTCTACTCCCCCACCGCCTTGCTGCTGTGGCTGATTGAAACCATTGGCCGATGGCCGGGGGCAATGATTGCCCTGGGCAGCTTGGGTTGGCTACAGGTTGTTGTCCTCTATGCTCTGATGGTGCTGGTGTGGTTAAGTCCCCCTTGGCGGCGGCGCTGGTTTTTGGTGTTTACACTGGGCGTCAGCCTTGTCCTAGTGCCCTTTATTCTCCGCCAAAACACCCTCTTTCAAGCCACCGTTCTCGCCAATACACAGGTGCCCACACTAGTAATTCAGCAACCGGCGGGAACCGTGGTAATTAATGGGGGGGATCCCGAAGGGTTAACGGCTTTCTTGGCTCAAGAGGGCATTAATCGCATTGATTGGGCGGTGGCTAGCGATCGCCGGTACCGCCAACAACGGGGTTGGGCCGATATTCATTGGATGACGCCAATTCGCCAATTGACGGATGTGCCAACGGCCGAGAGTGATCCTGCCTACCGAGAAATGTTGAGCACCCTCAAAGTCCCCCATGAATCCCTACCCCTGCGGCAACCGGTTCAACTGGGGCAGGTGAAAATTACTGTCCTGCGAGCGGATCCAGCCATCTTGACCTTGGAGCTGGGCAACACTCAATGGCTCTTTGTGACCGATCCGAGCCGGGATGCCGCCCAAACCGATTGGCTGGCCGTGACGCCCATAGAACCGCCCCAGGTTCTCTGGTGGTGGGGGCGCAAATTAACACCACGCCTCTTTGAAATTGTCAAACCACGCAGTGTCATTCTTAGTCGCCCTACCCTTGATCCGGCGATCGCCGGCTACCTAAAGCAGCAACACATTCCCTATTTTGTCGTTGGCGAAGTGGGGGAAGTACGCTGGCAGGCCGATGGCTCCCTAAAGGCAAATGCTCCGCAAAACGATAGTTTGATCTAGCTCTCCCTTTGGCGCAATTGCAAGGGGGCAGTTGCCAATGTTTCTTGGAGTAGTTGCTAAAGGTGCTGGAGATCGGCGGTCTAGCCCCCATCCAGTCGCTAAAAGCGCCACAGGCGGTCACCGCGCTTGCATCCCCCTGAAGCCAGCAGTTCAGGAACGGCCTATGGGGCCTAAAAATTTAGGCTTGAGTTTCTCCACAGGAGTCGTCACCGTAGCTGGGGGATGCGCGATAGATCGCATCCAGTTGAGCACGGGCATCTTCGACGCTCAAAGAGCGCATTACCAACAGGGGTTCGTCAATCACATGGCCATCACTATCTAAAAGTTCTGGATGGGTCACCCGTTGCGGTGACAATTGCCCTTGCGATTCAATGCCGAGGGTCAATAAACTGCGAATCAAATTCGCCATGGCCAGTAGGGCCAAGACCGTAAAGGCAACAATGTAGATCAACTGCAACATGAAGAGAGCACCTCCGAGCCAAGCACTGAGAATGGTTTAAGCGTCACAAGATTTGGATAAGCGATAGTGGTGGGCAACCTGCCAGCACTCCATCAAGAGTGTATGCCACTGCATTAATACCTGTGTATCAACCCCCACTTGGCCGTCCGTTGCCCGAAAGAGGCTTTGGGTGGCAATTACATCGTTGAGGGCCGTCTCCACCTGTTCAAGGAGTGCCTGCTGTTCCGCCACGTTCAAAAAGGGAATGACTTCTGTCTGCAACAGCGATCGCGATCGCGTGAACCAGTACTGAAAATCTTCAAGTAGCGGCTCCAGTAAGACCTTAAGTAGTTGAGGCTCAGGTAAATTTGAGTGCAGCATAGGGATTGATGAGGGCAACCTAACTTCTATCTTAAACCTTAAACTCGTTTACATATTGTTACATTTTTGATTTTTGAGTGCCCTTTCCTGGGGGCGATCGTTTGGAAGCAATCGAAGAGACGGTGTACCCTAAAAAAAGACTAAAAAATACCGATTCTGTCTCCATTAGCAGTGTGCATAGGTATGGACATCCGCGATTTTTTTGCCCAAAGTGCTGGCCGCTGGTTTTCCCAACGTACGAGTCATCACTTGGCTTTTAAGCAAACTGAGTCAGGCAAGTCTCAGTTAACCATTGAATTACTGTCCGTCGATGATCCTGCGGTAATTGCCCTGTGTCAGCAATATGACATGGATCCCGCTTGGGCAGTGTGCGGCGCACGGGTTAGCTGGGACGGCACAATGGAATGGGATAGCGAGAAGCACGAAGGCTCAACAGTATTAGTCCCCATCATGGATCAGGGGTCGCGGATGGAAGGCAAGCTCCTGCGGGAAATGGGCTATGCCGAAAAAGCACCCGTTGCGGGTCGCTTCAGTATGGGCAGTGATGGTGCCCTGACATTGATTACCGAATACGAAACCATGTATTCCGAAGAGCGCCTCTGGTTTGCCAGCCCCAATTTACGTCTGCGCACCAGTATTCTCAAGCGCTTTGGTGGTTTTAGTATGGCTTCCTTCTGCTCGGAAATTCGCTTAGGGGTGACGCAACCCGCCAACTCCTGATGGTTTTTCTCCACGTTGCCATTAACGTCACGGATCTAGAGCGAGCGGCTGCCTTCTATGAAGGGTTGCTGGGTCTTACCCCCGTCGATCGCCCCCTGAAATTTCCCGGCCGCTGGTATCAAATCGGTGCCGTGCAAATTCATCTAATCCAAGCGCAGAAGGTGGTAGATACCTGTCAAGATCAACGGTGGGGACGTAACCCCCACTTTGCCCTTGGTGTAACTGATTTAGCCAGTCTCGAACAACGCCTAGTGGCAGCCCAAATCCCCTGCCAGCGCAGTGCCTCAGGACGAGCTGCAATCTTTGTCGCAGATCCCGATGGCAATTTGATTGAACTTAGCCAAATGTCCTAGAGCACCAGCTTGGCAACTCCCAAGAACTGAATACCCCTTGGCTCAATGGCAAAGCGGTAGGGCAAAATTTCTACCCCTTCGTTGTAGGCAGCGCGCAAGAGTTGTCCATAGGTGGGATCGGCACTGTCGCCGGGCGCAAAGCGATCGCAATCGCCGCGATTAATGAAGTAAAGCATACAGACACGGGCCTCCGGCTGGGTTTGCCGCAGCCATTGCAGTTCCCGCAAGTGCTTTTGACCTCGGGTGGTTACCGTATCAGGGAACAGCGCTAAGCCCCCCTGCGCCCAAGTGGTATTTTTCACCTCAACATAGGCGGAGGGCTGTTGAGGATGATCCGTTAAATAAAAGTCAATGCGGCTGCGCTCTTGACCATAGGCCACCTCTCGCTGCTGCGTACCGTAGCCAGCCAGTTCCGGTAGGATGCCTGCCGCCAATGCCGAAGCGATGACCCGATTGGGCAGACTGGTATTCACCCCTACCCAAGTACCGTCAACAAAAATCATTTCCCACGTATAGGCCAGCTTGCGCTTGGGGTCCGCATGGTAGGAGACTTGAACGGGGGCACCTACTTGGCAAATCCCTGTCATTGGGCCTGTATTTGGGCAGTGGGCTGTAATGCGATCGCCAGAGGTCAACTCAATCTCAGCAAAAAATCGCCGATAGCGCCGACAGAGAATTCCTTCTTGGAGCGGTGGATAGTGCCAACAGAATGTGGGAGTCACAGGGGATTAGTGGAAAGCGCAAGCCCTCATTTTACCGCCAAAAGTAAAATGCCAGCCTCCTTTGGTTATATGGAAGCCGGCATTCTACGGAATATTAAAGCAGATTTAAGGTTAAGGTCTATATGGGCTGACCTCAATTGAACACCCCTATCATGGCATCCCTCCTTGACAGGGGCACCTTTCCTAATCTTTTCTTTATATTTATGTTGCAAAGGTTTGATCTTTCGTTATATGTCTTAAAGTCTCGCAGTATTGCCCTGAAAACTTCCCTGTCCTCCCCACAAGAAACGCCCCTAAATCCCGTAGTATTAAGATGTATGTCGCAAATCTTAAAAATTTCTGAGGTATGACCGCCGAAACTCCTGATGTTGCGCCCTTAGATCGGTTTGAGTGCCGTGCCTGCGGCTACATCTATGAACCAGCAAAGGGAGACGAGAATCGCTCGATTCCGCCCGGCACAGCCTTTGCTGATCTCCCCGTGAACTGGCGGTGCCCAGTGTGCAGTGCCCCAAAAAAGCAATTTAGCAACATTGGACCTGTGGGATCCCCCTCGGGCTTCAAGGAGAATCTGAACTACGGCTTGGGTGTGAATCGCCTCACCCCTGGCCAAAAAAATATCCTCATTTTTGGTGGTCTTGCCCTTGCTGTTCTTTTTCTACTGAGTTTCTATAATGTTCGCTAAACAAATTGACATTTACTGGCAAAAAATGAAAGGAATCAAGTTCCTGCATTGGCTCCTAGTGACCGTTCTCCTCTGGGTGAGCCTGAGCACCTCTGCCCTGGCTATCCCTGCTTTGGACTACAATCCTTGGGAAGCCATCCAACTGCCAACAACCTCAACGATTCTTGACATGAGCTTTATTGACCGTAATCACGGTTGGTTAGTCGGTACCAATGCCACGCTAATGGAAACTCGCGACAGTGGTCAAACCTGGGAACCGCGTAGGCTGGTTTTAGATAATCCCGACTATCGCTTCAACAGCGTTAGCTTCCAGGGGAACGAGGGCTGGATTGTCGGTGAGCCGCCAATTATGCTGCACACAACCGATGGTGGCCAGTCTTGGAGCCAAATTCCCCTCAATCCCAAACTCCCCGGTTCGCCCCGCCTGATCAAAGCCCTCGGCAATGGCGCTGCGGAAATGATGACCGATGTGGGGGCAATTTACCGCACCAAAGATAGTGGCAAAAACTGGCAAGCATTAGTCCAAGAAGCCATTGGTGTCATGCGCAACCTCAACCGTTCGCCCTCTGGAGAGTATGTGGCTGTCTCCTCGCGGGGGAGCTTTTACTCTACTTGGGAACCGGGCCAAACCGCTTGGGAACCCCATAATCGCACCACCTCACGCCGCCTCCACAATATGGGCTTTACCCCTGATGGTCGGCTCTGGATGATTGTCAATGGGGGTAAAATTGCTTTTTCTGATCCAGATAATTCTGAGAATTGGGGAGAACTGCTGAGTCCTCTGCGTCGCAATAGTGTTGGCTTCCTTGATCTGGCCTATCGCACACCCAACGAAGTATGGCTAGCAGGGGGGGCCGGCGTGCTGCTGTGTAGCCAAGATGGTGGCCAAACGTGGCAGCAGGATGTGGACGTGAAGAAAGTCCCCTCCAACTTTTATAAAATTCTCTTCTTTGGTCCCGATCAAGGGTTCATCCTCGGCCAGAAGGGAATCTTACTGCGGTATGTGACTGACTTGACGGCTGCTCCAGCGTAACGTAGAAAATAACCGCCGACCATCTGGCAGAGTCTCGTTATGACATCCAGCAGCACTTCATTCTCCCTTCATGAGGGTAGTAGCTTTTTGCGCCATATCTGGTACTATGGCTTGCCAGCCGCTGACCTTAAACCGGGTCGCTGTCAAGCCAAGGTGCTTTTAGGGGAACCGATCCTATTTTGTCGTACCACTTCAGGAAAGCCCTTTGCCCTGCGTAATCTCTGCCCTCACCGTGGCATTCCCCTGCACTATGGTCGCTTTGATGGCGAAGAGGTGGAGTGCCCCTATCACGGCTGGCGCTTTAATGCCCACGGCCACTGTACGCTCATTCCCTCGCTGACGAGTGATAGCGATGTGGATCTCAAAAACTTTGGGGTGTTGAGCTATCCAGTGCGCGAGGTGCAGGGCAATCTCTGGATTTTTTTCCCGGCCAATGAGCGCAATGTCAGCGAGCCCACCCTAGAGGTGCCCCTGGTTCCCGGATTTAGTGCCGAGACCCAACCCCAAGCCGTACAAAAATTCATCTTTCCGGGACATCTGGATCAGGTGTTTATTAACTTTATGGATCCTTCCCATGCCCCCTTTGTCCATGGGGCCTGGTGGTGGCGCAAGCGAGGCAAGCTCTTTGAGAAGGCGAAAACCTTTGATCCGTCGCCCTATGGCTTTACAATGCGCCGTCATCCCCTGTTGCGCAAGTCTTGGGCACACCACATTTTGGGTGGCCACCCTGAGGTGGAAATTATCTATCGGCTGCCGGGCATTCGCATCGAAACTAACTATAGCGATCGCCACACGTTTTGTTTTCTGATTACCCTCACCCCCATTAACGATCAGGAAACTGAACTCACCGCCACCTACTACTGGACATTTCCTTGGCTTGCTCCCCTGAAACCCCTACTGGCTCCCCTAGCGCGGGAATTTCTCAACCAAGATTTGCGTATTGTAGCCAAGCAAAGCGAAGGCCTGAAGTACAAGCCACCCTTGACGCTCATTAAAGAAGCAGATTACCAAGCCAAGTGGTACTACCAGCTTAAACGGGAGTACGAAAAGGCCATTCAAGAGGAACGGGAATTTGTCAACCCCCTGAAAACCCAAGTCCTGCGCTGGCGATAAAGGCAGCAGCCCCTCTGGTAGGATCAGAGGGTTAAATCTAAATCATGCACACTGGCTGTACCTATGCTCCTAGACCTATCGGGAAAACGCGCCCTTGTGACAGGCATTGCCAATAATCGCTCGATTGCTTGGGGGATTGCCCAACAGCTCCATGCAGCGGGTGCTGAGCTGGCAGTGACATATCTGCCCGACGAGCGGGGAAAGCTCAAGCAAAAGGTCGAGGAACTGACAGCCCCCCTTGTTCCCAAGTTGCTCCTGCCGCTAGATGTGCAGCAACCTCAACAAATTGACGACGTCTTTGCGGCGATTCAATCCACATGGGGTGGCTTAGATATCTTGATTCACTGTTTGGCCTTTGCTCAAAAAGAAGATCTCAGTGGTGACTTTTCAGCAGTCTCCCTTGAGGGCTTTCATCTTGCCCTCGACATTAGTGCCTACTCCCTCATCTCCCTCAGCCGTGCCGCCAAACCGCTGATGACCCATGGGGGTTCAATCATTACCCTCACCTATTTGGGGGGTGTGCGGGTTGTGCCAAACTACAACGTCATGGGCATTGCTAAGGCAGCCCTAGAAATGAACGTGCGCTATCTAGCAGCGGAACTAGGGCCTCTGAATATCCGCGTCAATGGTATCTCCGCTGGTCCAATTCGCACCTTAGCCTCCTCAGCCGTAGGGGGCATTCTGGACATGATTCACCATGTGGAAGCCACGGCTCCCCTGCGGCGCACGGTAACCCAAACAGAAGTGGGCAACACGGCAGCTTTTCTGGCTAGTGATCTAGCCAGTGGTATCACTGGCCAAATTCTTTATGTGGATTCGGGCTACTGCATCATGGGGATGTGAGGGGCATGCGTTAGAGTAGAGTCAACGAGTTATTGACGAGGCGAACCATGGGTTTACTTGATCGTGTGGGCATGGTCATTCGCTCTAACCTCAATGCCCTAGTCAGTGCTGCCGAAGATCCGGAAAAAATTCTCGAGCAAACGATTATTGATATGAATGCCGACTTGGTGAAGTTACGCCAAGCGGTTGCTCAGGCCATTGCCGCTCAAAAACGACTCGAACAACAGTACACCCAAAATCTTAAGGATGCCCAGCAGTGGGAAGAGCGGGCACGGCTTGCCCTCAGTAGAGGAGATGAAGCCCTGGCTCTCGAAGCCTTGAACCGCAAGAAAACTGCCGCAGATACCGCTATTGCCCTCAAAGCCCAGGTGGATCAAATGGCTGCTCAAGTGAAAACCCTCAAGGACAACTTGACGGCCCTTGAAAGCAAAATTTCTGAGGCCAAAACGAAGAAGGAAATGCTTAAGGCACGGGTTCGTGCAGCCAAAGCCTCCGAACAGATTCATCAAGCGGTCAGCAAGGTGGGCACCTCCAATGCAATGGCGGCATTTGAACGCATGGAAGATAAAGTGCTCCAAATGGAGGCTCGCTCCCAAGCTATTGCTGAACTGAGTGGCGATACGCTCGAAAGTAAATTCGAAGCCCTCCAAAGCAGTGCTAACAAGCAGGACGTGGAATTTGAGCTGCTGGAAATGAAGCGGCAAATGGGTCTGTTGCCTGATGCCCCCTCTGCGGGGACGCTACCCCAGACCGCCACTGGCAGCAGTCAATTGAATATCAATATCAATATCTCTGCTCCTGAAGTGCAGGACGCACCACGCACCAGTGCATCGTCTCAAAGTAAATCTATTGATGACGATATGGCAGAACTCCGCCGTCTGCTAGAGAGTTAGCTTTAGTGGGTCGCCTGGGATTCGAACCCAAGACCAATCGGTTAAAAGCCGAGTGCTCTACCGCTGAGCTAGCGACCCGCGCTGTTTCACAGCTTTTTCAGTATAGAGAAAACTACCCTGAAAGACAAGGGGTTAGGCGGACAGCCAGTGGGGAAATTGGCAAAATTGTTCTAGGCTGAGGAGATGGATGCGCGGATGTGCTTCAGCCTGGGCGCGATCGCCCGCGGTGGTATAGCCCCAGGTGGCCAAAAAGAGTTTTGTTTCCGCGAGTTCCGATGTCGCTGCAACCTGTAGTAGTGCCCCAAGGCGATCCTCAACAAACCACAGGGGCGCGCCATAGGTTGACTGCAGCGCCTGAAGAATCACAGGTTTTGGCTGCTGTTGCTCTTTGCCATAGATGGCCTCCGAGGGAAAAGAGAGGCCCGCCTGCTCCAGCAAGTAGGTGACAAAGCGCTGCTCCTTGGTGGTGACAATGGCGAGGGCTTGCCCTTGGGCCTGCCAGTGTTGCACAGCGGCTATGACACCGTCATAAAAGTTATGGAGCGCTAACCAGCTTTGCCAGTCCGTTTCAATCCAGCGATCGCGCAGGCCGTCCACTCGTGCTCCTAAATCAGCGGCAGTGAGATGATAGGTAGCCAGCAGGCGATCGCACACCTTTGGCCAATCTTGGAGAATCTCTTGAGCAGGGGTACCTTCAACAATTGCCCGCAACAGCAGCGGCATCTCCCACCCCACCGTAATCACAGCGCGCAATTGACCAAATTGCCTTTCTAGTTTCTCTAGGGAAATCCCAAGGGGCTGCTCAGGCCACACCTGCTGATAGACTCGCCAACTGGTTTGAAAATATTCCCGCAGGCCGTTACAGAGAACGCCATCAAAATCTAAGGCCAGCAATGAGGGGAATATTTGTGCCATTGATTTCTAAAACCTAACTGGGGCGGGAGGATTCGAACCCCCGAATGGCGGGACCAAAACCCGCTGCCTTACCGCTTGGCGACACCCCATTGCATCGCTTTGTTAGCATAACAAGTCGAGTGCCCTTTGTTCAAGGGATGAACAGATTTTTTTTCTGCCTAAATACTGTAGTAAAGGGGAAAGGACTTTGCCTCCCGTGGCTTAATGAAGACCTGTTGTTGGGGTTCAAGGTGCAGCTCGTCAAATCGCTCTCGCGATAGGTGTGCCATCAATTCCTGCCCATCGTCTAGGCGCAGTTCCACCTGAATTTCCCAGCCCAAGTGGATGATGCGGTGAATGCGAGCTGAGACGGTGTTGCCGTTGGGACTGGTTTCAATAATGATGTCGCGCGGGCGCAGAAAAATATCGCAGTGGGGAGCCGTGTCTTGGGTTTGCTGGAAGACGCGGGAGCGCAAGACATTGACAGGGCCAATAAAGCTCATCACAAAAGGGCTGGCGGGATGGTCGTAGATTTCAGCCGGGGTGCCCACCTGCTCCACTTGCCCTTTGTTCATGACGACAATTTGATCCGCAACTTCCATGGCTTCCTCTTGGTCGTGGGTCACGAAGACCGTTGTCACATGGACATCGTCGTGGAGGCGGCGCAGCCATGCTCGCAGTTCCTTGCGCACCTTGGCATCGAGGGCAGCAAACGGTTCATCTAGCAACAGCACCTTAGGTTCTACAGCAAGGGCACGGGCCAGAGCCACCCGCTGGCGTTGTCCGCCGGAGAGCTGAGAGGGGTAGCGATCGCCCAAACCTGATAACTGCACCAACTCTAATAGTTCCTCGACGCGGGCCTTAATCTTGGCACGGGGCACCCTGCGCAGCTCTAGGCCAAAGGCGATATTTTGGCGCACGGTCATGTGCTTAAAAAGGGCATAGTGCTGAAAGACAAAGCCAATATTGCGCTCTTGGACACTTTGATAGGTGGCATCCTTACCCGTGAGGAGAATCCGTCCAGTGTCGGGCATCTCTAGGCCCGCAATTAGTCGCAGTAAGGTTGATTTACCAGAACCCGAAGGCCCCAACAGTGCCACCAAGGAGCCACTGGCAATATCCAAATCCACTTGCTTGACCGCTTGAAAGGAGCCAAAGGCCTTCGAAACATTTTCAATGGTGATGCCCATAGCACTGCCAGTAATACTCTCGTTTGTCTATAAGATTACCGTAGTTTTGCAGCCTTGTGTCTTTGCCCGCAACGCAAACACATACTCAGACCGTCAGCAAAGAGACGAACAAGGTAGTCGCCGTCCCGTCCTGCCCTTCATTTTGGCCTCTATAGAAGTTTTGCCTCTACGAGGTTGAACGTTTTACGAATTTCCGCTTGCTCTACCTTCACTGCAAGGGTGAGTTCTGCCCGTTGCGGCTGCATTGCCCTCACGGTGTCCAGCACCTCAGTGATTTAGGATTGGGTGACAGGCTCGATCATGGCTGCTGCTCAGGGGGGAATGTCATTTTAGGGGGAGCAAGCAATTTCTGTTTTCAGATTTTTATAAATCCTGTTAGGAAGGTTGTCTGTTAGGAGAGGTCATCGGCAGACGCTAAGGGGCGAAGATAGGTCTGCACGAGTGCCTGATAGAAGCCTAGGACGCGCTTATCTTTGAAGACAGCAGGAACGCGGGCAAAGGCGGCACGGGCAATGATGGCATATTCAGGAATGGCAAATACACTTGTGTCACTGGCTTGATACTGGGGCCAAAAGTAGGGGGTGAGGTGGGGGAGTTTCTGGAGAATCCGTTCAATTTCTGCCTGGGCAACAGCGATTGCCCTATCGGTTGTCGGAGCACGATTAAAGGGAGCACCATTAAAGAAAATGGGTAAAGGAAGGGGACCCCCTTCACGGCGCAAGGTGTGGATTTCATGAAAGAGAAATTGGTGAATCACCTGAGCCGCATTGTTGAGGGAGGAGAGATCGGTGTGGCGGGTGGGAATCAAAACGGCGTCACTGGCATATACGGCGCTTTTACTTAAAAAAAGCCAAGCACTGGGGCAGTCAATGAGAATGTAGTCGTAGCGATCGCGCAAGGGGGCGAGGAGTTCCCGCAGGCGGGTAATGGGTGGATTTTGGGTTTGCATTGCCTGAATGAGGATGCTTTGCAGTTGTGGCCCAGCGGGAATGACATCAAAAATATGGGCAGATTTAATACTGCTACTGGCGCGAAGGCGCAAGTCAAAGGGGCAAATCGCGGCTGTAATCGGCTTATCAGGATTTTGCAGACAAGCCGCAAGGGTTGCATTTGTGGCGGTCAGCTCAAGAGCGCGGCTGAGATCCCCCCGCGGGTCACAGTCAACAAGTAAAACGGCCGCATCCGCCACAGCAAGGGTGGCTCCCAAGTTAATCGTGGTGGTGGTTTTGCCCACGCCCCCTTTGTGATTGTAGATGGAGAGGGTGGTGGCACGGGGGCGCGATCGCAAGCAGGTTTTGAAGTCCTCGATAATGCTCTCGAGGCGATCGCCCGTCAGTTCATAGTTGGGCGTGGCTGGATAGACCAAGTGGCCATGGCGTTGAAAAAGCTGGAGATGGCGGGCATTGGTGATCAACCCCCAAGCGGTTCCTTGGCAATGGCGTCCCCTGAGAAGTTGGCGCAGTTGTTGCAGGGCGCGGCTATGATGGGCAGAACCATTCTCAAGGTTCAAGGCCACAGTTTGACTGGGGGTATTGCGCGAGCGACGGGCAGGGGTTTTAATCTCGACAATTAAATCGGGGTCAACTTGAGTCTGCGAAAAGGGAGGCTGATTCTCGCGGCGAAACCGCGCGGCTACATCGGCAATGCCCATACCTGTATCAAAAGAAGAGAGGCAATCGCGATCGCTAAACCCCAACACACTCAAGAGCGGTCGGACGAAGTGCTCCTCAATAACGGCTTCAGAGGTTTCATCACCGTGAATTTGTTGCCATTGCGATCGCAAGCGGGAAATATCCAAGCTTAAGCACCATCCAGCCGTCTTAAATGTTTCAGAATAGGTTGGCCACCCCCGAGCGTCAAGATCACAACGCTACCAAATCACTGTGGATTGGGCTTTCCAAAGACCTTGACTATTGGCTATAATAGTAAATCTGCAAATCTTTCACATTCGTCCCCTTGGGTGTCCTCACCGGATCATGGACGGATGGTTGTTTAACCCATAGGAGTACAACTCAATGGCAGTTCTTAGCCTTGCCCAAATGCTGGAGGCAGGGGTTCATTTTGGCCACCAAGCCCGCCGCTGGAACCCCCGGATGGCACCCTACATCTTCACAGTTCGCAATGGGGTGCACATCATTGACCTCGTGCAAACCGCTCAATTGGTGGATGAAGCCTACAACTACATCCGCAACGCTGCTGAAAAAGGCAAGCGCTTTTTGTTTATCGGTACCAAGCGTCAAGCCGCCGGCATTGTCGAACAGGAAGCGCTCCGCTGCGGCAGCTACTACGTCAACCAGCGCTGGCTGGGGGGAATGCTCACCAACTGGAGTACCATCAAAACCCGTGTCGATCGCCTCAAGGAATTAGAAAGCATGGAGGAAAACGGCCTCATTGATCTGCGGCCCAAACAGGAGGCCTCAGCCCTGCGGCGAGAACTGGCACGCCTCCAAAAATACCTTGGTGGGATCAAACAAATGCGGCGGCTGCCCGATGTCGCGATTATTGTGGATGTCAAGCGGGAGTACAACGCCGTTGCCGAATGTCACAAATTAGGAATTCCTATCGTGGCACTGCTAGATACCAACTGTGACCCCACCCAAGTGGATATTCCCATCCCCGCTAATGATGATGCCATCCGTTCGATTAAGCTGATTGTGGGCAAACTGGCCGATGCCATTTACGAAGGCCGCCATGGTCAGTTGGAGGAACCCGAAGCGGATCTCGCTGAGGAGGACGACGATGGGATGACCGCCAGCGACGATGGCGATGCCGAAGCTCTAGATATTCCAGATGACTCTGACGCTTAATCCTTGAGGAACCGATCATGGCAGAGATTTCAGCCAAACTAGTCAAAGAACTGCGGGACAAAACCGGTGCCGGCATGATGGACTGCAAGAAAGCCTTGCAGGAGTCCAATGGCGATATGGAAGCCGCCATCGCTTGGTTGCGGCAAAAGGGTCTAGCCTCTGCGGGTAAAAAGGCCGGGCGTGTAACCACTGAAGGTCTGGTGGATAGCTACATTCACACCGGCGGGCGCATTGGGGTACTGGTGGAGGTGAACTGCGAAACTGACTTTGTCGCTCGTAACGAGAAATTTAAAACCCTGGTCCAAGATATTGCCAAGCAAATTGCTGCTTGCCCCAATGTGGAATTTGTTTCCCTAGACGATATTCCCGCCGAGTACAAGGAGAAAGAACGCCAGATTGCCCTTGGTTCCGATGCCTTGAAAGGGAAACCCCCAGAAGTCCAAGAAAAAATTGTTGCTGGCAAGCTGGAAAAAACCCTCAAAGAACTCTGTTTGCTCTACCAGCCTTTTATCCGCGATCAGTCCAAGACTGTTGAAGAGTTGGTGAAAGAGCACATTGCCGAACTGGGCGAAAATATCCAGATTCGCCGCTTCCAACGCTTTGTCCTCGGTGAGGGGATCGAGAAGCAAGAAACTAACCTGGCTGAAGAAGTAGCTGCCCAAACCCAAGCCATGAGTGCTGCTGCAAAAACTGCCGAAGCAGCTGCACAAGTGGCTGAAACTGCCCCACCTGAAGTGAGCGCACCTGAACCAGCAGCGGCAGTGACCACTGAAGAGCCAACCCCAGCACCAGCATCTGAGCCAGGAGCGGACCCTGGGGCTGAAAGCAAGGGGTTTGGTGCCGCTACCAAAAAATCCGGTGGCAAGTCTCGCACAAACAAGAAGAAAAAATAATGTCCCTAGGCGTAGCCATGGGCTTGGAGAAATGCGAGATCAATTTCCACGGCGGTTGAGGAATTCTGCGGCTGGAGGAACTTGCGGGCATATTTGCCCAGCAGATCTGCCTCTAGGTTCACACCATCCCCAACCCTGAGAAATTGCAGCGTCGTTTCTGCATAGGTATGGGGGATGACAGCAATGCTGAATTCATCCCCTTTTTCATTGCAATGGGCAATAGTGAGGCTAATGCCATTGATGGCAATACTGCCTTTGGGGATAATGTACGCTGCCACCGTTTCAGGGGCGGAGAATGTAAATTCCCAACTGCTGCCTGTGGGAGCGATCGCCAGTACGGTGCCGACACCATCCACATGACCAGTAACAAAATGTCCCCCCACCTTATCCCCGACGCGCAGAGCAGGTTCTAGATTCACCCTTGCTCCCGCTGCCGCTTTGGCCGCCAATGTAGTGCGTTGTAGGGTTTCCGGAGAGACGCTGACCGTAAACCCGGTGGCATCGAAGGTTTCCACTGTGAGGCAGACACCCTCAACAGCAATACTATCGCCAAGGGCCACATCCCCAAGGAACGGGGCATCGGTTGCAGTAATCACCAACTGGGATTCGGAGCGTTGCTGGAGCACACCAATGGCCTGAATAATGCCAGTAAACATTGTTATCTAACCCTTAAGTAGATGCCTTTGGTAAAACCTCAACTCTGCCTCAAGGGCGGTGGCGATCGTGCTACTTTGGCGGAAGCCGTGTCCCTCGTCGGCAAAGGTGTAATACTCGACGGGAATGCCCTTGGCCTGAAGGGCAGCCACCATCTGTTCCGCTTGGCTGGGGGGAACCACGACATCCTTCAGTCCCTGAAAGAAAATCACTGGGCAGGTGAGGCAATCTGCATGGTAGAGGGGCGATCGCTGGCGGTAGAGGTCTGCCCCTTCGGGATAGGGGGCAATCAGTTGATCAAAATAATGGGCCTCAAAGGCATGGGTTTCCTTGAGCAGGCTCAGGAGATCACCAATGCCATAGTAACTTGCCCCCCCATGGAAGACCCGCGTAAATGTCAGGGCACAAAGGGTGGTATAGCCGCCGGCACTACTGCCACGAATCGCCAAGCGATCGCCCGCCACTCGTCCTTGGCTCACCAAATACTGCGCCCCTGCAACACAGTCGGCCACATCCACCACTCCCCACCGTCCCCGCAGGGCATTGCGATAGGCGCGACCATAGCCGGTACTGCCACGATAGTTGACATCTAACACCGCAAAGCCGCGACTGGTCCAAAACTGGAGGCGCAGATCTAAACCGGTGCCACTGGCGGCCGTCGGCCCCCCGTGACTTCTGACAATTAAGGGCGGTCGGGTATTGGTGGGGGGTTGCACCTGCGGATTTTGGGGCGGATAGAAAAAGCCGTAGGCGGTGGCCCCCTCAGTGGTGGGAAATGCAATCAGCTCGGGCTGAGAAATCCACTCAGGCGGCAGGGGAGCAGCAATGGGCTGAAGCGGTGTTGTGGTGCCGTCCTCAAGATTGAACTGCACAATATGGGGAGGCAACAGGGGCGAACTGCCAACAAAGGCAACGGTGCGATCGCTCAGCCGCACCAGGGAGTGAATCTCGGTATCATCCGTCGGCACAGTTTGCCATTGACCCGTTCCTAGGGAAACCACTGCCAGCCGCCACAGGCCGCGATCGCTATAGGTCAGCACCGCAGTCTCTGGATTCACCAGGGCATAGGTGGACTGGCCAAACACCCACAGGGGCACCCCGGCATCATAACTGGCTTGCCAAACGGGGTCATGGTGGCCATCACAGTAACGATAGAGATTCCACCAGCCAGAGCGATCGCTGATGTAGTAAAGGGTCTTTCCCTGCCATTGGGGTTGTTGGACAGATTCCTCAGGGCCGCCGGCAATGCGGTAGGGGGTAGCCAGGGAACCGTCACTACTGACCATGGCGCCCCACAGTTCACAGCCATCCCAGGGCATCTGTGGTGCTGACCATTGCAGCCAGACAAGGGTCTTACCGTCTGGACTCAAGCGGGGTGCAGCATAGAAACCAGCCCCAGTGATCAGGGAAATCCGTTCCCCCGATAGGGAAATAGCCACAAGGGACTGCTGTGAGCTACCGTCTGGAAGCAGCATTTCTTCGACACACAGCAGGCGATCGCGCCAAGGATCAACACAGCCATCGGCAAAGCGAGTATTGGCAGCTTGGTAGATTAACGTAGGGTGGGGTTCCCCAAGGGCATAGATCCCCTGATCGGCATCGTTGACAAAGTAAATCTGATCGTTATGGCACCAGTAGGCGCCGCCGCCATACTCATTCACTCGCGATCGCGCACTCCAGGGGGCAGCCAAAAGTTCTTGCCCTTGACGCACCAACACCCCGCGCCCCTTTTCTTGAGGGCGCCGCTCTAACCACACCAGACCAAGGGGAGTGGCGCGCAATTCACTGATACTGGTGGCAGCAGCACTAACTTCCGCTGCAGAAAGGATGGAAGGCCAGTAGCCGTAGTCCAGACTCATTGGGGAAGTTGCTCAAGCACCAACTTTTGCCGTTTCACTGACTCGGGGATGCGAATGGGGTACTTGCCGGTAAAGCAGGCGGAACAGAAGCGATCGCCCGTATCGTAGGTGGCGGCAATCATCCCCTGCCAACTGAGGTAACTCAGGGAATCCACGCCAATCTGAGCGGCAATCTCAGGCACAGACTTGGTGGCGGCAATCAGTTGATCTTGAGTATCGGTGTCAATGCCATAGAAGCAGGGGTGAGTGACAGGGGGCGAAGAAATACGCATGTGGACTTCCACGGCACCGGCATCCCGCAGTGCTTTGACAATTTTGCGGCTAGTGGTGCCCCGCACAATCGAGTCATCGACAATCACCACCCGCTGTCCCATCAGCACATCCCGCAGCGGATTCAGCTTCATGCGAATTCCCGACTCCCGCATCGACTGGGTGGGCTGAATAAAGGTGCGCCCCACGTAGCGATTTTTAATCAAGCCTTCGGCGTAGGGTACCCCCGTCGCCTGGGAAAAGCCAATGGCCGCTGGCACACCAGAATCAGGCACAGCGATCACCACGTCGGCCTCGGCGGGGGCTTCGCGACCCAACTGGTACCCCAAGCGCTGCCGGTAGCTATAGAGGCTCTCCTGCTGCATGACACTATCAGGACGGGCAAAGTAAATCATCTCAAAGATACACAGCTTCCGTTGGGACTCTGCCCATTGCATACTGCCAATCCCTTCAGGAGTAATGTGGACGAGTTCCCCGGGCTCCACATCCCGCACATAGTCGGCACCAATAATATCAAGGGCGCAGGTTTCCGAAGCAAGCACATAATGGGCCGTCCCTTCTGTCATCAGGCGACCAATCACTAAGGGACGAATGCCGTGGGCATCCCGCAGTCCAAACAATCCCGCTGGGGTACCCATCACGAGACTAAAAGCCCCTTGGCACTGTTGAGCCGCCGTGATCATCCCCTCTGACCAGGATTGGCCAGTGGCCACCGCTTGGGCGATCGCCCAGGCAATGAGTTCAGAATCTGTTGTACTCGCCAACACCGCCGTAGGTGCATCACAGGCCAGCACCTGTTCCCGCAGGGCGTAGGTATTCACCAAGTTGCCGTTGTGGGCTAAGGCCAAAGGTCCTAGGCGAGTTTCCACTACCACTGGTTGGGCGTTGACAATGCGACTGGAACCTGTGGTTGAGTAGCGGTTGTGGCCGACAGCCAAATCTCCCACCAGCCGTCCAAGAATCTCTTCATCAAAGACTTGGGACACCAAGCCCATATCCTTGTAACAGTGGACGGTGTCTCCAGCAAATGTGGCAATTCCAGCCGATTCCTGACCTCGATGTTGCAGGGCATAGAGACCAAAGTAGGCGAGGCGAGCCACATCCGCCCCGGGGGCATAGACCCCAAAGACACCACAGGCTTCTTCCGGCTTATCAGCAAATTGTTGTTCTGTCATTTAGTCCAAATATTTCGGCAGGGGCGATCGCCACGCAAGAGCTAACTCCTTTATCGTAACCTTGATAAGCAGAGAATTGTCACAGGTGTCAATACACAGTTCTGTCTGTTCACCATCAACAGCCCCTAAGCGTGTCCAAGCATTGGGCAATTGCGCCTGCACATAGGTCTCCCAGGCTGTCTGTTCCGTCGGTGGCACCGAAACCAGAATTCGCGCCCCCCCTTCAGCAAATAGCAGCACATCCCAGCGGGGATAGGTGCCCGCTGGTAATTGAATCTTCGCCCCCCGCTGGCCGCTGAGGCAGCTTTCTGCCAAGGCCACAGCCAAACCACCTTCACTGAGATCGTGGGCACTGGCAATCCACTTCTGCTGAATGCCATAGCGACACACTGCCTGCACGCGCTGCTCTAGGTCTAAATCAATCTGAGGCGGACGACCGGCCACCAGGCCATGAATCTGGGCCAGGTATTCTGACCCGCCTAGGCTCAGGCGCGGATCACTCAAAGGCGTCGTCAGAGGCAACCCCAGTAGGTAGATGACATCCCCGGGCGATCGCCAGCCCTGACCGACAACCCGCTGCAGGTCGGCAATCAACCCCACCATCCCCACCACAGGGGTCGGATAAATGGGCTGTGGCTGCCCATTCCTATCAATGGTTTCGTTGTAGAGGGAGACATTCCCCCCTATGACCGGCGTTTGTAGGGCCCGACAAGCCTCGGCAAGGCCGCGGCAGGCATGGGCCAACTGCCAGTAACCCACGGCTGTTTCTGGACTACCAAAGTTGAGGTTATCGGTGATGGCCAGAGGCTCTGCCCCGACACAACTGAGATTGCGAGCGGCTTCGGCAACGGCTGCTTTGCCCCCTTCGTAGGGATCTAGATACACATAGCGGCTGGGGCAATCCACGGTCGCAGCAATTCCTTTTGGCGTACCCCGCAGGCGAATCACGGCTGCATCCGCATCGCCGGGGAAGATCAAGGTATTGTTTTGGACTTCGTGATCATACTGACGATAGACCCAGGCTTTAGAGGCAATACTGGGGGTAGCAAGGAGCGTGAGCAAAATCTCCGCGGGCGATCGCGCCGGTAGCGGTAATTGATCCACCGACCATTGCCGCGCCTGTTGGACATAGGCTGGTGGCTCATCGGGGCACTCGCGTTCATAGATTGGTGTATCTTCCGCCAGGGCACGGGCAGGCACCTCGGCGGCCACCGCGCCACGGTAAAGCACCCGCACCACCGGTTCAGCAATAACACGCCCCACCACCACCGCCTGCAAGCCCCAACGATGGAAAATCTCAATCAGTTCTGCTTCCCGCCCTTGCACCACCACAAACAGCATCCGTTCTTGGGATTCCGAGAGCAGAAACTCGTAGGGCACCATCCCCTGTTCGCGCACAGGCACCTTGTCCAAGTCCAGTTCAATGCCCACCCCGCCTTTGGCAGCCATTTCCGAGGTCGAGCAGGTCAATCCTGCTGCCCCCATATCTTGGGCGGCCACAACGGCTCCAGTTTGAAAGGCCTCCAGACAGGCTTCAATAAGGCATTTTTCCATGAAGGGATCCCCCACTTGAACAGCGGGGCGATCGCCCATTGACTCATCCGTCAGCTCGGCGCTGGCAAAACTGGCTCCCCCGATGCCATCCCGCCCCGTGGTGGAGCCAACGTAAAGGACGGGATTGCCAATGCCACTGGCTGCCGATTTAACAATCTCTGGGGTTTCCATAAGACCCAGGGCCATGGCATTCACCAAGGGGTTACCGGTATAGCAGGGGTCAAAATAGACCTCCCCCCCCACTGTGGGCACGCCGACACAGTTGCCATAGTGGGCAATACCCGCCACGACTCCTTTCACCAATTGTTGGGTTTTTGCTTCCTTAAGATCACCAAAGCGCAGGGCGTTCAGCAGGGCAATGGGACGTGCCCCCATCGTAAAAATATCCCGCAGAATTCCCCCCACTCCCGTCGCTGCTCCCTGAAAGGGCTCAATGGCCGAGGGATGGTTGTGGGACTCAATCTTAAAGGCAAGGCGCAAGCCATCCCCTAAGTCCACAACACCAGCATTCTCACCGGGACCGACAAGGACCCGTGGCCCTTGGGTAGGAAACTGCTTCAGCAGGGGACGCGAGTTTTTGTAGCAGCAATGCTCTGACCACATCACACCAAACATGCCCAATTCCGCGCGGTTGGGATGGCGACCAAGGCGGCGGACAATTTCGGTGTATTCTTGGGGCTTGAGACCTTCGGCAGCAATCTCAGCCTCAGTGACGAGGGGTGTTTGGCTCATGGCAAAGGATCATTCAGCTACGTTATTGATTATCGAGCCTAGCGGGAATTGGGGTACCAAAACATTCCCTTAATCCCCTCCGGATCGGGGCGAAAACCCAATTGACGGTAAAAGTCCACCACATGGGGATCGGCAAAGAGGGTAATGTTGCTGATGTCCTCGCTGCGCAGTTCTTTGATAATCTGCCGCATTAGCTCCTTGCCCAGACCGCGCCCCTGAAATTCTGGATGCACCACTACATCCCAAATTGTGGCATTGAAGGCATGGTCAGAGGTGGCACGGGAAAAGCCAATCAGGCGACGATAGGCACCCCGCTGCTCCCACATCGAGATCACCAAAAAGCTGTGCTGAATTGCTTTTTTCACCTTACGAATCGGACGGCGGGACCAGCCGACAGCATCACAAAGTTCTTCTAGTTCATAGACATCAATGTCTTTTTCTTTGCTAAAAATAATTTTGCTTTCGCTGCCATTGTCCCGCTCTACCGGAGAACCTAAACTAGGGGACGTCGTGGTAGCGCTGGCAGTCGGTTGCGAATTGAACAGCGATTTCCAGAAGCTCATGCAAGTATGCTGGAGATGGGGAAACGACCAAGTGTAACCCGGCCTAGGCTATAGTATAGCGACTCTCACCCATGGTTTCCGATTTTCAACTGCGTAACCCTGATGTCCTGAAGCGATTCAATCGCTCCTTTCCAGACTTTTATGAGCAATTTGTGGGTCGGGACGTCCAACTGCAAAACCTGAAGTTGGGCTTTCAAATTCATCGGACAAATCAGGCGGTGATTCAAATCGTCCCCGAGGGCGATCGCTCCATTCTCCACTTTGCCCACCGCAATCACTCTTATCTTCTGAGTGATCTCTTTGGGGTGATGGCCGCCTACAAGCTGACGATTCACAATGTCTCGCTCTATGGCCATGTGCGACCACCGCTACTGGTCTTTGTCAAACTTGTGCTCTCAGAGCAGGGCAAACCCCTGACCAAAAAGCGCAGTGAAAGCGTGCGCCGTGCCCTCCAACAGACCCTCAGTGGTGAGTTTGCGGTTGAGGAAATGCTGGCCATGGAGTTTAACCTCAACGAAGGCCTGCCGCAAGTGACCACCAGTTTCTATCAGGATCAGGTCTTTCATCTGCCGGCACTCTTGGTGGAGTCTGCAAATCATCCGGCACTGCTCTATAAGGTCATGCACGCCCTTTGGCAAGAGGAATTGCTGGTGGTCAATATCAACTTTATGCTTTGGCAGGGGCGGGTGCGGCTGTTGCTCTATCTGCTGGGCCCCAATGGCAGCGTTATTCCGGACTATTTAGGCTCACGGATTGCCGCCAAAATCAAGGATCATTTAACAGGAAATACAGCCCTTTTATGAAATAGGAGATACCGTCTTGGCTTTCATGGTTTGAGTCTGTTTCATCCCCCTGAAAAGGTTTGGGGTTGGGGTACCATAGGGGATGTTTGTCCCCTTAATGACAAGTCCAATGACGGCTGAACAACATCTCCACCTGTGGCGACCGGTGAACCGCAGCGATCGCATTCTGGCGGCAATTGATGTCGGGACAAACTCCATTCACATGGTGGTGGTGCAAATTCAGCCCAGCTTACCCAGTTTCAAAATCATTGCTGCCGAAAAGGATATGGTGCGCCTGGGGGAACGCTGCCAAATGACCGGCCAACTGACGGAAGAGGCCATGCAGCGGGCGATCGCCACCCTGCGCCGCTGTCGCGAGTTGGCCACGGGCCTCAAGGCGGAGGAAATGATTGGCGTGGCCACGAGTGCCGTGCGCGAAGCCCCCAATGGTCGCGAGTTTTTAGAGCGGGTCAAAAAAGAGACCGGCCTGACCATTGATCTCATTTCCGGTGAAGAGGAAGCGCGGCGCATCTACTTGGGGGTACTCTCGGGGCTAGAATTCAACGGCAAGCCCCACATCATCATAGACATTGGGGGTGGCTCCACGGAGTTAATTCTTGGCGATGGCCATGAACCCCGCTACCTCAGCAGTACCAAAGTGGGGGCAGTACGCCTGACGGATTTATTTGTTAAAAGCGATCCCATTAGCGATCAAGATTACGCAGCCCTGCGAGCCTATGTGCGGGGAATGTTGGATCGCGCCGTGGAAGACCTGCGGCAGCAACTCGGCCCCCATGAAAAACCGCAATTGGTGGGTACCTCAGGCACCATTGAAAGCCTGATGATGATTCACACCTGCGATCGCCTTGGTACTTGCCCCCCCTCTCTACGGGGCTATGAACTCACCCTTGAGGACTTGAAAGCGCTCCTGGCCAAATTGCGGCGGCTAAACTTTAACCAACGCTGTCAACTCTTGGGGATGTCGGAGCGGCGAGCGGAAATTATTGTTGCAGGGGCAGTAATTCTCGCTGAGGCCATGGAGATGCTGGGCCAAAGCAGCCTGATCACCTGCGATCGCGCCCTGCGGGAAGGCATCATTGTGGACTGGATGCTGACCCACGGCCTGATTGAAGACCGCCTGCGCTATCAAAGCTCGGTGCGTCAGCGCAGTACCTACAGTTTGGCGCAAAAATTCCACGTCAATCTGGCCAGCAGTGAACGGGTGGCCAATTTTGCCCTAACGCTGTTTGATCGCACCCAGGGAATTCTCCACAACTGGACCGAAGCAGAGCGGGAACTCCTCTGGGCAGCGGCAATTCTCCACAATGCCGGCCACTACGTCAGCCATTCCGCCCACCACAAACATTCCTACTACCTGGTGCGCCACGGCGGCTTACTCGGCTACACTGATACGGAAATTGAAATCATTGCCAACCTCTGTCGCTATCACCGCAAAAGCCCCCCCAAGAAAAAGCATGAAAACTTCCGCCAATTGATGGGACGGCGAGAACGGCAAATGGTCGAGGAACTCAGTGCCATTCTACGGCTGGCTTCGGCCTTGGATCGGCGCCAAATTGGGGCCGTGGATCACATGACCTGTGAGTGGCGCGCTCCGCAGCGCCAGTTTTGTCTGCAGATCCATCCGGCAGATCCTAGCGATCGCTGTGAGTTGGAAATTTGGAGTGTCAACTACAAAAAGGAACCCTTTGAAAGCCAATTTGGCGTCAGTTTAAAGGTGGAATTAGTGGCCGCCACTGGCACGGAGCTGGCTACAGCAGTGAATTAGTGATTGAAGCGCCTTAGACTTTTTCAACCGGGGGCTGACCCAATAGCCCTTGGGGGCGCACAAGCAGCACCAGAAAGAGGATTGCAAAGGCAGCAGCATCGCGAAACCCCGAAGCAGCCGCAGGCACCATTGCCTCCACCAATCCCAGCAAAAAGCCGGCCAGCATTGTTCCTGGGAGGTTGCCGAGGCCCCCCAGAACAATCACTGCTAACCCCTTGAGGCCAAAGATCACTCCAAACTGTGGCCCTGTAATCCCAACACTCAAGGCAATCAGGGTGCCAGCAACCGCAGCCAAAGCACTGCTAACAAAAAATGCTACTTGAATAACGCGATCGCTATCAATGCCTAGCAATGTTGCTGCCATCGGATTTTCAGCCACCGCCTGCAGGGCTTTGCCCATGCGCGTTCCCTTTACCCAATAGGTCAGGGCAATCATCAAAACCACCGCCACGGCAAAGATAATAAATTGGCTAGTGCGCAGGGTGATGTCCCCCCATCGCAGGGTAAGGGGCAATCCCCCCCAGCGTTGATCGGGATAGGTGTAGACTTCGGCACCCACTAAATACTGGATCAGGTTGGTGAGGAAAACAGCAGCTCCAAGACTGGCCACCACCGTCAAGAGGGTATCGGTGCGCTGCTGCCGCAACGGTCGAAAGACAACCCAATCAATGGCAACCCCCAACAGTCCACAGCTAAGGGCACTCAAAGCTAAGGCCGCAGCAAAGGGTAAGGCAACGGGAAGCTGCCCATTGGCCAACAGGCCATTAAAGCCAAAGCGTCCTCCCAAGAGGGCATAGGTGAGATAAGCACCAATGGCAAAAACAGCGCCGTGGGCAAAGTTGATAATGCCCAAAATCGAGAAGACAAGGGTGTAGCCGAGGGCAAAGATGGCATAAACACTCCCTGTGGTCAGTCCATCCACAAGGACTTGCAAGGCGTTGGTTAGCACCTAAGTTCCTTCCACTCGGGCACGATAATCCGCCGCTGAGAGGAGTCCCGTAGGGGGGGTACTGACTCGCACCTTCACCAACCACCCCTCACCATAGGGATCTGCAGCAATTTGGGCGGGGTTGTCAATAACGGCTTGATTGACGGCGATGACGGTTCCCCCAAGGGGCGCATAGAGATCCTCAACGGCCTTGACCGATTCAATCGTGCCAAAGCGTTCGCCGGGTTCTAGGGCATCGCCAACGGCAGGCAACTCGACAAAGACAATATCCCCCAGTTGATCCACAGCAAAGGCACTAACGCCGAGGGTGGCCGTGTCGCCCTCAAGGCGCAGGTACTCATGGCTGTCGAGATATTGCAGGTCCTCAGGGTAGGTAAGTGTCATAGCCAATTCCAATCCATCAGGGGCGATCGCTGGCACGGGCAAGGCGCACCGCTGTTACAAAGGCCACTACACCAAGGGGCGCACTGAGGAGCAAAATCACGGTGGTGGGCACAGTTCCCAACTGGGCTTCCCCAGAGCTCAGTTCAAAAATGGAACCCACAGTGGCGATCGCGGCCACACAGGCCCCCAGTAGGTATAGATAACTCTTGGCCACAGACAATGCTCCTCAAGGGTTAAGCAGCAATGGGACGCACAGCACTGGCGGTAAACCCATGCTCCTTGAGTTCATGGTGCAGCAAGGCTTGGTTTTCCACGCGATCGACAAACATTACCCCCGTTAAGTGATCAATTTCATGCTGGATCGCCCGGGCAAGCAGCCCACCCGCCATGATCACTTGGGGACGACCCCACTCATCTTTGTAGGACACCTCCACCATGGCCGGACGACGCACCTCTAGGTATACCCCAGGAATACTTAGGCAGCCCTCTTGACAAACCTCCAGTTCTTCACTGAAGTCCTTAATGACCGGGTTAATCATTACCAATGGCTCCGCTTTAGGGTCATCGGGATGAATATCGATGACGAGAATTTGCTTATTGATGCCTACCTGCGGTGCCGCCAAACCAATGCCATCGGCACTATACATGGTTTGTAACATTTTCCGCACAATATCGCGGGTACTGTCATCTACTTTACTGACCCGTTTGGCGGGTTGACGCAGCACGCGATCGCCCAAATAATGCAGCTGGAGGGGTGGATTTTTTAACTTTTTCTTTTCAACAGCCAGAGATACAGCCATAGGACACGCCGAGTTAACACAAAATAACAAAGGCTAATCATCTTTTAGCCTAACCAATTTTCAAGGCTCTAGGCTACTTTTCCGTCGAGGCACTGCTGACACTGGGCAAGAGGCGTTGTTGCTCCTCAAGGGCAGCTTTATAGCGTTCCACATCCTGCTCAAGGTGGGCAATTTGTTCATCGCGGGCTTCCATTTCCACCCGAATGGTAAAGGTGCGCTGTAGCTGTACCCAAACGTTAAAGACCCAGGCAAAGAGGGCACCCGCCCCCATAGCAACAATAAGTTCAACGCACAGTGGCGCCTGAATGACCTTCCCTTCAAAAAACTTAATACTAACTGGATCGGTATTTTGAATACTAAAGAGAACTAAGCCCAAACCAATGACAAATATCATCAAAAAGTTAAGTTGTCGCATAGAGTACCCCGTAACCCATGCATGGCAAATCGTATCATTTTAGCAAGGGACTGTCGCATCGGTCATGCTGCCAGCGACAGACAATCTTGGGCTAATCATACCACTGTGGCTAGTCCTCAATCACAGGGTTGACCACTTCCACCGCCTCCACGTCAATGGTGCCAGGGGGAGCCAATCGGTGGAACTGGCGATCGCGCACCATCAGCATTTCGCCACAGGCAGGGCATTGGGTTTGGGTATTATTCAAACTGCTGAATTCAAAGCCACACACTGGACAAGCCGCCGCCACCAACTTCCAGCGCAACCAAAGTTGCAAGCCGGCAAAAAGGAGCATAGGAGTCAACATTAAGATTAAAAACAGCACCAGAAAGGATTGCACTAACCAGCCTAGCCCCAGTAGCCCCAGGAACCAAGTCAGCAGCAACACACTGAACCAAAAACGTAGGGTGGAGTTTAGGGCAAATCTTAGGGACATTGGTTTCCCTCCAAGGGCATTGCCGCTATTCTAGCGTAGTCGCGGGTGTATCCTAAGAAGCAAGCCGACTGTCCAGCCATGGTAATGCCCTATACTCTCCATGCCGAACGTACTCGCGTTGAGGTGATCCCAGAGCGCGGTGGCCTCATCACTCGCTGGCAGTGGCAAGGTCATGAGCTGCTGTACTTAGATCGGGAGCGCTTTGCCAACCCGCAGTTAAGCGTGCGCGGCGGTATTCCCCTCCTTTTTCCTATTTGTGGCAATTTGCCCGAGGATACATTTCACTACAGGGGCCAAGCCTATCACCTCAAACAGCACGGCTTTGCCCGGGACTTGCCATGGCAGGTGCTGCAGCAGCAGCAACAGGTCTTGAAACTGGGATTGCACGATACCCCAGCCACGCGCCAAGTCTATCCCTTTGCCTTTCATCTGACCTTGACCTATACCCTTACTGCTGCTGCCTTGGCGATCGCCCTTGAGGTGGCTAACCCCGGTGACACCCCCTTGCCCTTTAGCTTTGGCTTGCATCCCTACTTTGCCGTTGCTGACAAGCACCAATTGCAGTTTGACTTGCCGATCCACGCCATGGTGGATCAAAAAAACCAGCAACCCCTCACCTTTAGCGGCATGTTTGACTGGAGTGCAGCAGAACTCGATTTGGCCTGTCGCCCGCTCATGGGTCAAGTGGCTCGTGTCTGTGACCTGCAACAACAGTACTGCCTGACGCTGCGCTACGATACAGTGTTTACAACCCTCGTCTTTTGGACCGTTCAGGGCAAACCCTACTACTGTCTAGAACCTTGGACCGCCCCCCGCCATGCGTTGAATACGGGGGTGGATCTACTACACGTGCCCCCCCAGAAGCACCTAACCCTTGGCGTCGAGATTGCTGTTGCTCCCCTTTAGGGAGAAAATAAGAGAGTTTGCACACCCGCGACCATGTACCCCGATTTTCAGACTTTTTGTCAACTTGCCGAACAGGGTAACTTCATCCCCATCTATCAGGAGTGGGTGGCGGATATGGATACACCTGTGTCGGCTTGGTATCGGGTCTGTCGCGATCGCCCCTACAACTTTTTGCTGGAGTCCGTCGAGGGAGGTGAACAACTGGCCCGCTACAGTCTCCTTAGTTGTGATCCACTGTGGGTACTGGAAACCCGCGGCAACCAAACCACCCAAACCCATCGCGATGGGTCAATCACCAGGTTTACGGGCAATCCCTTCACCATTTTGGCCAATTGCCTTGCCCCCTATCAGCCTGTGAAGCTACCGCAATTGCCGGGGGGCATTGGTGGTCTTTTTGGTTTTTGGGGCTATGAACTGATTCAGTGGATTGAGCCACGGGTTCCCATTCACCCTGCCACAGAAGCGGATTTGCCTGATGGGGTGTGGATGCAGGTGGATCAAATCCTGATTTTTGATCAAGTGAAGCGAAAAATCTGGGCCGTGGTCTATGCCGATACCCGTGAGACGGACTTGAAAACGGCCTATACTCACGCGCGCGATCGCCTAGAGCGGCTTGTGTGCAAACTGCAAACCCGTATTCCCCCTGAGGCCACCCAACTCCATTGGCAACCCAGTCGCCAGACCCCCAGTTACACTAGCAACATTACCCCCAAAGCCTTCCGTGCCAATGTGGAGCGCGCTAAGGACTACATTCGAGCAGGGGATATTTTCCAAGTCGTTCTTTCCCAACGCCTGAGTGCCACCTACAGCGGCGATCCCTTTGCCCTCTATCGCTCCTTGCGCCTGATTAACCCTTCCCCCTACATGGCCTACTTTCAATTTGGCACGTGGCAGATCATTGGCTCTAGTCCAGAAGTCATGGTCAAAGCCGAGCACCATCCTGAAAACGCTGGGTCTGTCCTTGCTACTGTGCGTCCTATTGCTGGCACTCGCCAGCGGGGGCACACCTACACCGAAGATCAGCGGCTAGCCGCCGAACTCCTTGCCGATACCAAAGAAGTGGCCGAACACGTCATGCTCGTTGATTTGGGGCGCAATGATTTGGGGCGCGTGTGTCGTCAGGGGAGTGTCAGCGTTGAAGCGTTTATGGTGATTGAGCGCTATTCCCATGTTATGCACATTGTCAGTAATGTGGTGGGTGAACTATTGCCTGATAAAACGGCATGGGACTTACTCCAAGCCTGTTTCCCCGCCGGAACCGTCAGTGGTGCCCCCAAAATTCGTGCCATGGAAATTATCTATGAATTGGAGGGCTGCCGCCGTGGCCCCTACTCCGGTGCCTATGGTTACTATGACTTTGAAGGGCAACTCAATACAGCGATCGCCATTCGCACAATGGTGGTGCAACCCCTGACGGACCATCAACATCTAATTCATGTGCAAGCGGGTGCTGGGATTGTTGCCGACTCCGATCCGCAGCGGGAATACGAAGAAACCCTCAACAAAGCACGGGGCCTGTTGGAAGCGATTTCTGCCTTGACAACAAAACCTTAACCCAATCTTGAGCCAAGGATTATCTCATCTTTACGTTTGCCCCTTAGCCTAATAAGCAGTTTTAGCTAACGTTGCCCAGAACACAAACACTGGGAATGTGGGCAGAACAACCCATCTCTGCGGCACACACCTAAGGGCTGGTTCCTTTGCTTGAGGTTCTACCGCCATGGCAAACGTCTCCACCGCTGCAGTCACTCCTCCTGTGGATGGACGCTGGCGCTCCGCCGCGCGAGTGCACACGTTTAGTATCGGGGACAGCATCTGGATGGAGCCAGAACGGGTTTGGCTAGTGAGCCGGGGTGTCGTCCTCTTGAATCTGCTGCATTCCGATGGTGAAGAAGTGGTGGTGGGACTGGCGACACCAGGTACTGCCTTTGGTTTGCCCTTGACCAGTTTAATGGCCTACCAAGCCAAGGCCCTTGCCAAGACAGAGCTGATGCTCTTTACGCTCGTGGAGGTGGAATCCTCCCCCAACTTGACCCAAAGCCTTGTGCGCGGTCTAGCTCGTCGCCTACGGCAAGCGGAAGGTCTCTTAGGAATTACTAGTCATCGCCGCATTGAGGAGCGATTACGCCATTTACTGCTGCTGTTGAAGCAAGAAATTGGTGAACCTCATCCCCTGGGTACACGCTACAGTGTCCGCCTCACCCATCAGCAACTGGCAACAGCCATCGGCACGAGTCGCGTGACCATGACCCGCCTTCTGGGCAAGCTGCGGCAGGAACGTTGGCTCACCTACGATCGCGATCGCCACATTATCCTGACCCACGCCCCTGGGATTTAAGGCCATCCCTGTCTAAATCTAGACCCCCCTAGAACATGGGGGGCGCCTTCTAGTGTAAATTTTTGTAAATACTTGCCTTCATAATGCCAAAACTGTTAAATTAGATACAGAAATAAATCGTTCATCTTTGCTGAAAAGCACCTAAAAACTTAGGTGAGCAGCGAAGACGGAAGTAGGGCAGTTGTCCCGAAGGAACGCGCCTCAGTTGACGAAAACCACCTAGTAGATAATTTGGGGCGATGCTTATGAAAACCACACTCACCTATCGCGGCGTCCAATACGATTACGTTCCTCCGGCAGTACAGACCGCAGCAACTGATGTCGTGGCAAAATACCGGGGTTGGAATTACCACTGTACCCACGCAGTAAATCCGCCGGCTCAACCGGTGCGGGATCTTATCTATCGCGGCGTGGCCTACCGTACTGGTCAAGGGGAAGCCGTGAATCCGACGGCAGCTCCTACTGCCAACCCAGCCAGTGGAGTGAATATGCCAGCGCTTGATCTCAATCAACTGTCGCGGGTCATTCTCACCCATCACCACCAAGTGATCAAAAACCGCGAACAATCCCTCCTGACGCGGATGATTGCCCAAATGGGGTTACCTGCGGCCGCAGGTCACTATTGGAACCAAATTCAGGGCAAAATTAAGCCCCATCTCTGGACAAGCTACGATCGCAGTCCTGCCACAATGAGCTAGTCCACGGATGTGATTGTCCTCTCTCAAGAGTGATTCGTGATTACCCTCGCATTGGAGTTACCTCTAGTGCGAGTTTTTTTTATTTCAGGGGGTGGCGTAATGGTTCTTTCCAGGCTGACTTAGCCATTCAATATTCAAGGTCAATGTCCGACAAGTCTTCTGGATCGATTAAATGCTTCTTCAGGGATACAGAGGATTGTTTTGAATGTTTGGTTGCATGCTTGCGACTTTGCGGGGTTAGTCGGTTGACAACTGATGATGTGGCCTCCTCGATGCGGACACTTTCTTTGAGGGCATTTGGGTTGATATGTTCTAGAAAGAAGTTTACTGTTTCCTGCTTCACCCAGCCATTGAGGACGGCCAATGCCCCAAAGCGATAGCTGGCTTGCCACTGCTCCTTGAGAATTTGATTAATCTGCTCTTGCGTTAATAAACCTGCCTTTTTCAGGTAAAAACCAATAGGACGTTTTTCTTTATCTTGAGCCAGTTTTGGCCACTCTTCTACAAAAAAGTCAATTGTTTCTTGGGATAACCAACCATGAAGGGCAAGAATTTCACCAAGACGCAGGTTGGCATACATCCCTTGCTCCATTAGGGCAACTTGGAGCTGACCGCTTGTAATTAATCCTGCCTTCAGTAAGAGTTCTCCAATTCTCATGACCATTTGTGCCAGTAGAATCCATTACTCAAAAAACGTAAGTATACTACGGGGTCAGCTTTTTATACACCTTATAGATTTATGCAATCCATAGAATATGCTTCAGAAAATTGCTGTTGCTTTTTAAGGAACCATATTCTTTACTCCCCTAGGGTACCCACAGCCCAGGGGTGAACCTGCGGGAAGTTCCCGTTCGTAACAAATTTTAATAAAGCTGCTTTCACAATGCCCCCTGATAGAGTTATGGGGGTACAGTTGGAATTTTGCGCCTAAGGCTCACTGACTCGATTGGGCCAGCGATCGCCCCTCTGTCAGACATGTCCTGCCTACAGCAGTAAAACTGATAGAGAGGCATCTTGAAGCTCCAAAATCGGTTGGCTATTCGAGCTGGGCTTGACGACCTCTGTTAGTTCTAGAGACAACCAGAGACGAAAACCGTGTTGGACTTGGTAAAAGTGGCTGCTCAAATGGCAACGGTGGGTCAACTGATCCGCCAAGGGGCGATCGCTATCCAACAAAAACAGACCCGTGCCCTCGCAGTCCTCACAGCAATGGCGGAACGTCCAGAACACTATCGCCAAGCCCTCCAAGCGTGGGGCGAGTCCTTTGCCTTTAATGCAGCTGAACCCATTGAGTCGCTGACGGTAAAGCACACTGTCCCGCCTGCCCCAAGGGCACATACGATTTTTGCCACCGATGGTTCGCAAATTGCCCCCAGTCCCCACGAAATTGCCTATTGCTATTTGGTTAACGTAGGACGGGTGGCGATCGCCTACGGTCAAGGCCAGCGCCCTCATTTAGATAGCGTGCCGCAGTTGGTGTATGACCCCGATGAATTGGGGCGATCGCGGGGCTGGGGCTTCACCCTAGAGGATTGGTTACGTTACCGCCGCACCCAAGCGGAAATTCTCGGCCTTGTTGAACTCATTCAAACTCAAAATCAGAAAGCTCCCAGCTTAGCCCTTGTGGATGGTTCACTCATTTTCTGGGGATGGGAATCACTGCCGCCAATGGTGCGGCAGGAATTGTTGAGGCCAATCTTAGCTGCTTGGGATCAATTGCGAGCCCAGCGAATCCCCTTGGTGGGGTATGTCAGTGCCTCCCGCAGTCAGGAAACGGTGAATTTTCTGCGCTTGGGGGTTTGCCCCTATCCTGAACCCAACTGTGCCCTCCACTGTGGTCAGACGAGTCAGACTGGCTTCGAGGTAACCGGCGATCGCCCCCCTTGTCAGGTCTTTGATTCCCTGCGGGATGTGCTCCTCTGGCAAGCGCACTTAGCACCGCAACAGCATAGTTCCCTCTGGCGTGGCCGCAGCCGCATTTTGGAGCACTACGGCGAACATCACATCTACGTTGCCTACCTCCATGGTGGCTCAGAAGTGGTGCGCTTGGAAGTACCTCAATGGGTGGCCCAGGATCCAGACCTATGGCAACAAGCCGTCTCGTTGACGGCAGCCCAAATTGAAAAAGGCCGGGGTTACCCTGTGGCCTTGGCAGAAGCCCACAATTTAGCCGTCGTGCGTGGCAGCGATCGCCAGCGCTTTTTTGCTTTACTAGAGCGGGAACTGATTAAGGCAGGACACTGGTATGTGGCGCCTTCCCCCAAAGAGCAACGCAAACGCCAAAGTATTGCCTAGGTGGCTGCTGTGCGTTGGTTTAGGCATCGCCGGTTGGGGAACGCAGTTGGCGCTACCGCCAGTGAGCGGCTGGTTCCTGGCCTTTGTGGGCATTGTGCCCCTGTGGTGGCAGTGTCAGGTTTTATCGCCGCTATGGGCAGCGATCGCCGGCCTGTGTTGGGGCTTGGGGTTCTATGGCACTAGCCTAGTTTGGGTGTGGGATTTGCATCCTCTCACGTGGATCGGCATTGCCCCAGTGCCCAGTTGGCTGATTTCGCGGGGCATTTGGCTGTTTCTCAGCACTTGGGGGGCCGCCCTGAGTGGAAGTTGGGCCTTGTTGATGGCGCGCTATGGGGTGCGGCGATCCGCGCCTTGGCAACTCCTATGGGGTGTCACCCTGTGGTGTGCCCTGGAAGCCCTCTGGAGCCATTCCCCCCTGTGGTGGATTAGTTTATCCCTAACCCAAAGCCCCCAGGGACTGGTGCAACTGGGTCGTCTGGCGGGGCCGACCACCATGACAGCGGTAGTAATGACAGTGAATGGCTTAGTTACCTTCCGTCTGCGGCGGTACCCAGGGGCAAGGGTTTGGCTTGCAATGACCCTCGGGGGGGCGATCGCCCTCAATGGGGTTTTAGGTGCCAGTGCCATTGCAGATCACGGGGAACCCCTACGGATAGGTTTGATCCAAGGCAATATCCCAACACGGGAAAAGCTCACTCCAGAGGGGATCCGCCGCGCTTGGCAGATCTATGCCCAAGGCTATCGCCAACTCGTGGGTTGCGGGGTTGATGCTGTCTTAACCCCTGAGGGGGCCCTGCCCATTCTCTGGCAACGGCAGCAAATGAATCCCATCACTCGGGTAGTGCGGGAAGCGGGTGTGCCCCTGTGGTTAGGAACATTTATGGAGACGGCAGGGGGGCATCATCAGGTGCTCCTGACCCTCGATGGCAACGGTGAGATTGACAGTCACTATAACAAAGTGCATCTTGTCCTATTGGGGGAATATATTCCCGATTGGCTGGCAGGAGTGGTGCAGCGGTTATCCACCTTGCGATCGCGCCTGATTCCGGGAGACCCTGAACAGATCTTTACCACCCCTTGGGGAAATGCAGTTGTCCTGATTTGCTTTGAATCCGCCTTTTCCCACCGCAGTCGCTGGCAACTGGTTCATGGTGGGGAGTTGATCCTCAGTGTTGCCAACAATGATCCCTACCGTCGCCAACTCATGACCCAGCACCACGGCCATGATGTGTTGCGCGCCGTCGAAGGCGATCGCTGGCTAGTGGCGCTCCACCAATACGGGCCTTTCCGCGGTGATTGCACCTACGGGAGAAACCCTCTGGCTCTCAAACGCCGACGAGTTTGTGATTCATGCTGCAACGATTTGGCGGCGGCAGACCCAGACCCTCTACAGCCGCTACGGGGATTGGTTGCTTCCCCTCTTACTGGGGATGCTTAGTTTATCCGTTCTTCGACAACGAGAGTTGCACTGACCCATTCGCCGCGATCGCCATAGGTACGAATCAGGCGCTGCCGCTGCCCCTCTGCCCACAGCCAGCCCACCTCAACAAAGAAGGGCTGACGAAAGGACACCTGTAGGGGCGTGAGGCTAGAGGTGCCATCGGGGAGCAGCACAACCTGCTTAGGTTGATCCGTATCGCTAAAGAGGAGCCGTGAACCCGCAATTGTGGCCGTTGTTTTCACCTCGTGGTCGGGGGTTTGCAGCAGTTGGTAGAGCCGATCGCCCTCCCGCCAAAGGCGAAGCTGGGTAGGAGTTTCCGTGGGCGATCGCCAGTCGGCATAGACAGTGTAGGCGGTGCCGCGCCACTCGCCAAGGAGCTGATCTACAGTTAAGGGAGGACGTTCAACCGCATGAGTGTGGGCACGAAACTCGCGAATCAGGGTCATGGACTCTAACTGCTGATTTTTGTTAAAGAGCTGGACAAACCGTAGCCGGCGATCGCCCATGACAAAGCCATACTCGGCGCCAAACTCGGCAAAGGGCGCCACCTGCAACGAGCCCTTGGAAAAGGCCCCCGTCGGAAAAAAGACATTTTGGCGGCCAATGGTGGCGTACTCCTGCACCGTTTCACTGGTGGGGGGCTGATCGAGGCCATTGCCAAAGCGTCGTAGTTCAAAGCGCACTCGCTGGCCATCGGCAGTATCGGCAAGGATCAAAATAGAAGGCACCGAGGCCCCCAGTTCCCCCGTAGGGCTGACCGCCGTAAAGGAGCCCTGCCATTCCCCAAGGTTTTTGCGAAAATTGTCCCAGTTTGTTGTCATTGATACCCGTCGTTGCTGGGCGGTCAGCCCCCATGGTATAGAAAAGATCAGGTACGAACTGTTGGAGAGTTTGCGGGTTGCAAATGTGGCGGCGCGATCGCCAGCACTCAGAAAAAACTTTGATAGGATGGGGAGTGTCAGGGCGCTGACAAACAATCGCCATTGGGAGACCCGTGCATGACCACCGACCTCTTTGACTCAGGGGCTGGTCGCATTTTAATAGTCGATGATACCCCCGAAAATGTTGAAGTTTTAACAACCCTGCTGCAACTGGAAGGTTATGATGTGCGTGGCGCCATCAGCGGCCAAATGGCGCTCATGGGTATTGAAGCAGAACCTCCAGATGTCATCTTGCTGGACATCATGATGCCCGATATGAGTGGCTATGAGGTCTGTCAAACCCTCAAGGAGAATCCCAAGACCAAGCATATCCCCATTATTTTTATTAGTGCCTTGGATGATGTATTTGACAAGGTCAAGGCCTTTGAAATAGGTGGCGCTGACTACATCACCAAACCCTTTCAGCAGGCGGAAGTGCTGGCACGGGTGAAAAATCAGTTGACGATCGCCCTCCTACAGCGGAAGCTCCGGCAAAAGAATGCTCTCTTGCAAAAGCAAAACCAGCAACTGCAGGAAATTGCGGAAGAGCGCCGTGAATTGGTGGCCTCACTGCAAGCAGCGCAAGAACAGTATCGCCAAATGTTTGAGGAGGCCGTGGTGGGGATTTACCAAAGTTCTCCCGAGGGGGTTTACTTCAAAGTGAACAATGCCCTAGCACGCATCTATGGCTATGCCGATGCTGAAGACTGGTTAGCGGATATTGAGCACCACAACCAACGCCCCTACGTGGATGACAGCAGTTGGCAGAAGTTCCAGCAACAGATTCAAACCCGGGGAGTAGTGCGCAATTTAGTTTCCAAAGTGTATCGTGCTGACCAAACAATCACCACCATCTGCGAATGCGCTCGCCCTGTCAAAAGTGAGGACGGCCAACTCCTATACTATGAGGGCTTTGTCTTTGAAGTGCCCACCCGCAATCCATGAAGCAAACCCTAACCGCACTCTTGGGGGATGCTGCTGTTTATCCTATTGCTGAATTGGGCGATCGCGCCCCCCACCTGCGTCCCTATCTGCCTGAGCATGCCCTGCTGGTGACTCCCCCGACCCCAGAAGCCGGGGCAGAAGTGATTGCCTGTGCCCAACGGCAAGGCTGGCGCGTATTGCCCATGGGGGCAGGTACCAAACTCAACTGGCTCGGAAACACCCCCCAGGCAGATATTTTGCTGCGGACAACGGCGTGGTGCAGGCTCATTGATCATGCGGCTGCCGATATGACCGTCACCACCCAAGTGGGCATCCCCTTGCAACACCTGCAGCACCACCTGGCGCCCGCAGGGCAATGGATTGCAGCGGATCCCCTCTTTCGGGAAACAGCCACCCTCGGCGGCTGCTTGGCCACCCAAAGCAATGGCAGCCTACGACAGCGGTATGGGTCCTGGCGCGATCAGTTATTGGGGGTCAAGTTCATTCGCAGCGATGGCCAAATTGTCAAAGCCGGGGGGCGAGTGGTCAAAAATGTGGCCGGCTATGACCTGATGAAGCTGCTCATCGGTAGCTATGGCACGCTGGGAATCCTGACAGAGGTGACGTTGCGGGTCTATCCCCTGCCCGATGCGGTACAAATTTGGCAGTTGCGGGGAGAAGTCTCTGCCTTGGCCAGTGGATTGGCGGCAATTTTAACGAGTTCCCTGGCGCCGGCGCGCTGTGTGCTGCGCCTTGAAGGAACGGGGGCACTCTTACTGGAACTGGAGTTTCATACGCTGCGGGAAGTCTTGGCTGCGGGCACCTTGGGCGATCGCCTCAGCCACATTGCCCAGACCCATGATTTACAACTTGAACCCAAAGCCCCCCCAGGGATTACCCTCCACCCCACCCCCGAGCAAGTGATTCTCAAAATCGGCGTGCCATTGCAGGAGATGTTGCCCGCCCTTACCCAGCTGCAGCAGTTGGCAAGGAAATTGGCCTGCGAGTGCCGAGGCGAAATGAGTGCCGGGGTCGGTTACGCCTATCTCCACGGAGAGGAGAATGATCTCCGTCAACTAATTCTCAGGCTGCGCCAAGGGTTACCACGGGGCTATGTCACTGTCTTAGCCGCACCCCTGAGCCTCAAGCAGCAACTGGATCCTTGGGACTATCGCGGCAACGCCCTTGAATTGATGCGGCGTCTTAGGCAACAATTGGATGCAACGGGTGTCTTTGGCACTGGCGTTTTTGTCGGCAATCTCTAGACAAGTTTTAATACTTCCGAATGACTGCAACTGATCCTGTGGCTCGCCCGCCCGATCCACACCTGATTGATGCCTGTGTCCACTGCGGGTTTTGCCTCTCGACCTGTCCCAGTTATCGGGTCCTGGGCACAGAAATGGACTCCCCCCGTGGCCGTATCTACCTCATGGATGCGATTAACGAGGGGCGAGTACAATTAGCGGATGTTGTACAGCACTTTGATTCCTGTTTGGGTTGCTTGGCCTGTGTCACCACCTGTCCCTCGGGGGTCGAGTACGATAAGTTGATTGCGGCCACCCGGGTGCAAGTGCAGCGTCATTATTCCCGTCCCGTGGGCGATCGCTGGCTGCGGCAGTTCATTTTCCAAACGCTGCCCTACCCCCAACGGCTGCGGGCGCTCCTGTGGCCCCTGTGGCTCTACCAAAAACTGGGCTTGGGGAATCTTGAAAAGCGCCTGGGACTCCTCAAACGGCTACTGCCGAAGTCCCTAGCGGCCATGTATCAAATGCTGCCCTCCCTTTCGGCAAAGACATTTCGCGTTCCCTTTCCTGAGGTGGTACCCGCCCAAGGGAAACAGCGGGGCCGCGTCGGGGTGATTCTTGGTTGTGTGCAACGGTTCTTTTTGCCTGAAGTCAATGAAGCCACAATCGCCGTCTTAAGTGCCAATGGTTTTGAGGTAGTGCTGCCACGCCAACAGGGCTGCTGCGGTGCCCTACCCCATCACCAAGGGGAACAGAAGCAGGCGCAAACCCTGGCTCGCCAAATGATTGACTGTTTTACTGCCGCTAAGGTGGAGGCCATCTTAATCAATGCCTCGGGTTGTGGCCATACCCTCAAGGAATACCATCACCTGTTGGCGGCTGACCCTGAGTATAGCGATCGCGCCCGCGAGTTTGTGCAAAAGGTTGAGGATGTACAGGTCTTTTTGGTCAAGCAGGGCTTGGTGACGGCCTTACATCCCTTGGGCGATCGCCCCCTCACCTTGGTCTATCAAGATGCCTGCCACATGATCCACGGCCAAAAAATCCGCCTTGAGCCGCGGCAACTGCTCCGCCAAATTCCCCAAGTGCAACTGCGAGAACCACTGGATGCGGCGTTGTGCTGTGGCAGTGCCGGCGTCTACAACATTCTCCAACCGGATGTGGCAGCCGAATTGGGACGCCAAAAAGTGCGCAACCTACTGAATACGCACCCCGATGTCATTGTCTCAGCCAATGTGGGCTGCACGGTACAGTTGCGGCAGTATCTGCAAGCGCAAGGTAGCCCAGTGCCCATATACCACCCCATCCAACTGCTAGACTTGGCCATTCGCGGTGAGCCGCTTCCCTCCTAGGCAATGTCTGGGGGGGCACTGAGGATTGAGCGTACTTGGGCCAGTAACCATTGCCGCCCCACTTCCCAGCCGCGCTCCCCATCCGCCTCCAGGATCATCAGGCTATCCACTGGCTCTGCGGCCAACAGTTGAAACAGGAGGGGAATAATTGGCATGGCCACTGGGATCACCTGTTCATCACAGGCCTCTTGAGCCATGGCTTCGCTGCCGTAGGCGTGGATAACATTTTTTTGTTGGTGGGGAGGTTGCTGTTCCTCTAGGGTAATCACCTGCCATTGGCCATCCCGGGTTTGCAGGACGTAGTAAACCGTTTGCCCGTAGCGCTGGGCTTCCTCGTAGAGGATGGGGGCGATCGCCTGTACCGCCGCCACCGTTGCAGGGTCAGCAGGGGCGTTGGCAATCAGTTCATCCACTTGGGTCAGTAAATCCACAACACCTCCTTTCGGAACTATAGAGAACTATTCCTTGGCTTCAAGGGCATCGAGATCAAGGGCACGGGAGCCACCCGTACTTAAAATGGTCAGCACTTTCCCCAATTGATACCACACCAACAGGGCGGTGGCGATCGTCAGCACGAAGGCAATGATCATACTCAGCCCCAGGCCAAAACCATAGGTCCACAATCCCGCCATCAGGAAAAGCCAGATGCCAATGGCAATCCCCAAGTAGGGCAACTGCAGCTGGGGCCCGCGCAACTGACTCAGAACACGAGTAGAGCGACTGCGGTTCCATTCTTGGACGCTCTGCTTGAGGGTGGCCTCAAAGGCTTTGCCACTGGTCAATCCCATAAAAATACCGGCCAGCAGCAAGACAATCGGTGGATCAAACACGGGATACCTAATCCTTCTTTGACTTCAGGGAGGTTAATAACCGCTGCCAACCCTTAGGGGGCCACCACCAAGGAATTGCTGTCCTCTTCTTTACCGAGCGTGTGGGAAACAGAGGCCTTGAGGGCTTCCCATGCCACATCAATAAAGAAGAGAGGACGGAGATCAGACTTGACCAAATTCCAAAGGCGTTGCACCTCTTCGGTGTGGAGACGGTCATCTTCGGTTAACGCTAGCACAATTTGCCGCCGCAGGTACTGTCCCTCCTCAGAAAGGAGATATTGCAAGCCCAAGGTGGCCGTTGGGGCGAGGTTAAAGTGCTGATCCTGCCGAGCGATCGCAATCAAGTTTTCTAGTCGTTGCCACTGGAGACGACCATCCTTGAAGAGGATATCCAATAGCCGTCGCCGCAGTTGGGGCGATTCTCCTTGGAGCAGACGCCGTGCCACATAGGGATAGCTGACATCGACAATGCGAAAGTTGGGATTGAGGCATAGGGCAATGCCCTCTTGGGTCACTAGGGAGCGAATGATCAGGGCAAACTTGGCGGGAACACGGAAGGGATAGGCATACATCAACTTAGAGAAGCGATCGGTGATCACCTTGAAGTTGAATTCCCGCACACTGGAGCCAATCACCTCCTCAAAGACCGACTCCAGGGCAGGAATAATCGGCGTCATATCCGTTTCCGGAGTAAGAAAGCCCAGCTTGACAAAGTCCACCGCTAGGGCTTGATAGTCCTTGTTCACCAAATGAACCACGGCATCCACCAGGGATTCTTTAGTGCTCTCCTCCAGCTGATCCATCATGCCAAAGTCAATGTAGGCGATACGGCCATCGGGCATGGCAAAGAGGTTCCCGGGATGCGGATCTGCATGGAAAAAGCCAAATTCTAACAGTTGCCGCAGACCAGAAATTACACCGATACGGATGAGCTCATCGGGATTGACGCCCGCCGCCACCATGCAATCCGTACGGCTGAGTTTAATGCCATGGATCCACTCCAGGGTGAGCACATGCTCAGTAGTGTATTCCCAATAGATTTTCGGGACTTTGACCGTGGGATCGTCGCGGAAGTTGGCGGCAAATTTCTCGGCATTGCGCCCTTCATTGAGGTAGTCAATTTCCTCGTAGAGCTTGCAGCCAAATTCATCCACAATGTCCCGTAGGTCGTGGCAGAGGTTAATGGGTAGCCAAGGCTTGATCCACTGCACCAAAAGGCGGATCAAAAAGAGATCGCGAGTAATCACGGGCAAGAGATTGGGACGTTGCACCTTGACAGCCACTTCCTCGCCACTGTGGAGTTTGGCTCGATAGACTTGGCCAAGACTGGCGGCGGCCACAGGTTGGGGTGAGAATTCGGCAAAAATATCCCCCAAGTTTAAGTGCAGATCCCGCTCAATGATGGCAATGGCAACCTCGTTGGGAAAGGGAGGCAGTTTGTCTTGCAGAAGCGTGAGTTCGTCGAGGTAGTCGGGAGAAATCAAATCGGGGCGAGTGGAGAGGGCTTGACCGACTTTGATGAAGGTTGGGCCTAACCGGATCAGGAGTTTGCGCAGTTGCATTGCCCGCAGGGGACGCTGACTTTCCTGTTGACCCAGCCACTTGTCCCACTGCAACAGCAGCCAAAATGTTAAGAAAGATACCGAAATGTGAACGAACCGCCAGATGACTTGCCAAGGATGTCGCCAGTAGTAGTGGGCGATCGCCTCAGGATCGTAACGACGATGACCAGCACTAGGGACAGCAGAAACACGGGCAGCCACAGTTTTTTTCACCTTATTCTCTGAAACCCAAGTTACTACAAGCTTCTCCCCTTGCCATGGGTGTTTCCACGGAGCACCTTTGGAAACAACGTAAGCAGCGGTTGCAATTATGAGGATTTTGTTGATCCCCAGCCCTAGAGAAGCTGATCTTTTCGGGTTTGCTTAAATATAGTATAGAAAACTACATATAAGCCCTGCCAATCAATAAAATTCTTAACAAAAGTTTAAGGTTGGAGGTTCCAGCAATTCAGCCGTTGGTTGAATCAGGTCCAGCCGCTCGAACGGAATTTCAATAGGTTCGGTGGTGCGGATTTGCCGATAATGGTACCGTAGGGCATCTTCTTATTCACACCCTTCCATGGCCAACAGGATCATTGCCACATCTGTTCTTGAGGAGTTGTTGGCGCGATTGCCTCACTTGCGATTGCAACTGTATTTCAAAACATCGCTGACGGCGCTCTCCCACGCCATGGAGGATCAGGTTTTGGCCAGTGAGGATGCGCCAATCATTATTGCCTGCTTTCAGCGGGAACGCTTTTATCGCCAAGAAGCCCATCGCTACCAGCGTATTGCCACAAAGTCCCACCATGTCTACGTTTTGGCTGCCCCCGAAACCGAGTTTACAAACTGCTCTGGCGACTATGAAACTGTGGCCTTTGATCCCGGCGATGCCCTCACTCAAGAATGGCATTTGACCGTCTTGGGCAAAAATTACAGCACTTGCTTGGTCTGCCGTGAAGTCCAGCGATCGCCCACCCATCGCTTCGAGGTGTTGCCGCCGATGGATGCAGCGCGGCGTTTTGAGGGCATTTGGACGTTTGATCGGCAGGTGGCGGCAACAACGGCTGAAATTCTCCTCAACCGTATTCGGGAATACCGCCCTGAACTCAAGGAGAAACTCAGGGAAGGTCTAGTATTGGTTGAAACCTATCGCCAATTGGAGGGGGGCAATCCTGATCCTGCCCCCTTTGTTGATCGCCTAGTTACCTATCTCCAGGCAGGCCAGTACAAGCAAATTAAGGCCTACCGCCAAATTGCCATTCAAGAGCGCAAGGAACGTCTCACCAATGCAATTACCACGGCGATTCGCAATTCCCTCAATCCCACGGAAATTCTGACTCGCGCCGTGGCGGAGCTGGGGGAAGCCCTCAAGGGCGATCGCTGTCTAATTTATCGTTGCCGCAGTACTGATACGCGGGTGCCCATCGAGCACGAGTATACTAGCGGTGCCCTGCCCCCCTTGCAATATCAGTATTGGCCTGTGGCTGAGCACCCCTACACCCAGCAGGCACTGACCCATCAGCGGATGATTCAGGTGGATGATGTGGCCGCTGATCCCCACTATGAGGCCACCCGTTTCAAGCCCCTCGATGCTGCCGGCGTCAAAGCCCTCCTACTGGCGCCTGTTCTGTATCGGGGGCGACTTTTGGGTATTGTCGAACTCCACCGCGGCGAAGCGCTGCCGTGGCACGATATGGATGCAGAATTAGTGGAGGCGATCGCCGCCCAAGTGGGGGTTGCCCTGATTCAGGCAGAGGCCTACGCCGATTTAGAAGAACTCAATGCGCAATTGGAGGCATTAGATCGTACCCGCAGCAATCTAATTGCAATTACAGGTCATGAGCTGCGCACGCCCCTTTCGACCATTCAAGTCTGTCTCGAAAGCCTAGCCAGTGAACCTGATATGGATCCAGAACTGCGGCAGGTGATGCTGAGTACCGCTCTCGCCGATGCTGAGCGTATGCGGAAACTCATTCAGGACTTCCTCACCCTCTCCCAGTTGGAAAGTGGCCGGGTGCAGTGGCGACCGGAACCGCTGTCCCTCCAGGAACTGGTGGATTTGGCCCTCAGTAGTTTGCGCACCCCCAAGGATCAGCTCCCGACAATTCAGACCATCTTGCCCAAGGAACTGCCCCTTGTGCGAGCCGATGGTGAGTGGCTGGTGGAGGTGCTCTCGAAGTTACTGGACAATGCCTGCAAGTTTACAGAACAGTCGGGTCAGGTCTCCATTGCAGCAAAGCCCCGTCCTGATGGGTTACTAGAAGTGACCGTAGCCGATACGGGGCGCGGCATTGAACCCGATCGCTTGGAAAGGATTTTTGATCGCTTTTATCAGGAGGAGGGAGCACTGCGGCGCTCTGCGGGGGGAACGGGGTTGGGTCTAGCAATCTGTCGCCAGATTATTACCAATTTGGGGGGGCAAATTTGGGCGGAGTCGGCGGGGCGCGATCGCGGTAGTAAGTTTCACTTTACAATTCCCATTGCTGAGGGTTTTTAAATAATGAGCACTTTGGGGAGCCATCGGTCCCGCCCTCTAGCCGTCGGCTCAGCGTCCGGAGGAGGTTACAAGAGACAACAACGAGGGGGCAGCCCGCCATGAGCCAATCTTTTGCCGATACTGCCATTGACATTTTGATTGAGTTAGCGGAGCGGGGGGAAATTGACCCCTGGGATATTCAAGTCGTTGATGTTTGCGATCGCTGTTTGGCGGAGTTGGCACAGCGGGGGGAACCCAATCTCAGTGAATCGGGGCAAGCCTTTTTGTGTGCAGCGATGCTGGTGCTCCTCAAAAGCGATCGCCTAGTGGCCGTTACTGAACCTTCACCAGCGGCAGCGGAAGGCGAGGAGCCGCCAGAGATCGGTGAAAGCCAGTCCTTTGTGGTTTTGCCCCATGCCCTAGAGCAGCATTTACATCGTCGCCCCGTGGTGCCCCCACAACAATGGCGCCGCCTCACCCTTGAAGAATTAATTGGCCACCTGAAAACCATGGCGCTCCAGAGCGATCGCCCAAAGGTGCTGCGGCCTCGTCAGCCCCGGCAGCGTCGCCGTCCCACCACCCTCAGGGCCATTACCCAACTGGCTCACCAAGAAAACCTCACGGAGATGGCTAGGGAAGTGGAAAGCCTTCTCAGGGAAATGGCCCCCGCAGGTACATGGCTAGACTTCCAAGAGTTATTGCAGCGCCAGCCCGATTCCGTGGGTGTCTTTTGGGCGCTGCTGTTCCTCGCCGCCCAGTCTAAGGTGGAGCTCCAACAAACAGATTTTTATCAACCCCTACAGGTGCGGACCTGTCTGCCTGCCGCAATTTCCCTAGAAGACCCAGGTTAAGGTCCCTCTGGCAGAAATGAAAAACCCAGGGGTTTCACCCGCAGTAGAGCCTCGCTTAGGGCAGCGTGGAGATGACCATTGGTGGCTAAAATCCGCCCCGATGTCAGTTGAAAAGGAGATTGATCGTAGGCAGTAACGATGCCCCCAGCTTCACGGACAAGAACTACACCGGCAGCCAAGTCCCAGGGGGAGAGACCCCGTTCCCAATAACCATCGAGGCGACCACAGGCAATGTAGGCCAAGTCTATGGCTGCTGCTCCGCCCCGCCGTACCCCTTGGGTGAGGTGGGTCAGGTAGCAAAACTCAGCGTAGTTATTGTCCGCCGTTTCACGGCGATCGTAGGCAAAACCGGTAACCAAAAGACTGTGACTCAGTTCTGCGGTACTGGAAACGTGAATGGGCTGGCGATCGCGGGTGGCACCGAGGCCTGTTGCAGCGCGAAACAGTTCTCGATGAAAGGGATCATAGACGACGCCAATGTGGGGTTCCCCCTCCACTAACAGAGCCACCGAGACGGCACTAAAGGGGTATTGATGGGCATAGTTGGTCGTGCCATCCAGCGGATCAATGGCCCACAGGAATGGATTGTCCTTGAGTCCCGAAAGACCCGATTCCTCCGCCAACACGGCATGATCTGGACAATGGCGACGAATCACATCCAGGACCGCCGCTTCTGACTGGCGATCGGCCACCGTGACGAGGTCACCAGAGCGGCCTTTTTCCTCAATTTCACTTAATTTGCCCCAGTAGTACTGAAGGACAGCACCCCCTGCTAAGGCCGCCTCCGTAGCAATTTCTAAGTAACGCTGTCGCTCACTCTCCGGCAGCGGGCAACTCACGGCTAACATAGCTGCTTAATCCTCATCGAGGGGCAGCCCTAACTGGACTCGTCCTTTGCCAAAGTAGCGGCCAAATTGCAGCTCATAGACCTCATCCTCATCTTGGGTTTCCACCTCAAGGTCAGAGCGGGGGTAGCTGACACACAATAGGGCGTATCCTTGGGCCTGCAGAGCTGCAGAGAGTCCCATGGCTTCCGGTTGATAGACATGGCCAGAGAGAATACGCACAGCACAGGTGGTACAGGCACCGTTGCGACAGGAAAAGGGCAGCTCAAGGCCCTGGCTCTCAGCGTGTTGCAGGATATAACGATCGCTCGGAACCGTAATTGTGTATGTCCGCGGGGGTGGATCCCCTGACTTGAGGGGACGCACATGAATGGTCACAGTATAGGTTTGTGGCGTGCTCATGATCTCGCTCTCTTAGCGTGAAAGGGGCTGTCAAAGACCTAGCCTTGTCCCTTAGCTACAATACCGTAATCCCAACCGGCTAATGACAATGCTATGGTAGGAGCGGTTCTATGAGCCATATTTGTAGGGAGACCTAAAGTTATGAGTACCTTAGTGGTCATTGCATTTGATGATGAGTACAAGGCAAACGAAGTATTAATCCAGTTACTAAAACTCCAGCGTGAGCATCTCATTGACCTTGAGGACGCTGCTGTTGTCGTGCGCACTAAAGAGGGCAAGGTTAAAATTAACCAGACTCAGGATTTAACCCTCCAGGGTGCCCTTGGCGGTGGCTTTTGGGGGCTATTAATTGGTCTTTTGTTCTTCAATCCTCTCTTGGGCTGGGCTGCGGGTCTTGTGGCGGGAGCGATTTCCGGCAAATTTACCGATATTGGCATTGATGATAATTTCATCAAGGAGTTGGGACAAACCATTGCCCCCGGTAGCTCGGCCATCTTTACATTGGTCCGTCAAGCCACACCTGACAAAGTACTCGAGGAAATTGCTCCCTTTGGCGGTAAAGTCCTGCGCACCTCCCTGTCAAAAGAGGATGAAGCGAAGTTGCAGGAAGCCCTCAACCGAGGCAATGCAGCCTCCCAAGCGCCCGCCCCTAGCGCAGCAACGACCTCTAGTGAAACGACGAACAGTTAGTTTGTTGAGTGTGTCTTTGGGCTAGCTCTCCCTCTAAATTGATTAGGTTGATTAGGATAATTTTGAGAGGTTCAGCCATTCCCTAGATACAGCCTTTTTCCCAAGGATGGAACCCACTCAACACGGCGAAGGCACGTGTCAGACAGCACAGTTCCTTAATCCCTATTGCAGAAAAGGGCTGTCACTGGGCATTGTGCTCATAGTTAGGGATGCCAATCGGCAGTGTTGGGGAGTGGGAGACGGTGCAGGAGCAAACTAAACCAACGGCAGTGATTGCGATCTTAAAGCGCTTTGGCGGGCGATCGCGCCAACTCAATCGTCTCGCTCCCCTTGTTAACAACCAGTGGCGCCGCTGCTTACCTTGGTTGCAACACTGGCCAGGGGTGGCTGGCCTCTCCCTGCTAATTTCCCTGGGGATTTCGGGGCTCTCCCTGTGGCTGCTACTGCGGCAACCAACAACTCCCGGCAATTGTGATTTTGTCCTTTGGCCTCTGGCATCGGCCTCCTTTCGCCTCTACTGTGCCCAACAGGCCGCAGGGCGACACACCCTTGAGGATTTGCTCCATGCCATTGATCTCATTGACGACTTGCCGCGGGATCATCCCCTTGCCCCTGAGATTAATCGCCGCCTAGAGGTGTGGTCCGATCAGGTGTTGACCTTGGCAGAGGAAGCCTTTCATGGAGGGCAATTAAATCGGGCGATCGCCTTTGCGCGGCGGATTCCCCGGGAGGTCCCAGCCTATGCCAAGGTGGAAGAACGCATTCAGCGCTGGCAGGAAATTTGGCAAAAAGGAGAAGAAATCTACCGCCGTGCTGAAGCGGCGTTGAAAAACCTGCAATGGCGGGACGCCTTTCAAATCTCGCTCCAGTTGCAATTTGTTGACTGTCGTTACTGGGCGCAGGAACAGTTTGGTGCCTTTAATGAGCGGATTATCCGTGCCCAACGGGAAGATCGACAGTTGGATGAAGCGCGTGCCCTCATGGCGCAGGGGGGAGCCGATAACTTGGCCGCTGCGATCGCAATTGTGCGGCGAATTCCCACTACCAGTGATATTTACCCCGGTGCGCGGCGATTGCTCAATGAATTGGGTGAGGGATTGTTAGAACTGGCGATCGCCGCCTTAAATCGCTATGACCCCCAAGAAGCGCGGCGAATTGCTAGTTTGATTCCCCCAGATGTCAGGGATACCCCCGCTGCTGAGGATGTGGTGAAGTTGGCAGCAGCAGAAGAGTTTGCTCAAGCAAGGATGGGACAAGACATTGATCGAGCGATCGCCCAAGCACGGACGATTACTGCAGAACGCCCCCTCTACTTTGAAGCTCAACAGGCCATTCGGCGCTGGCAAACCGATCTGAAGGTGTTACAAACCTTAGCAGCAGCCCAAGCCATTGCCCGTGGTGGTACGGTGGACCGCCTTTACGTTGCGATTAACAGACTCAACATCCCTTTGGCGGAGGCGAGTCCCTATCGCCAAGACCAAATCCGCGATCAGCGACGGCTGTGGCAACGTCAAATCGAGATTGCCGAGGATCAACCCCTGATTGACCGAGCCAATATCCTTGCCCGCCAAGGTACCCCTGAAGCTCTGTTGCAAGCTCGCCAACTGCTGGAGCAAATTCGTCCCCAGCGCGCCCTCTATGAAACGGCTCAAAATCGCCTCAAAGAACTCTTTCCCCCCGTTGCAACTGAAGCAGTGAGCTGGCAGCTTGATCCGGAGATGGCTCGCCTGAATGAAGCCCAGCGCCGTGCCCAAGGGGGTCGCGATCGCGACTTTGCCGCTGCTATTGCCATTGCCCAAAAAATTTCCCCCAACTCCAGTGTCTATGCCACCGCCAACCAGTTGATCGTGGAGTGGGGCAACAACATCCTAGAGCAGGCACGCTATTGGGTCGGACGGGACAACCGCCAGGCGATCGCCACCGCCGAACTCATCCCCCCCACCCATCCTCTCTACTCGGAAGCAAGAGAATTGATCCGCATTTGGCAAGAGGCGGAACCCCAGAACCCCTTTTAAGGGTTTTTACTGATTCCTGGGGGCTTCCACAAGCCGCACCTTTTGAGCCAGACCCATCACTTGCAGTGCTCGAATCGTGATCCACGTAATATCAAATTCCCACCATTGCAGACCGTGGCGTGCTGAATGGGGATAGGTGTGGTGATTGTTGTGCCAGCCTTCGCCAAACGTCAGGAGGGCAACCCACCAACAATTTGTGGAGCGATCGCCCGATTCAAAGGTGCGGTAGCCAAACCTGTGGGTCGCACTATTGACAAACCAAGTTAGGTGATACACCAGCACCAGGCGGACAAAGATGCCCCAGACCACAAAGGGCAGTCCACCCCAGAGATATAACAACATCCCTAAAGCCACTTGAATAAGGAGAAAATACCGATTCAAAAAGCGATAGACAGGGTCAGTGTTAATGTCCTTGGTAAGGCGTTCCACCTCTGCCTTAGCGGGCACTTCTTGGAGCATCCAACCCATGTGGGACCACCAAAAGCCCTTTTGGGAATTGTGCTGATCCAGTTCTTGATCGGAGTGGAGGTGATGATTGCGGTGGAGGCCGACCCATTCAATGACGCCACCCTCACAGGCCAAGGTACCGCAAAAAACAAAAAAGTATTCCAGCCATTGCGGACATTGGAAACTACGATGGGTGACAAGACGATGCCATCCCAAGGTAATCCCTAAACCACCAGAGATCCAGTAGAGGACAAAGCAGAGGAGCACTGCCGACCATGAAAACGTCCCAGGCACAAAGGCCAGCAACGCTCCCAAATGGACAATACCCATAAAAAAAATCACCCCCCAGTTGGGACGCAGGGGGCGTGCAGGCAACAAAGAAACAGATGTCATAGAACTCTCGAACACATTGACAAGCCCTAGACCGAGCTAAGCCGTGTAGACCACTCCACTAGGGCAGAGGTAGCTGTGAATGCTTCTTGAATTAGACCTCAAGAAAAGTGTTTTGTCAATAGCCTATATTGAACAAGCAAAACAGCCAACTACTCCTTTCATCATCACAGAGATTGCAGCGCACGTCAAGTGAAAAATTGCTTCAACAATTGGCGGTGCAGCTCACTAGGGGGCTCACCCGTGTCAAGACCCGCTAATCCTAGCCGCTTTTAGTTTTATTAAAATTTGTCAATATGCTATAAATTTCCGTGAAACTACTGAGAAGGAAGCAGCTCCTATCATTTATATTCGTGAATAGGTTGGAAGGAATGAACAGCCGTTTCCCTGGAGTAAATTCTTACTACTCCGCCAATTTACTTATATAAAAAAATTTCCTGTTGTGCAACACGGGGAAGCAACGTGCTAGATTAGTTTACAAAACTTTACATTCCTCCGGTTTCTTCTTTCACTGCATTTGAGGTTTAGGACTATGCCGCTCACACCCATGACCCGCTACTACATTCGCCGTCTGCTTGCAGAGCGTGCTGAATCCCTTGGCCTAAAGGTGAGTGGGAGCGATAGCGAGGCTTTTGCCGAGCAGTTATCGCGCTTAGACTCCTTAGCTGCAACTAAGTTGGCGGAAATTGATCTGATTGTGCGGATGCACCAAACCCTCAGCCGCAATGGCCAGACCTACAATAGCTACCTCGTCAATCTGGAACAGAAGCTCTTCGCTTTGATGGGTCTGGCGGCACAACCTCAAGAAGACCTCAGCGATATCACGCTACCTCAGCTTGATAGCATGGAACAGCCAGCCGCTAAAGTCCTCACCCTAGCGGAAGTTCTTGAACACTTTAACAAAATTGGCGATATTGCCCAGAAATACCTTGGCAAAATGATTGTGGCCAATTATTGGCGGGGGACCCGTCCCTATAGCAGTTGGTTTGCTGACTTTACGGTGACCAATGAGGGTCGGGTCGTTTATCGGTCGTACCAATCCAGCCGTGATATTTACCTCAATAGGGAACAAATTGAGCATTTAGACAATTGGTTGGCGGCTTTTGTGCGGCAGTGTCAGCGAGTTCTTCCCCAATTTACCAAGCAACTGCAAAAAGCAGGAGTTGGGGAAACTAGCCTAGCTGCTAGCCTTCAATGACCATCGAAGAAACAGCCATTCACAGCCCCCTTGCTAACTCATACCGAGTCCTGCGGCTGTTCTTGGCCGTTCTCTGGGTGGGGCTGATTGTCTATAGTTTTGGTTTTGCGCCCCCCGATCAACCGCAAACGCTGACACTCATTCAACGGCTAGCTACTGGAGACTGGCAGGGCATTAACCCCCTCATAGTCAGTCTCTTTAACTTGATGGGTGTGTGGCCACTGATTTATACCGCATTACTCGTGGTGGATGGTCAAGGGCAGCGATTTCCGGCGTGGCCATTTGCTGCTTTCAGTTTTGCCGTGGGTGCCTTTGCCCTGTTGCCCTATTTGATCCTGCGACAGCCTGCACCCCTCTTCACAGGAGCACGCAATAGGGGTGTACGTCTTTGGGAATCGCGGATCACTGGAATTGGGATTTTTTTATTGGCGGTCATCTTTCTGAGCTATGGCTTACTTGCCGGCGACTGGCGAGACTTTTGGCAGCAGTGGCACAGCAGCCGCTTTATTCATGTGATGACCCTTGACTTTTGCCTACTGTCGTTACTCTTGCCCGTGCTGCTTGTGGATGACTGGCAACGGCGAGGCCTAGAAAAGTCACCGTGGCGGTGGTGGAGCCTTGTCCCCTTTGTAGGAGTATTGGGTTACTTCCTTTTGCGTCCGCCCTTAATTCTCTCGAAAAAAAGTGTGGCATGATACAAAAAAATGCCCCTGAATTGGTTTTACTGATTTTACTGATCTGTGAATGCTGAACTCTACACCCAGAGCGAGATTGGCTGGTGTTGAGAGAGTTGCATTGTTGGGGGAATATCAATGCCGACAGCACCCTATGCGATCGCTACACCACCCACACCACCCATTCAACCACCTTGGATTGACATACGACTCATGAACAAAGACGAACCCTTAGCACCAGTCTTTCGCCACATGGCCAGTGGCCTGTTTCCCGCCACAACTGAAACCTACGAACGCGGAAAAACGATTTTCTTTCCGGGGGATCCAGCTGAAAAAGTCTATTTTCTACTGAAGGGGGCGGTCAAGCTCTCACGGGTGTATGAAGGGGGCGAAGAAATCACAGTAGCACTGCTGCGCGAAAATACGGTATTTGGAGTCTTGTCCCTCATTACAGGCACCCGCTCCGATCGCTTTTACCATGCGGTGGCATTTACGAATGTGGAGCTGTTGGCCGTTCCCATCGAGCAGGTGGAAAAAGCCATGAAGCACGATCCAGAACTGCCCATGTTTATGATTCAGGGGTTGTCATCGCGGATTTTGCAAACGGAGATGATGATCGAAACCCTTGCCCACCGCGATATGGGGTCCCGATTAGTGAGCTTTTTGCTGATTCTTTGCCGTGACTTTGGCGTTCCCACGAGTGCGGGAGTAACCGTGGATTTGAAGCTTTCCCATCAGGCGATCGCTGAGGCCATTGGTTCGACACGGGTAACTGTGACTCGCCTATTGGGGGAACTCCGCGATCAAAAAATGATCTCGATTCACAAAAAGAAAATCACGGTGCATAATCCGCTGATGTTGAGCCAGCAGTTTACCTAGGGGTGAGAGGCCACCACCAATTGGCCATAGTCCAGTTTGATCAGGCGATCGGCGACATCGAAATAGCGATCGTCATGGCTAATAACAAACACCGTTTTGCCTTGGGCTTTTAGTTCTGGGAGGAGTTGGCGGTAGAAAATATCGCGAAACACAGGGTCTTGATCTGCTGCCCATTCATCGAAGAGGTAGGCAGGGCGATCGTCGAGATAGGCCATCAACAACGCCAAACGCTTGCGCTCCCCTTGCGAGAGAGAAGTCGTTGAAAAGCGGTTACCTTCTAGGCGAACTTTGTGACTGAGGCGCAGTTTTTCAAGGTAATGTGGGATGACGGCTAGGCGTTCTGGAGATTCAATTCCCAACAGCGAGTCAAAGAGGTAAAAGTCACTAAAGACAGCGGCAAAGTGTTGCCGATACCATTCGTAGTCCTCAGGCCGCAAACAGTGATCATCCACCCAAATTTCCCCTTGGTCAGGAATGTAGAGCCCTGTAATAATCTTGGCCAAGGTGGATTTGCCACTGCCATTACCACCGACAATAAAGACCAGTTCCCCAGCCTCAATGGTCAAACTTAAGGGGCCTAGGGTAAAGGTTGCGGGCTCATCCTTGTGGCTACCGCGGTACTGATGGCAAATCTGCAGTAGAGAGAGGGTTTTCCAACCCAAGGGAGGAAGCTCACCCCTATTATTGATATCTTGGTGCAAATCCCCAAGGTTGAGTTGTAGGGATTCCACTTTCTTGAGGGCAACCCTGGCACGACTAAACACTGGAATGGCATCAATCACCTGTTGCATCGGCAGCATGAGGTAAATAATTGTGAGGACATAGCCTGAGAGAACCGTGGGTGTGGCTCCCAGCAAATGGGGCAGTGTAAAGAGAAAGAAGCCAATCGTCACAAACAACAGCAGCTGCCCCCAACTGGCAGCAATCGCAAAGACCATGTACCCTAGTTCATTTTGCTGCCGTGTTTTTTGAGCTGTGGGTGTCAATTCCCCATAGAAGAAGGCGAGCCGCCGTTGCCGATTGAGCTTGAGTTCTTTGTTGCCCTCGGTGAGTGTCCGAAAGTGGCGAAAAAGGTGATCCTGTTGCTGCCGTGCTCGCTCCAGGAATTTTTGTGCTCTGCCCGCTAGAAATAAGTAGCTGCCAGTACCAATGGCAATTAAGGCGACAAGGGCAAAAAAGAGGGGCGGCGACAGCCAGCCCATGTAAATAAGACAGCCAATCACAATGGCAATGGCATTAAAAAGATTGGGCAACACGGAAAAGGAACGGGAGACAGCATCCACGTCCTCTGTCAGCGTTGCAAGCAGCTGGGGATTACCAATGGCTTCTAACTGGCGTAGGGATGAAGCGAGAATCTGCCGACTGAGGAGGAGGCGCATTTCATAAACCGCCTGTTGGGCAGCCCGCACCAGCAGTACTTGGGAGCTAAAGTGGGTCAACAGCAGTAGTGTGCCGAGGAGAATAAACCCCCCAGGCAAGAGGCGTTGGAGGGCAGGGGTTTTCTGCAAAGCGGCGTTAATGAGGGCAATAAGCGCAGCCGTGCTGCCACCGTTGAGAAGCCCGGCGATTGCTGCTGCAACAATCGTCGGCCAGGCGGCTTCCAGGAGAATCCGAAATAGCTTCACGAATCTCTGGTCTCATCAGGGTTAAGGGTGGATGCAGGTTCTTCGAGATCCAAGTTAGGAATAAAACTGGGGCGATCGGCATTTTCCCAACCGGGAGGACGCTTTGAGTTGTACCATGCAATGAGGCCAATGCTCACGGCAGCAATTAAACCCAGCAGCAACACCCCATAAAAGGGGAGGAAGTTACCTGCACCGACGGTAAAGCCAATTGCCAATGACCCCATTATTTTCCTCGTCAATATTGAGAAATATTTAGAACATCGAACACCACTATATCAATCCTAGCGCTGCTTTGAGAATCCCGAGGGGCGAAGCGACCTAGGGTACATTAAAAGATAAGGGGGGTGACTCCCACCGGTGACAGAGAATTTTGCCCGACCTTTGAAGACCTGTGAACACCTCTGAACGATGAGCGATCGCGCCCTTCGACCGGCTCTTGTAGCTGCTGTGAAGCCTGGCTCCATTGCTGCGGAGTTGGGATTTGAACCCGGTGATGCTTTGGTGGCCATTAATGGCGATCGCCCCCGCGATCTAATTGACTACCGCTTTCTCTGTGCCGATGAATACCTCACTCTTGAAGTGTTGGGCAAAGACGGCCAAACCTACGTTCTCGAAATCGAAAAAGAGATTGACGAAGATTTAGGCCTAGAATTTACCACTGCCCTCTTTGATGGTCTAATGCAGTGCAACAATCGCTGCCCCTTTTGTTTTATTGATCAACAACCGCCCGGCAAACGGGAAAGCCTCTATATTAAGGACGACGACTACCGCCTCAGTTTTCTCTATGGCAGTTATATTACCCTGACAAACCTTCTCCCCTCAGAGTGGCAGCGCATTGCCCGCTTGCGCCTTTCCCCCCTTTACATTTCTGTCCATGCTACAGTGCCCAGTGTCCGCCAACGCCTACTGAAAAATCCCCGCGCTGGCGAGATTCTGCAACAGATTCGCTGGTTTCAGGAACAGCGGCTACAACTCCATGCTCAAGTTGTTGTTTGTCCAGGCATTAATGATGGCGAGTGCCTAGAGCAAACGCTGCGAGATTTAGCCCAGTTCTATGATCCTGATTGGCCAACAGTCCTCTCAGTGGCTGTAGTGCCCGTAGGGCTGACCCGCTTTCGCCCTGCTGAGGATGAACTCACCCCTGTCACCTCCGACCATGCCCAAGCAGTGATTCAACGGGTACAGGCTTTACAGCAGCAATTTGAACGGCAGTGGCAAACCCCCTTTGCTTGGCTGGCGGATGAATGGTTCTTGATTGCTGGGTGGCCGTTACCGCCAGCAGCCCACTATCAGGACTATCCACAACTCAGTAATGGAGTGGGCACCATTCGCCTGTTCCTAGAAGAGTTTGACCTTCACGCCCAACAGCTCCCTCAACGCCTACCACGGTCGCGGCATCTCAGTTGGGTAGTCGGCAATACGGTGGCACAGGCTTTTGAACCGTTGGTGGCACGCCTCAATCAGATTGAGAACTTGCGCCTTGATCTCTATGCCTTGGCCAGTGACTATTGGGGACAGCAGATGTCAGTGACAGGGCTACTGACCGGCCATGATTTGATTTATCACCTGAAGGGCAAACCCCTAGGCGATCGCCTCCTCCTGCCCAGTCTCATGCTCAAGCACGATGCCCCCATTTTTCTCGATGATGTGCCTTTAGCCACTGTGGAGGAGGCTCTAGGGGTACCCATTCAAGTGGTCTCTGGCGGTGCAGCAGGAATTATTGCCGCTTGTACCCATCCCTAAAATCACTGATCTTGCCCCTTGGGATCCAAGCAACCTATAATGGCTGGATGCTGTCCGCTGCACGCTCAACGCTATGACTGCCACCTCATCCCGTCCGGTTCGCATTGGTTCCCGCAAAAGCCAACTCGCTCTTGTCCAAACGGAATGGGTACAGGTGCAACTGCAAACCCACCATCGCGATCGCGCCTTTGAGGTGGTGACAATGACGACCCAAGGGGACAATATCCTTGATGTGGCCCTTGCCAAAATTGGCGATAAGGGACTCTTTACCAAAGAGCTAGAACTCTCAATGCTGCGGGGCGAAACTGATTTGGCTGTCCATTCCCTGAAGGATTTACCCACTAAGTTGCCTGACGGCTTGGTTTTGGGCGCGATTACCGAGCGGGAAGACCCCGCGGATGCCCTCGTTTTAGGTGCGAAATGGACAGGACACACCATTGATACTCTCCCTGAAGGTACAGTCATTGGTACCTCGTCATTGCGACGCTTGGCCCAACTGCGCCACTACTATCCCCATCTCACCTTCAAGGATGTACGGGGCAACCTAAATACCCGCCTCGCCAAATTGGATGCTGGGGAATACGATGCCCTGATTTTGGCGGTAGCTGGTCTGCGGCGTTTGGGGTTTGGCGATCGCATCAGCCAAGTCTTGCCGGCAACGGTATCCCTCTATGCCGTCGGTCAGGGCGCTTTGGGTATTGAATGCCGCGCCGAGGATGCCGATATTTTGGCTTTGGTCAAAACCCTTGAACATCCGGAAACAGCAGCCCGTTGCCTAGCGGAGCGAGCCTTCCTACGGCAATTAGAGGGGGGCTGCCAAGTTCCCATTGGCGTTCACACAGTGATTGAAAATGGTCAACTGACCTTAACAGGCCTAGTGGCAAGTCTAGATGGCCAACGCCTTGTCAAAGACAGTCTCACAGCAGATGTGGCCATGCCAGAAGAACTGGGCACCCGCTTGGCCTTAAAACTTCGTGAACAGGGTGCGTCCGAGATTTTAGAAGAAATTTTCGCCACAGCCCGCCCTGAACGCTAGGGGGCTCTTACCAGGGATTGCCAATCATGGTAAAAGCTGCCCAGTAATAGGGATGACTCAGGGAGCGATCGCCCCGCCCTTTGGCAACCTCTGGCGGCAGTGGAATCTCTCCCCGGGGTGTCTGCAGTTGGTTGCCCTTGACGGTTACCTCACCGCGCAACATCTCCAGTTGGGCTTGGCGCAGAGCCTCTGCTTTTATTGGTGCCGTATTTAAACGGTCATAGAACCGGGTCATCAAAGCCAATGTGCCCTCATCACTCACATACCAGAGACTGGCCACCGCCGACTTCACGCCCGCTTGCACCGCCAAACCTGCAAACCCCAATTCAGCATCTAAATCACCCACTGCTGTGCGACAGGCACTGAGAGTGAGCAGCTCTATTGGCGGACGATAGAGGCGTAGGTTTCGCAACTGAATTAAATTTAGCCGACCGTCCCGAAACGCAATGTAGGAGTTTTGGGGAGCTCCTGGTCGAAATTCGCCATGGGTTGCTAAGTGAATCACGCCATAGGTGCCCTGACGGTGCTGTTTCTTAAAATTGGCAAGGGTAAAGGCCTCATTCAGGAAAACCGATCCCCCCCCTAGATCCTGAGCCACTTGCTGTAATTCTACAGGCACTGCCGGTAAGGGGGATTGGTCGGGGAAATCAGACGCTCCCATGGCCAAGATGCGGGCTTCTTTGATATTCACATAGCGGGTGTCCGTGAGGCTCATACTGGGAACCAAGCCGACACTAAAGCGCTCTACCAAAAAGTTTTGGCCGTCATGGAGTGCCGCCAGCGGTATCCCTCGTAGACCGTCGTCAGGAATGAACACCAAAGTATCAATCTGTTGGGCTTCCAGAGCTATCCGCAGGGGGGCAATGAGCCACTGGTACAACTGCTGAGCTGCAGGCAAATAGGCGCGGGTATTGACTAAGCGGGGATCCCGCACCAAATTAGTAAGGGTTTCCGCCGTTTTGAGGAGGCGATCTTGGCCCACACCCCCTACTGCTCGGTAAAGGGGATCTCCTTGTGGTGTAATGGCCAGTAAATCCGTCTGATTCGGACGGCTGAGGACATAGATGACAGCTGGTTTTTTCCCCGTTTGCAGGGCCTGCTCTCGTAGAATTGCTTGAATTTTTTCGCTGGATAACTCAGGAACATCTGAAGGACGCCCAAAGTAAGCCAAAAAGCTTTGAGTATTTTTCTGCTCTACAAGACTGATGACCTGACTGGAATTATTATTTGCCAGTGAAGAGGTAATCGTGGGCAGAAACAAAACCGGTGGCGCACCAACCGGCGGTTGCATTAAAGAAGGTGGTACCGGGCTAATGGGATTCAATAAACTCGCTCCGGCACCACTAGAAGAAGGTTCAGTCTTTTCGAGGAGGGCTGTAGCACTGCTGTTGTTTTGAGCGACAGTAATAGCGGAAACGATGCCCACAAGACCAATGAAGGTAGGGAACCATACCCGTACCAAGACCCGGAAGGCCATAGAGCATTTCTCCTAGAAAAAACTAATACTTATAGCTGGATACAATGTTACAAAAGAGGTGGTGAAAACTAAGCTGCCCAAATTGGTTTTGGATACGATGTGGGGTGAATTTGATAGGTTCGATAGGTACTTGGCCTGTGAGGCTGCTTGGCACTGGAAGCCTGGGATATTGATGGGCGATTGTATCACCGAGTAAAGTCTGTCCTGCCGAAGAAGTCTAAAATAGAGTGCTGAGAACGGAGCGCAATTTGAAGCGGATAGCGATCGCGCTCAAGTTATCATGACCATTCACTTGATTCCCTAGATTGATGAGTTCGTGAAGGGACTGATGGAGTGGCAAACTAAAGTCGAGCATTGGTAGCAAATGACTGATAATGTGAGTTTCAAGGCAGCGGTTATCCGAGAGGCCATCCGAACAAAGGAGAATCAGGGTGTCTTCCAGGATGTCCAAGTCTATGATCTCAGGGGTAATAGCTTCATTATTGCGTGGCCCTAGGGCTTGGGTGAGTTGATAGGCGTCGGGCCGGCCATAGGCAATTTCGGGCTCGACCCCCTGTTGAATCAGACGTTGACCGACTTCGTGATCTGTGGTTAGTTGTTGCAGTCCTTGGCGTTTGGTGAAGCGGTAGATACGACTGTCGCCGACATGCCCAAGGCGGAGATGGTAATTATGAAGCAGGGCCATGACAAGGGTTGTACCCATGCGACCACTGCCGGTTTTTGCTTTTTGATCATTGGTGGCAAAAATGACCTCGTTGGCACGGTAAATGGCGTTGCGTACCTCGTCGGCACTCGGAAGTTCTCCCTGCCACGGCCAAGTCTGCTCGAAGTATTCATGAACGGTTTTAGTGGCTAAGGAGCTAGCAACTTCTCCTTCGGCGTGGCCGCCCATGCCATCACAGAGAACATAAACCCCTTGAACCTCTAGTTGTTGACCGTTGGGGGTTATGCGCATCTGCTGCCGATGATTGATGAGATAGAAATCCTCGTTGTGGTGGCGATCGCGCCCAGGATCAGTGTGGGCAGCAACGTCCACTTGAACCAGTTGTCGTGGTAGGAGGGCAGTTGGCGCATCCTCAATAGCGGTGTGATCCTCTTCTGCTGATTCTGGTGAGAGGGTGATGTCTGGCAGTTTATCTATTAGATCGCCTAGATCGCCTAGATCGCCCGTACTTTCGCCTGTCTCCGCCTCAGACACGGGTTCACTGCGCAAGGTGGAGGCAAGGGAGTCAAGCAGCATCTGAATTTCTGAGATTTTCTCCAGCGGAGCCGTACTCAAAGAGACCAACAAGGGCATGAAAACGGCTTGGCGGCGACTAGAGGCATGGGCAAATAACTCTTGCCAGACGCTAACGAGGCTAGGGGGCGGCGTGGGTCGCTCAAAAGTTTCCCCTAAGGGCAAAGTGAAGTCCAGTTGATGCAGCCACAATTGATCGTCTGGGTTGACGGCTAAGTTTCTGACTGTCAGCAAGGAATAATGGCAATGCCACGGTTCTAAAGTTTTCCAGAGGTCAATCATGCCCTCTAGGTACTGGAAAATTTGCTCATCGGCAATGTTGTCGTCTTGCCAAACATCTTGCAGAGGGCGCGCAGTGTGATTGTACTCGAGAATAATGCCATGGCAGTAGTTGACTGGTAAGTTGCTTGTGGAAACGGTATCTAGCCAGGCATCGTGAATGGCTGGAATGGTTTCGGGATAGACAAGGTGTAGGGCAAGGTAGGCGATCGCCACCGCACTGAGGTCAGGGTATTGAGCTTGCAAATGGGGAATGACCACCGTAGGATCCAGGATATTTAGTCCCTGTGCCCAGTCCTGAGCTGTTTTGCGGAGGGTTTCTAAGAGCGTCGGCTCCTCAGGCTGTAGATCCTGCACCAATTGGGGCAAATCACAGGCGTAGTGGTGATCCCAGCGTTGGTAGCGGTGCTGTGGGTCAAAAAAGGCGGCCGTATTGGGGGGATTGGTGTCCTGCTCAAACACCGTTCCCTCAGAAGTGCGGTTGGGGGCAGCCAAAATGGGGTGATCAGGATAGGCAGGATAAAGGACGCCCCACCAAAGTTTGAGGTTGTGATCAGTTTGAGCGGTAGCCATTAGAGCAGTGAGCCAGCAAAAAGAGCACAGCGACGACCACCCCTTGCAAGAGGTATCCCCTATTGTATAACCATCGCCCTAGGACAGGCTTTTTCTACGTCTTGCTGCTGTTTTTTATGACGATTCTTCAGCCATTGCCATCAAGGGGAATGATTTTGGCAAGACGGTTGAGGACACCCGACTTGCCACGGGTTGATGCAAACGGATTAACCGGGCCAAGGTTGACTTTAGTTGGGTGCGCGGCACAATTACATCAACAAAGCCGCATTTCTGGACAAATTCGGCGGTTTGGAAGTCGTCGGGGAGTTTTTCCCGCAGCGTTTGCTCAATGACCCGCCGTCCGGCAAAGGCAATTGTTGCCTTCGGCTCGGCAATAATAATATCCCCCAACATCGCAAAGCTAGCGGTCACGCCCCCAGCAGTGGGATGGGTCAAGACGGGGATATAAAGCAGACCAGCACTGCGATGACGCTCAAGGGCAGCAGCAGTTTTGGCCATTTGCACCAGGCTGAGCATGCCTTCTTGCATGCGGGCACCGCCAGAGGCACAAACAATAACAAGGGGAATATGTTCCCACGTGGCCCGCTCAATCAAACGGGTGATTTTCTCACCGACAACACTCCCCATGCTGCCGCCCATGAAGGCAAAGTCCATCACTCCCAAGGCAACCGGCAGACCTTCGAGTTGGCCCAGGCCAGTTTGTACGGCATCCTTAAGCCCTGTTTTCTCTTGATATTCCCGCAGGCGATCGCTATAGGGCTTGCGATCCTTGAATTGCAAGGGGTCACAACTGACCAAATTTTCATCTAGGGGGCGCCATGTGTGGGGGTCAATCAGTTGCTGGATACGCTCACTACTGCTGACGCGATGGTGATGGCCACACTCTGGACACACCAGCTGGTGGCTATGCAGATCCTTGCTGTAGATCATGACGCCACAGGCTTCGCACTTTGTCCAGAGACCCTCGGCGATCTCCCGCTCTGGCTGCATGGGTGTCAACGCAGTTTCTTTACGGCGATTTGCAAACCAATCAAATAAAGACATTGTAGAAAATTCCCTTTAACGTTGAAGTCTCAAACAGCGCGTTTGTATGGGTCTCTCCGAAGAGTATCCACTAAGAATAATTACTTATCATCCCACTTTGTTGCATTTTTGCAATATATCGCACAAGTTTGGGAAATTATGCAGGGGTCTGGGGAGAGATCACCGATCCAAGGGGAACTTCGGTGTCACAATAAGAGGAAGTTAACAGTTCGCAGCGTAGCACTGGGTTGAATCTATGTCCATGGTTGCAGTCGTGGTGGCGATCGCCATCTTGGGAATCTTGATTTTTGTCCATGAGTGGGGGCACTTCATCGCTGCCCGCAGCCAAGGCATTCACGTCAACCGCTTTTCCATTGGTTTTGGCCCTATCCTTTGGAAATTTCAGGGCAAAAAGACTGAGTACGCCCTGCGCCTGATTCCCTTGGGGGGCTACGTGGGTTTTCCAGACGATGACCCCAATAGCGGCGTTCCCGCCAACGATCCCGATCTCCTAAGCAATCGTCCGATTTTGGATCGCGCCATTGTCATCAGCGCCGGGGTGATTGCCAATTTGGTCTTTGCCTATTTGCTACTGCTGGTGCAGGTGGGGGTCATGGGCATTAGTCAAGCCACGTACCACGAGGGTGTGCTCATTCCTGCCCTTGTTCCTGAAAGTAGCCTTGTGGCCACCAAAGCGGGCATTCAGCCGGGGGACTTGGTTTTAGCCGTGGATGGCCAACCCTTGGGTGCCGATACCAATAGCTTGCCAAACCTAATGCGAGCTATTCAGCAGCATCCGCAGCAACCCCTGACACTGACAATTCAACGTCAAGGGCACATCCAAGAGATTACTGTCACCCCAGAGGTCAGTGAGGATGGGCAAGCTCGGATTGGCGTTCAACTAGCGCCCCATGTCGACATTCACCGCGAACACACCCTAAACCCGATTAAATTAGTTACGGCAGCCGCAGCGGAGTTCCAGCGCGTGATTGTCCTGACCCTAGATGGTTTTCGGGAACTGTTCCGGCATTTTGATCAAGCGGCTCAACAGGTCTCTGGACCGGTAGCCATTGTTGCCATGGGCGCGGATATTGCCCGCTCGAATGCTGACCAGCTCTTTACCTTTACCGCGTTGATCAGTATCAACCTGGCCATCATCAACATTCTGCCCTTTCCAGCCCTAGACGGTGGTCAACTGCTTTTCTTGCTGGTGGAAGCGCTTCGGGGTCGTCCTTTACCCAATCGCATCCAAGAGGGCGTGATGCAAACAGGGCTGGTTCTACTCCTTGGATTGGGAATGTTCCTGATTGTTCGGGACACCGTGAACCTCACGGGCTTCGGCTGGGTGCAGCAACTCTTTTAAGCCCAGCTATGGCTATCACCCGTCGCCTTTCGGCCAAGCAACAACGGGCGCTGGAAATTCTCACCCGCCTCAAGCGTCTCTATCCCAATGCCACCTGTAGCCTCAACTTTGCCAATCCGCTGCAACTGCTGGTGGCCACGATTCTCTCTGCCCAGTGCACCGATGAGCGGGTGAATCAAGTTACACCGGCACTGTTTGCGCGCTATCGCGATGCCAAAGATTTTGCTATGGCTGATTTGACCGAGCTGGAACAGTACATCAAGTCCACGGGGTTTTATCGCAACAAAGCCCGCCATATTCAAGGGGCCTGTCGCCGCATTGTCGAAGTCTATGGGGGTCAAGTGCCCAAGGTCATGGAAGATTTGCTTTCCCTGCCGGGAGTCGCTCGCAAAACGGCCAATGTGGTTCTTGCCCACGGTTATGGCATTTTAGGCGGAGTTACCGTGGATACCCATGTCAAGCGCTTGAGCCGGCGGCTGGGCCTTACCCAAGAAACCGATCCTGTGAAAATTGAGCGGGACTTAATGCGTCTGATTCCCCAGCCCGATTGGGAAAACTGGTCAATTCGCTTGATTTACCATGGCCGTGCAGTTTGCCAAGCCCGTCAGCCCCAGTGCGAAAGCTGTGAACTGATTGATTTGTGTGCTACGGGCAGGAAGCTGATACCAAAGCCATAGAGAGTTTCAGATAATCAGATAATATGGAAGATTTTTGATCTGGCCCAACGGCAACCCTAGCCGCCACCACGGGCAAACAGCCTGTCAGCCTCTAGGGCCTCCCTTGCAGCAGGATGTGGCACCCTTGAAGCCCCGCCTGTGGGTTTGCCGGTGAGTTAATTGGTCTATTTTGTCTATTTTGGCGCATTCTGGTTGGGGAAACAGGGCTGCCGCCGCGATCGCTGCGCTCAGGAACCCCGTGGCGATCGCAGAGCCAGATCATGACTGTTAGATCCACCCTCAACCACGGGTGGTTGGCTGCAGGATTGATCTGAGTATTGATCCACCCCCTCCGATTGAGGCATTGCGGTGGACATGACCCACACTGATATTGAATGATTATTAATGATAAAAACCGCCTCTATGCAGCCTTGGGGGTACCAGAGTTATGGCGCTACAATGGTGGGAGATGGCAAATGGTCCAGTTGCGGGATGGCATCGATCGCTCCCCTTTCATGGATGCCCAAAGAGTCTCTTTATGGCTGCTTGGCAGAGGCCAAAATGGATGAGGTAGCGGCACAGAAAATTGGCAACGCTGGGTGCAGAAACAACGGCCATGGTGATTTATCGCCTCAATGCCCTTACGGATAATTACATTTTTTTGCTCCATGATCCGCAAACGGGGACAGCGGCAGTGGTGGATCCAGCAGAGCCAGAACCCGTCCTTGCCAAATTAGCGGAATTGGGGGCAACACTAAGGGCGATTTTCAATACCCACCACCACTGGGATCATGTGGGTGCCAATTGTGCCCTGCGATCGCGCTTCCCAGATATCGCAGTCTACGGCAGCCGTCAAGATCAAGGCCGCATTCCAGAGCAAACCGTTTTCCTGAAGGCGGGCGATCGCGTTCCCTTTGGCCAAACTTATTTTGACGTCCTCTTTGTTCCCGGCCATACCCGCGGTCACATTGCCTACTATGCGCCGACAACGGGCGATCTATTTTGCGGTGATACGCTCTTTGGCGGCGGTTGTGGGCGTCTTTTTGAGGGAACCCCGGCCCAGATGTTGGACTCATTGAATCAACTGCGGCAGCTACCGGAGGAGACGCGGGTCTGGTGCGCCCACGAATATACCCAAAAGAACCTTAGCTTTGCCCTTACCGTCGAAGCGGATAACCCTACCCTGCAAGAGCGCTATGCCCAAGTTTGTCGCGATCGCGCCCAAGGGCAAGCCACGATTCCCAGTACGATTGGCCTTGAAAAGGCGACAAATCCCTTTTTGCGCTGCGAAGTTAGGACCATTCAGATGGCCGTGGGGGCAACCACACCTTTACAGGCCTTTACGCGATTGCGGGGTAAACGGGATCAGTATTGACAGGAATCATACAGTAAGCATTTATACTACCAGAACAGTAATCTAGTTTTATATTCCTCTACCGACAAAGCCGCTATGGCAGTTTCCTATCAGAGTCGCTTCTTTAGCTTTTGGCGACAGCAATGGCAACGTTGGCAGCAACGGTGGCAGCGCCAACAATGGCAGATTGAAAGCACCCTCAGTGGCACACTTCAGGTCATTGGCTCAATTCTGGCACAATTTTGGCAGCAGCGAGTTCCCCAACTGTTGGGCACGGTTTCCCAAATGCATCAACGCCTCCTGCCGAAGCCGACAGCGGCACCCCCTGCCGATGAAGCCCTGTTAACCGTCATGTCTGCTTTGTCCCTCACACCAGGAGAGGATCAATCTTGGGTAGTGGCGATCGCCCCCATTGCTCGCCCCCTTAACTTGGTGGCAGCGCTGGATGGCCCCTTGGCAACGCTGGTTTCAATCCCCCGTCCAAGACATTACCCTCAGCGGCCGCACCCTTGGCACAGCGGCCACCTGTTTACCTTGCCTGCGATCGCCCCACAAAATCCCTCTTGCTTGTGGATGAGGCTGCTCGCCCCTTGAAAATCTTTACCCCCACAGAACAGCAGCAAATTGAGCAACACATTGCCTACGCCTTGGCAGTGTACTACCAGCATGTTCGGCAGTGGTATCGGCGACAACATCACTGGTTCTGGGGTTGGTGGGAGCGATCCCTAAAAGCAGACTCTAACCCACCGTCCTGTTTGGTGGCAACCTTTCTGGGGCAACTGCAGTTAACAGGTACCCGTGAAGGGGATTTAGTCCTACCCTCGGCGTCTCCCTTGGCCGCTGCTGTCCGCTGGTTGCGATCGCGCCTCCCCTCTGGTCGCAAGAACACGCTTTCCCAAGTGCGGGTACAGGGGATTGCTACTCTCTTAGAAACACAGCAGATGGTGCTCATTGGCACCGATAACACCATCCTGTACATCCTCAGCCCTGCTCAACAGGCGCAAGCCCTCGCTTGGATTGAACGCCATCTTCATCCCTTCAAGCTGCCCTTCCAAGACTGGCTGACTCAGCTCTCCTACTGGCTAGGAGGATTCCAACTTCCTGCGGTAGCAACCGCGAATTCACCCCTATTGGCAGCTACGGATGCTTTGCCAGTCTTTTCTCCCGTGGAGACCCTGCTCAGTTTAGGGAGCACCTCGGCGCCATTCACTCCTGCATCGCCCTCGGAGACGGCGGCCACCAGTGTCCATCCGAATCCAGAGCAGTTGATTCTTGATGTGGATGCTGCCCTCATTGGGTATGAACTCCACTGGTTTGAACGGCTACTGCTGTGGTGCGATCGCCTGTTTCTCTGGATTGAAGAACAGCTGATTCGTTTGGGGCGGTGGCTCTTGCAGCAGTGGCAGCGCCGGTGATCCTTCTAACGGTTCTCGATTTGGTGAATCACCTGCATCATTTGGTTGTAGGATTGCGTATTCCCCTGCTGGCGATAGAGTTCAGCTGCTTGCCGCAGATCAGGTAGGCTGGCTTTGAAGTTCTCTTCTAAAAGATATGTCACTCCCCGCAAAGCAAAGGGCATTGGATCCCGCGGGGTAAGCTGGGTCAAGGTCGTCCAACTGGGGCGACTGAGGGCATAGTCCCCCATCATAAAAGCGGCAACTCCCCGCAGCAAATGATAGTCAGTACTCTTGGGATTGGCGGCAATGAGGCGATCAAATACGGCGATACTACGGCGAAAATCCCCACTGAGAAACAGCGCCAAGGCCTGAATCATTTGCAGATCACTGTTGTTGGGTCTGAGGGCAAGGGCGCGCTCACTCTCCGCAATGGCATTGCCAAAGTTGCCCAGGAGCAAATTCAAAAAGCTACTCACGCCATAGGCTTCGGTGTACTGGGGATTGAGGGCGATCGCCTTAGCAATGTCCGGCTGGATTGTGCCCGGTCGTTCAGCCATATTGCGCATAAATGTCTCCAGCAAAGGGGTGGGTGGGTTGGGAGGAAAGGCATCCTTGAGGATAGGGTTGCCCTGGGTGAGACGGCTCAAGTACTTGGTACCCAGTTCTTCACCAAGCTGATTAAAGTCTTGGTTAGGCACAAGGGCAAAAATTTGCGCTACGGCCCGTCCTAGATAGGCCTCACTGTAGTTGGGATTGAGGGCGATTGCTTGGCTGTAGTTTTCAATGGCAGGGGCAAAATTTTGGCGCTGGAAGGACGCCTCAGCGGCAAGGAAATAGTCTGCTGCCTTCATGGGGGTCACAGCAGGTAGAGCCGTGGTTGGCCGCGACGGTGTTGCCAAACTCAGGTAGGTATGAATGGGAATGCCGAGATTAAAGCCGCGTTTAACAAAGACGGTACTAGAGCCATTGCCCTCCTGGACAAGCGTAGAAGCAATATCGGCACTGCCATGAATCCCAATTAAACGGCCATTTTCATCGAGGACAGGCCCGCCACTCATCCCTGGCAGCGTGGGGTTGCTATAGACTAGGGCATAGCCATCTTGAATCGGACGTGAGGCATTGGCCGTCAGCCGTCCCTCTGTAAATTGATAAATGCCACCTAGCACCGAGGCCTCCTGAGCAGGAAAACCAGCTACAAAAACAGGCATACCCTCCACCGCTTCTCCAGAGTTTCCCAGTGTGGCAAGGGTGTAATCACGGTTGCTTTCAATTTCTAGTGTGGCTAGATCAACACTGGGCAAGCGACGAATTGAGCGGGGTCGCATGGCATGGCGCTGACCATCAACCGTTTTCACAGTGTACTGGCCGCCCTTTTCAACCACATGGTAGGCGGTGAGAATGACGTAAGTATTGCCATGACGCTGCAATAGGATGCCTGAGCCATGGCTGTTGGCACCTTCAATCAGCACGGTGATCTTTTTGGCGATGCGGGCAACTTCTGTAACGCTTACTGCTTGACTCGGAAAAGGCTGAGCAATGTGGAGGGTGGCGATCGCCATTCCCACCAATGACCAACTGTGCCAGCGCCCCATTGGGATACCTCCAAGCAAACTCTAGCCCCACGATAGTCTATTTCTCAGGGATTCTAGGCAGACCCAAAGGGCAGTTGAACTGCCGTAATCGCTTCCACCAAGGGCGATCGCAAAGCAGCGATATACTCTGGCCAGCCAATGAGAATGGGTTGCTGATGGGCCAGGGTTTGTTCCTGTAAACCTGTGGCATCAAAACGCAAGGGATTTCCCTGCAAGTCGGTGCACACCAAACCTGCCGCTGTTGCCAAAGCTAAGGGGGCGGTGGTATCCCAGAGCTTAACCCGCTGATTTAAGTAGAGGTAGAGTCCCGCCCGTCCCAAAATTACTTCAATCACCTTGAGGCCAAAACTGCCCAGAAAGCGAAATTCCACTTGGGGCAACACCCGATGAATTGCATCGCCGTAGGTACGGTAGTCGCGATAGCCAATCATCATCGGGCAATGGTCGCCATTAGGGGAAGGTGGACAAACGGGTAATAGGGGGACAGGTGGCCCACCGCTGCTCATTTGAAAGAGTCCCCAGTCTTTACCGCCGTAGTAGAGATGGTCCAGATTGGGGGCATAGATCCAACCCGCCACTGGACTGTAGTGCTCTAGCAAACCCACCATTAGGGCATAGCCTTGGCGATGGTGAATCAGATCATCGGTACCATCAAGGGGATCAATCAGCCAGTAGCGATTTTTCGGTTCCTGAAAAACTGCTGGGGAGTCGGCATTTTCCTCACTGATGATGCCATCTTCAGGAAACCAAGCACGAAATTTCTGACTCAGCAGCCGATCCAAGAAGCGATCAATACTGGTGGCAAAGTCTTGGCGTCCCTTTTCAATGACATCAAAGGGTTGCTGTGCCAGTTGCCGTGCCCGTTGCCCCGCTTGGCGCAGGAGTTGATTGATCTGCCAGATTTGGCTAGAGGTCAGAGGGGGAGAAGTCGTCATTTGAGATCCAGCCGTCCACTTTCCTTTAGTTTGGCGTTAAAGACCAGCGGCTCCTGTAGCGATCGCTGCCGTAGCTGTTCGAGAATCGCTGCTTCAACTCGCCGCGCCACCTGTTTCAGCAGTTTTGGTTGAGTGAGTGAGTCGGCACTGGCCCATGCAGTGCGTTCGGCCTCGGTCATTTGCTCCTTGACATCAATGGCATTTTCCCACTGGGGGCGATCGCGCTCGTTGCCTAAGGGCACAGTTCCCAATTCCGCTAGCCACTGCTGTTTCATGGTTTCTAGCCACGGGCGATCGGGGCGCTCAATAGCGATCGCTTTGTAGCCACTACACCCCTGAGGACAGCGCACAAGGTGTTGTAGCAAACTCAGTCGTATATCCCGAGAATAGCCAATATACTGCACCCTGCCGGCAGCATCAAAAATGGCATAGAGACCGATCGCTCCCTTGAGATCAGGGGCCACACGACCTGAACCATCAATATAGGGATGGAGGGGCAATTCAGCCAAAGTCGGCGCAGGAAGGCTCATATCAGCAGGGGTGGCTTTTTTCGCGTGCTTCACCCTCAGTATGCCCTATCTCTGGCTATAAAGCCTTGACCAATGCGGTTGCCACCGAAGCATAGTTCCACTCAAGCTAGAATGAGAGTCTTAATCAAACCACCACTGTTCCAGCCTAGTGCGAACGAAGGATATCTGGCGATGTTTTGGACAACTCGGCTATGGCAACGCCGCTGGTCTGCTTGGCTCTATCCTTGGCGGGGGATGGATTGGCTACTTTTAATTGCAGTATGGTTGATTACGCTGCTAGGGGCAGTGGCCATTCACAGTGCTGAGCTGCACATTGGCGAAAAGGATGGCTTCCAACATCTGGCAATCGCGGGCGTGGGTACAGTTTTGCTTTTCCTACTGGCACGGCTGCCGACCTCGGTCTTTATCTCAGCCCACTGGTGGGTCTATGGCCTCAGTTGTCTCCTCCTACTGGCTGTGAGCCTATTTGGCGTTGAAGCTAACGGCGCCCAGAGCTGGCTGCCCATTGCGGGCTTTAACCTCCAGCCTTCTGAATTTGCCAAAATCTCGATCATCCTCACCCAGGCTGCCCTCCTCCAGCGGGTGCCTGCCAATGGCCTCAGCGGCATTCTACGGGTGTTTGCGGCAACGGCCTTGCCCCTAGGGTTGATTTTGTCGGAACCCGATCTGGGTACTTCCCTGGTCTTTGCTGCCATCACCCTGGGGATGCTCTACTGGGCCAACGCCCGTTTGGGTTGGATTGTGCTGATGCTCTCCCCTTTGGTGGCCGCGATTCTCTTTGCCCTACCGCTGCCCTATGAACTCAATCTCGTGCTGTGGTTCCTGTGGACATTGGGGATGGGGGTAGTGGCGTGGCAAACCCTGCCCCTTGGTTGGATTGGGGCGATCGGTGGCATTGTTCTGAATCTTTCGGGGGCAGGGCTGGGGCAATTGCTGTGGAGTGTTCTCAAGGACTATCAAAAAGACCGCCTCTTGATGTTCTTAGATCCGGATAAAGATCCCCTGGGGGCGGGCTATCACCTGATCCAATCCCGCATTGCCATCGGCGCCGGTGGCCTGTGGGGGCGAGGGCTATTTCATGGGACGCAGACACAATTGGGGTTTATCCCTGAGCAGCACACGGACTTTATTTTTTCTGCCATCGGTGAGGAATTAGGCTTTTGGGGCGGCTTGCTAGTGTTAGGACTGTTTTGGTTCATTGGGCTGCGGCTATTGCAAATTGCCAATAGTGCCCGGGATGATTTTGGCTCACTCCTTGCCATTGGCCTCTTTGCCATGTTGATGTTCCAAGCGGTGGTCAATATCGGCATGACCATTAACCTGTTTCCTGTGACGGGCATTCCCTTGCCGTTCCTCAGCTATGGCCGTTCTGCCCTCTTGGCCACCTATGTTGGTTTAGGGCTGGTACAATCGGTGGCCAATCATCGCCCGCGATCGCGCTACTGAAGCCAAGCCTGCTTGTTAAAATTCATGAAGATTGCCAATAGCAGTAAAATCCCATGAGCAAGTCCCCCGAACCTACGTCTGCCCCTGCCGAGCAGCCCAGTTATGTCAAATTGGCCATGCGCAACATGGTGCGTAAGAGAGGCAAATCCCTGATCCATTTTGCCCTCACCAGTATCGGTCTGTTGGCGTTGTTGGTGGGCTTGTCCTACCTCACCCGTTAGGGAGTTGGTGAGAACCAAGAAAAAACAATGCCGGTTACCGTCTATCTGGAACTGCACCATCCTTCCCTGAGCGCTGAAGTGGCGGCACTCCCTTGGTCAGCGTGGTTTCACACATGGATGGCAATGGTGGAGCCCAATGCAGGCAAAGAGTATGAGCTGACCCTGCGTTTGACAACCGATGCCGAGATTCGAGCCCTTAACTGTCGGTATCGCGATCGCAACACCCCCACGGATGTGCTTGCCTTTGCCACCCGCGATGATGCCCTGCCGCTGCCCCTAGAGGAACCTGAATACCTTGGGGACATCATTATTTCTGGCGATACTGCCCGTCAGCAAGCCACAGAAAGTGGGCACACTCTCTCTATAGAGATCACCTGGCTAGCCTGCCATGGCCTTCTCCACCTCCTAGGCTGGGATCATCCCGATGAGGCCCAACTGGCACGGATGTTAGCTCAGCAGGCCGAGTGCCTGGCAGCCGTCGGGCTTACACCCCCAATGTTCCTTAAATGCTCTGTTGGCTAGGAACGAAATTGAAAACCATGTGCTTAAATGGGAGGCGTTAACAACCAAATTTCTTGAAATTTCTTCTTTAAGGTGTATGAAAGCCAACGTCAACACTTAGATGTGAATATTTGGTGTGATGGATAACGTTATGACACAAAAAGTTCTAGCCACCTACACTGAGAAAGCCTCAGGGACAACCCCACTGCGAGGGCGCTCCTACCGTGTGGCCTCCTGCCTACTGAATAGTTTCCGTTACGCGTGGGCAGGGGTCGTCTATACCTTTCAAACTCAGCGCAATTTTCGGATTCATACCGCAGTTGGCCTGAGCGCGATCGCCCTCAGTGGTTTGTTAAAACTTCCCCCCGTTGAGGTGGCAGTGATTTTGCTGACGATTGGTATTGTCATGGGGCTGGAGTTGCTGAATACGGCTCTTGAAGCGATAGTAGATCTCACCGTTGGCCGGGAATATCACGAACTTGCCCGCATTGCTAAAGATTGTGCCGCTGGTGCAGTGCTACTCAGTGCGATCGCAGCCGTGGGGGTGGCAATGGCCTTAATTGTGCCCCCCTTGGTTGATCCAATTGCGGGAATATTGCCATAGGCTGGTCCTCTAACTAGGGGCGGCTAAACATTAAAGCGAAAGAGCATCACATCCCCCTCCTGCACAACGTAATCTTTGCCTTCACTGCGTACTAGGCCTTTTTCCTTGGCCACCGTCATGGATTGACAGGCCACAAGATCCTCATAGCTTACCGTTTCGGCGCGAATAAAGCCCCGCTCAAAGTCACTGTGAATGACGCCGGCCGCTTGGGGCGCTTTGGTACCCGCTGGAATTGTCCACGCTCGGGTTTCCTTAGGCCCTGTGGTAAAGAAAGTTTGCAGGCCAAGCAGCTTATAGGTTGAGCGAATGAGCGATCGCAGGCCCCCCTCCGTCACGCCAAGACTGGCGAGATACTCGGCGCGATCGGCCTCGGGCAAATCCACGAGCTCGGCCTCCACTTGAGCCGAGACAATCACCACCTCCGCCCCCTCTTGCTTTGCCATCTCCTGAACTGCTGCTGTCCAGTCATTGCCAGTGGCCAAATCCTGCTCAGCCACGTTAGCGGCATAGATCACAGGCTTACGAGTGAGCAAGCCGAGAAAGCGAATGGCCGCCTCTTCATCCTCTGTCAGTTGACACAGACGGGCAGGCTGTCCCTCATTGAGTACCCCCAGGAGCTTTTCAAGGGCCGTCAGCTCAATCTGGGCTTCTTTTTGCGATCGCGCCGCCTTGCGGGTGCGTTCAATGCGCTTTTCTATCTGGGCTAAATCCGCCAGGGCAAGTTCTAAGTTAATCACGGCAATATCCTCAACCGGATTGACCCGCCCTGCCACATGGACAATATCCGGGTCCTCAAAGCAGCGCACCACGTGGACAATGGCATCCACCTCGCGAATATTTGCCAAAAACTGGTTGCCCAGTCCTTCTCCTTTGCTGGCTCCCTTTACTAAGCCCGCGATGTCCACAAACTCTACCCGCGTCGGCACAATCTGAGCAGATTGGGAAATTTTTGCCAGGACCTCCAGCCGCTCATCGGGGACTGCGACAACACCAACATTGGGTTCAATCGTACAGAAAGGGAAATTGGCTGCCTCGGCCTTAGCATTGGCCACAAGGGCATTAAACAGTGTTGATTTGCCCACATTGGGTAGGCCGACAATTCCAGCGCGTAGCATCGGACCCTATAACCTAATTCTTAGGGGGAACCCTTCCCCATCAACAATATTTAAGAGGGGGAATGTTAATTTTTAGTAACATCTCAACTTATCAGAAATTCCAGCCCTAGGCAAGCATGGGCCCACCCAAAACCTCTACCAGCGCAGAAGCGGTAGCAAAAATAAAAGAGGCAACCCTTGATGGGTGCCTCTGCGTTGTCGCTAACTGCCAGACTCTAGCAGCTTATTTGCCTAATTTGCCTAGGCATCAAAGTAGAGAGTAAATTCATAGGGGTGAGGACGCAGTGACATGGGAATGACTTCTGTGTCCAGCTTGTACTGAATCCAGTTGAGGATAAAGTCTTCGCTAAAGACACCCCCCGCCGTGAGGAAGCTGTGATCCTTTTGCAGATTTTCCAGGGCCGCCATAAGTGAACCGGGGGTTGAGGGAATCTTGGCCAATTCTTCGGGGCTGAGGTCGTAGATATCAACATCCAAGGGGCTACCCGGATCGATTTGATTCTTGATGCCATCAATACCTGCACACAGCATCGCCGCAAAGGCAAGGTAGGGATTACTCGTGGCATCGGGGCAACGGAACTCGAGGCGCTTCGCTTTGGGGTTGGGACCAGTGAGGGGAATCCGCACAGAAGCAGAGCGGTTGCCTTGGGAATAGGCAAGGTTCACGGGGGCCTCAAAGCCGGGAACCAGTCGTTTGTAGGAGTTCGTTGTCGGGTTGGTAAAAGCCAATAGCGCCGGAGCGTGCTTGAGGATACCACCAATGTACCAGAGAGCAATTTGGCTCAAATTGGCGTAGCCATCTCCCCAGAACAGGGGCTGGCCATCTTTCCAAATCGACTGGTGGGTATGCATCCCCGAGCCGTTGTCGTTGAAGACGGGCTTGGGCATAAAGGTTGCCACTTTACCGTGCTTGCGGGCAACATTCTTGACGCAGTACTTATAGGTCATTAGCCAGTCGGCAGCTTGAATGAGGGTGCCAAAGCGGAAACCCAACTCGCACTGCCCCGCCGTAGCCACTTCGTGGTGATGCTTTTCAATGGGTACACCGCACTTGGCCATCGTCAAGAGCATTTCTGTGCGCAAGTCCTGCAGCGTATCTGTGGGCGCAACGGGGAAGTAACCCTCTTTGCCACGGATTTTGTAGCCGAGGTTGCCCCCTTCTTCTTCACGGCCAGTGTTCCAAAGACCTTCAATACTGTCAACGTAGTAGTAGCCAGACCGTTGATTTTGGTCGTAGCGAACGTCATCGAAAACAAAGAACTCGGCTTCGGGGCCAAAGTAAGCCGTATCGCCAATGCCGGTTGCTTTTAAGTACTCAACGGCACGGGTGGCAATGGAGCGCGGGCAGCGATCGTAGAGTTCGCCGGTGCGCGGATCTTTGATGGTGCAAATCATGCTCAGGGTGGGTTCTTTCATGAAGGGGTCTTCCCACGCTGTATTCGGATCCGGCACCATCACCATGTCGGATTCGTTAATCGCTTTCCAACCGCGAATACTGGAACCGTCGAAGGGCACACCGTCGGTAAATGAGCTTTCACTGATTTGGCTTTTGTGAACCGTCAGGTGTTGCCACGTGCCGGGCATGTCAATAAATTTCAAGTCGATGAGCTCGTACTTGCTGTTGATCAAATCTAAGATTTCTTGGGGCGTTGCCATGTATAGGTTACTCCTTCTGTATTAGGCGCACCGCAGCGACAATCTATGGTAGAAAGTTGACCTAGTTAATTTTTGTATCGGAGGCTACCAAAATTTCGGTGTTTGTTCCTCCGCCGGAGGTGGCAGGGTGCTGTTTGGGGTAGAGCAGAGGCATGATCAGTAATCCCAAGCCCAGTCCAGCGATCGCCCCAAAGGGAAAGACAATCCAATTGGAATAGCCCCAAATGCCGTAGTGTTGTAGTGCCCACTCTAGGGGGTAAAACAGCATGAACACCACCGCCACTAAAAAGCCCCCCAGACCATATTGCGGCAACCAGTACCACTCCCGGGCAGTGGTGGACCCCTGAATCCACCAGCGCGTCAGGAGAACTCCAACAAGGGTGCCGTAGCAGCGCATACACACGGCCATTTTCCAAGGGGAGGCCAGCATTAACCCCATTTCCGGTTGCGGACACACATGATGGCCCATGGTATAGATGATGTGGGCAATTTTAGGCAAGAAAAGAAAATTGCTGGCCGCCAAAAAGGGAGCAAATAGAGGGCCTAGAATGAGTGCCGCCAGAATAACGTCAGGCCATCGGGGAGAAAGCGATCGCCACTGCACCATCAAATTTCAGAAATGATACAAAACGATAAACAACCCCCTAGAATTTAACAAATTGTTCGGCACGAGGGCAATCAGGGGCTAGGTAGAGGGCAGAGGGGTGATCTGTCCACACGAGAGTGCGGCTTGATCTGCTGCGGCGACTCAATTTAAGATGCCTAGGAGGCTAAGGCCGCTTTGGTCACCGTTGTCAGCGAGGCGGTGTTTTTAACCGTCTCTAAGCGAGGGGAATTCCCCATGAGGGAGGCGGCAAAGAGTTGACGGTAGAGTTGCCCCATCTGAAGGGCGATCGCCTCCCAGTTGAAGAGGGCCTGCACCCGCTCGCGACCGTTGGCCCCAAGGGTACGCGCCCATGCTGGGTCCGCCAACAGGCGTTGAATGGCATTGGCCAAGGCGGTGGCATCCTGAGGCGGCACCAGTAACCCTGTTTCCCCGGGAATTACCGTGAATTGCAGACCCCCAACGGCAGAAGCAATCACCGGCGTCCCACAGGCCATTGCTTCAATGGCCACCAAGCCAAAGGGTTCATAGTAGCTGGGCACCACGCAGACATTGGCAGCACTGTAGTAAACCGCCAAGTGCTCGTGGTCAATTTGCCCCACAAAGGTGACGCGATCGCCCAAGTTATACTCCTGCACCAATCCTTCAATGCGCCGCCGTTCGGCCCCATCGCTGCGCTGCGGATCACTCCCCCCCACAAGGAGTAACCGCCCTTGGGGGATCTGAGCCATTGCTGCCACCAGTGTTTCAATCCCTTTGCGGCGATCAAAGCGACCCACATAGAGGACAATCGGCTCATCGGGCGGCAAATTTAGTTGGGTGCGGGCATCGGCGACGGGGTAAAAGAGATTCAAATTGGTGCCACAGGGAATCAGGCGGGTTCGCCCTGCCTTGGAGACCCAACGCCGCAGATAGGCTTCCTCCTGGGGGCTAGTCACAATCACACAGTCGGCATGTTCAAGGATGGCTTTTTCGACCATGAGGCGGGTTTCATCCCGTTGGGCTTGCTCAGAAGCCACTTGATATTTGACTACCCCCAAGGAGTGGTAGGTGTGCAGCCATTGGAAATTCAATGTCTGACGCAACTGCCAACCCACCCAGCCAGAGAGCCAGTAATTGGTGTGGATCAGCGGATAGCCATACTTGGCGTGGTAAGCCTTGAAGGCTTCGACAAACTTGGGTAGTGTCTCAAAGAGTTTTTCCCGAGGAATGTAGGTCAGGGGGCCTGCCTCTAGGCGAATGGTGCGACAGTGGGGGCTGTGCTCAATCACATCGGGGTCATCGGGATGGATTTTGCGGGTAAACATATCCACGTGCCACCCGGCGGCCGCTAGGGCTTCCCCCAATTGCCGTACATAGATATTTTGACCGCCGGCGGATTCATGGCCGACATCGGCGGCGGGGTCCCCATGAACAGAAATCAAGGCAATGGGCTGACGGGCAGGGACCTGCGGCTGGGACATGGCAAAGGCCCGAGGAAGTGTATTTTTTGCTGTACGGGTTGATAATGCTTGCATAAATACACCTTTTGAATTGAATAACTTGAATAACGGTCAAAGAAAGACTTTTGCAATGGGGTCAGGGGTACACCTAACTGGCCAGCAGTTCAATGGTTCCCCTACGATGTCCATTATGGACAAAGGTATTGGCAACAACGGTATCATAGACAGCTTCGTACTCGCTCACCATTCGCTCGACACTGAACCGCTGCCAAACGTAGTCGCGACAGGCCTGGCGATCGAGTTGCGGCACTTGGGCAACGGCGGCAACACAGTCTTCCACCGAGTGACAGAGGAAACCGGTTTTACCGTGCTCAATGACTTCGGGGGCTGCCCCCTTGGCGATCGCCACCACTGGCGTACCGGCGGCCATGGATTCAATCATGACTAGGCCAAAGGGTTCCTGCCATGTAATCGGAAAGAGCATGGCGATCGCCCCCCCAAGGAGAGCATTCTTGGTCGGGTGATTGGCTTCGCCGATGAACTGGATAAATTCACCGTCAATGTGGGGTTCAATCAATTCCTTGAAGTAGTCGCGATCGACTCGATCTACTTTGCCGGCCATCCGCAGCGGAATGCCCACCCGCTTGGCAATTTCAATGGCATGGTGAGGCCCTTTTTCCGGCGAGAGCCGTCCTAAGAAGGCCAGATAGGGCGGATCGCTGGGCTGAGGGTAGAACTGATGGGTTTCCACGGCAATGGCGTTATAGACCGTGGCAATGTAGTTCAAGTCCCGTAGTTGCCGCTGGGAGTGGGAAATGCTGACGTAATTTTGGTGGCGATATTGGGTGAAGATGCGCTCGTTATCCGGCGTAAAGCGACCATGGAGGGTATGAACAACGGGTGTTTTCACCAGATTGGTGTAGGGTAAAGCCGTATAGCCCACATGGGAATGGATAACATCAAATTCATTGGCGCGACTAAAGACCTCTCCCAATTGCAGCGCTTCATAGACGGCGTACTCCTGCACCTTGGGATCGAGGCGAATGGCCTGGGGATAGGTAGAAACCAATTTGGCTTGGGTAATTGAGTCGCCACTGGCAAATAGGGTCACCTCATGACCGCGCTTGACTAACTCTTCTGTGAGCAGACTCACCACCAACTCCACACCGCCGTAGGCTGGCGGCGGGACCCGTTCCCACAGCGGTGCAATTTGAGCAATGCGCATACAAGCCTCCTCGAACAATACGGTGGATCACCGCTGCCCTGATGCTAATCGCGCGATTGACTCAGCAGCATAACTGCCTCAACGGTACGCAATATCAACAAAAAAAACCAAGGGGGTAAATCTCCACCTAAAACTTCGGGAATCCGTACTATTATTTGTTATTGTCGTTACATTTTGTTAGATTAAGGTGTGATAAAATTTTTTTCTTGGCTTTGAATTTTTTTGAAAAGAGTAATCTTCCTCATCGGAAAAAAAAGTACGGTGAACAGGTTCCTCTGATCGCTATTCTATGAACAGGCGTTGCCCATTTCACACCTCCTAAAATCTTAGTTGCAATCATTCATGGATATTCAACTGATTCAACTTTTTGTTAATGGCTTGGCGGTGGGGAGTATTATTGCCCTTGCGGCAGTGGGTTTAACCCTGACCTTTGGCATTTTGCGCCTGCCCAACTTTGCCCATGGCGACTTTATGACGGCGGGAGCCTACCTGACATTGCTGGCCAATGCTACAGGACTGGATATTTGGCTCTCAATGGCGATCGCGGGCTTGGGGACGGCAGGGTTGATGCTCCTGAGTGAGAAGCTCCTGTGGCAGCCGATGCGCGATCGCCGCGCCACTTCAACAACCCTGATGATTATTTCCATTGGTCTGTCGTTTCTGCTGCGCAATGGAGTGATTCTCATTTGGGGGAGTGAAAACCAGACCTATCGGCTACCGGTGATGCCTGCCCTTGATTTTTGGGGTGTGAAAATTATTTACTCGCAGGGGATTGTCATGATTTTGGCAGTGGCGGCGATCGCTGGGGTGCACCTGCTGTTGCAACGCACAAAAGTGGGCAAAGCCATGCGAGCCGTGGCCGATGATTTAGACTTGGCGCGGGTTTCGGGTATTGATGTGGAGTGGGTAGTGCTGTGCACTTGGCTTTTGACGGGTGTGCTCACGGGGGTGGCTGGGGGCCTCTATGGCCTGATTACGGCTGTGCGGCCAACGATGGGTTGGTTTTTGATCCTGCCCCTTTTTGCCAGTGTCATCCTCGGTGGCATTGGCAACCCCTACGGGGCGATCGCTGGTGCCCTGATTATTGGTGTGGCGCAGGAGGTGAGTACCCTCATTATCCCTGTGGAATACAAATTGGCCGTTGCCCTAGGGATTATGATGGCAGTGCTGTTGGTGCGCCCCCAAGGGCTATTTCGTGGCACACTCAGCTAGTGTGCCTAGGAGCAGGAGAAGTCCCCTGAACCCTTACACCCTTGAAACCCTGATTGCTGCCATTAATGCCGCGCCTCAAGATTGGCGCCCCTTGGTATTTACCAATGGCTGTTTTGACCTGATCCATGCGGGGCATGTGCGCTATCTAGCGGCCGCCCGTGCCCTCGGCAAACGCCTAGTGGTGGGGTTGAATAGCGATCGCTCGGTGGCAGCCCTAAAGCCAAAACGGCCGATTATTCCCGAACAGCAGCGGGCAGAGGTGCTCGCTAGTTTACGATCAGTAGATGCAGTGGTGCTATTTGGCGATCGCACTGCCACAACCCTGATCGAGGCTCTCCAACCGGAGATCTACGTCAAAGGGGGTGATTACCAACTGGAAACCCTACCGGAAGCAGCGGCGGTGCAACGCTATGGCGGTCGCATTGAATTGATTCAAGTAGAGGTTCCCAGTTCCACAACGGCGATCGTCCAACGCATTTTGGAGTTGTATGGGGAGGAATCATAGGGCGCATGGTCACCGCAGAACCAGCCTTGGCCGACTTACGGGAGCAGTTGTACAGCGGCAATGAAAAATCGCAACTGGCCGCCATGACCACCCTGAGCACAGCCGGCAGTGAAGGTTATGACCTCCTGCAGGAGTTCCTCAAAGACAGTGCCACCTTTTCTCCCCCACCCGCCCCTTGGGTTCGCGGTCAGGCCTATCGCCTCCTCTGCTACAGCCGAGAAGCCTCTGTGCAAGCCTTTTTGCAGCAACACTATCCCCAAGGGGTAATTCCGCTGCGCTCCGATCGCGGGGTGGACTATCAAGAACTGGCGGAATTGCTGGTGGCCGAAAAATTTGAAGCAGCCGATCGCCTGACGACGCAAAAACTCTGTGAACTGGCAGGGCCGATGGCCCAAAAACGCCGCTGGCTCTACTTTACGGAGGTGGAGCAGTTCCCGGTTGTGGATTTGCAGACGATTGATCAACTGTGGCTGGCCTTTTCCTTGGGTCGCTTTGGCTATTCGGTGCAGCGGCAACTGTGGCTGGGTTGCGGTCAAAACTGGGAGCGGCTTTGGGAGAAAATCGGCTGGCGACAGGGTAAGCGTTGGCCGCGCTATCCCAATGAATTTATTTGGGATTTGAGTGCCCCGCGTGGACATTTACCCCTGACCAATCAACTGCGGGGCGTACGGGTCATCAATGCCCTGCTCAATCATCCCGCTTGGACCCGCTAGAATAGAGGCAGCAACACTGAGGAGAGGATAGGCATGGGTCAGTATCTCCAGCGATTAATGGTGGCGATCGCCCTCGTGGTTGGCATCAGTGGCGCAGCTATGCCACCCCACGTCATGGCTCAAACCAGCGGCGGTCTCCTGACGGCTGAGCAAATGAAAAAACTCAATCTCAGTGTGGAGCAAAAACAGGCCATACTGCGCCTGACTCTGCGCACCAACGATCGCATCCTCAGGATCTTGGATCGTGACCAACAGCGCCTCTTTCGCAATGCCATCAAACAGGGGAAATCCACCAGTGAAGCTATGAACTTGGTGGAGCTGCGTCCCGCTCAAAAAACACAGCTTGCCAAGGTGATGCAGGATACCCGTGTTGAGATGCTAACCATTCTCACCCCCGAACAGGTGAAGCAGTTGCAAGCCTCCCAATGAATGAATAACTTAAAGCAAAAAATCCTCGAGTGGTGGGTGAGGAACAGCAACGGGCAAGACCTGCTCCAGATTGCCATCGGGATGGGCAATAATCTGGTGAGAAATGACCGCCTGGCCAGGGAGCGATCGCGCCGCTTGAACCGCCGCATTCACGGCGGCAATCTCGCCACGGATCACCACTGTCCAATAGCCGGCGCCAATGCCCTCGCAACTTACAATGGTCACTCGAGCCGCTTTCACTAAGGTGTCTGCCACCGCCAGCGCTGCCGGATACCCCAACACCTGTACCATGCCCACTGCTGCCATCTTTGACCCCTTTGGCGACCCTAAGCCTATGAATATCCCCTATGGTAAGGGCTCTTGTGACCTGCTCTATTCAGGCGATCGCCCATTCTGCGGACAGGACTTCGGCCTGCGCCAGCACGGTCTGGGCCGCCTGCTCCTGCTTGTCCGGTGGGTAGCCGTGTTTGCGCAAGACGCGCTTGACCAACCGCCGCAAGTTAGAGCGAACGCTTTCCCGTACTGTCCAATCTAGCGAAACATTATTCCGGACTGTCTGCACCAGTTCCTGGGCAATCCGCTTCAGCGTCGGCTCGCCCAGAACCTTCACCGCACTGTCGTTCGTCTCCAGCGCATCGTAGAACGCCAGCTCCTCTTCTGACAGGCCCAGCTTCTCACCCCTGCAGTCCGCCTCTCGCATTTCCTTGGCGAGGGCGATCAGTTCCTCGATCACTTGGGCTGCTTCGATGGCGCGGTTCTGGTAGCGACGGAGGGTTTGTTCCAGCATCTTGGCAAAAGACCTCGCCTGCACCACGTTCTTGCGGCGGCGCTCCCTCAGCTCGCTCTTCAATAGTTTCTGCAATAGCTCCACGGCGAGGTTGCGCTGGGGCATCCCCCGTACCTCGGCCAGGAACTCCTCCGAGAGAATCGAGATGTCGGGCTTCTTGAGGCCGGCCGCGGCAAAGAGGTCCACTACGCCTTCGGGGGCGATGGCCCGGGACACGATCTGGCGGATGGCATGCTCGAGGGGCACATGGCCGTGCGCCCCTACATCCGTGGTTTTGGCGATCGCTGCCCGCACTGCCTGAAAGAAAGCCACATCGTCCCTGATCGCCAAGGCCTCCTCGTGGGGCACCGCCAGGGCAAAGGCCTGCGACAGGTCGCGCACCGCCTGCAGAAACCGCTCCTTGCCCTTTTGCTGCGACAGGATGTGCTCCTGGGCAGCAGGGAGAAGCGCCAGCCGCTTCTGAGGCGTGCCGCTCACCCACTTCGCCCGGTCGAACCCGTGGAAGAGGCCGCAGCAGACCTCGTACTTCTCTCGCATCAGCGCCACCGCTTCCTCCTGAGCGATCGCGGTCTGCCCCGTGCCGCCGCTTTCGGTGTAGGTCGCCAGCGCCTGTTTAAGCTCGTGCGCCAGCCCCAGGTAATCCACCACTAGGCCGCCCGGCTTGTCGCGGAACACCCGGTTTACCCGGGCGATCGCCTGCATGAGGCCGTGGCCACGCATGGGTTTGTCGAGGTAGAGGGTATGCAGGCTGGAGCAATCGAAGCCGGTGAGCCACATATCGCGCACGATGACCAGTTTCAGCGGATCGTTTGGGTCGCGGAAGCGCTTCGCCAGCGCCTCCCGTCGCGGTTTGTTGCGGATGTGCGGCTGCCAGTCGGGGGGGTCGGAGGCCGAGCCGGTCATCACGATCTTGATCTCCCCTTTGCCGTCCTCCTCGCTGGCCCACTGCGGCCGCAGCTTGACGATCTCGCGGTAGAGCTCCACGCAGATGCGCCGGCTCATGCCCACCACCATGGCCTTGCCCTCCATCGCCTCGAGCCGCTGCTCGAAGTGTTCGACGATGTCCTGGGCGATGAGGCGCAGGCGTTTCTCGGCGCCGGCGATGGCCTCAAGCTGGGCCCACTTGCTCTTGAGTCGCTCCTTGCGCTCGAGCTCCTCGCCCTCGGTGGCCTCCTCGAAGTCCTCGTCGATCCGGGGTCGCTCGGATTCGTCGAGCGCCAGCTTGGCCAGCCGGCTCTCGTAGTAGATGGGGACCGTGGCGCCATCCTCCACTGCGCGCTGGATGTCGTAGATGCTGATGTAGTCACCGAAGACCGCACGGGTGTTGGCGTCGGCCTGTTCGATCGGCGTGCCGGTGAAGCCGATGAAGGAGGCGCCCGGCAGGGCGTCGCGCAGGTGGCGGGCGAAGCCGTCAATGAAGTCGTACTGGCTGCGGTGCGCTTCGTCGGCGATGACCACGATGTTGCGCCGCTCAGAAAGCGTCGGGTGGCGATCGCCCTTCTCTTCGGGCAGGAACTTCTGGATGGTGGTAAACACTACCCCACCCGCAGTCACCGACAACAGCTCGCGCAGCTGGGCGCGGCTCTCGGCCTGCACCGGCGGCTGGCGCAGCAGCTCCTGGCAGCGGGAGAACGTCCCGAAGAGCTGGTCGTCGAGGTCGTTGCGATCGGTGAGCACCACCAGGGTAGGGTTCTCCATGGCCGGCTCGCGGATGATGCGCCCGGCGTAGAAGGCCATGGTCAGGCTCTTGCCCGAACCCTGGGTGTGCCAGACCACCCCAATGCGCCGATCGCCCGGTTGACCGCCGGACTTACGGCCTGCTTCGTAGCGCCCGAGCGCGTCCGCCACCCGATCAGTATGCGTCAATTGCGCGGCGCGCAGGGTCTCGGCCACAGCCACCCGCACGGCATGGAACTGGTGGTAGCCGGCCATCTTTTTAATCAGGCGTCCGCCACCGTCATCTTCGAAGACGATGAAATCGCGCACCAAATCAAGGAACCGCCGCTTCTCGAACAGCCCCTCGATCATCACCTGCAACTGCGGCATCGTATCGGGTGCCAGGGTCTCGCCTGCGATCGTGCGCCAGGGCTTGAACCACTCGCGCCCGGCGCCCACCACCCCGACCCGCGCCTCGATGCCGTCGGAGATGACGAGCGCCTCGTTGTAAGCAAAGAGCGAAGGGATCTCGTGTTTGTAGGTCTGGAGCTGCTGCCAGGCTGCCCAGATTGTGGCATTCTCATCGGTGGGGTTCTTCAGCTCCAGCACCACCAGCGGCAGACCGTTGACGAACAGCACTACATCGGGCCGGCGGGTTGGGGCACGTTGCAACGTGCCCTTACGTTCCACGACCGTGAACTGGTTCACCGCGAGCCAGTCGTTATTGTCTAGATTGTCGAAATCCAGCACCCGGACCTGCGCGCCGCGAATCCTGCCATCGCTTGTTCGATACTCTACCGTCACGCCGTCCACCATCCGCCGGTGCAGCGTGCGGTTGCGCTGCATCAGGTCGGCGTCCGCGGGACGGGTCAGTTTGCGGAAGGCGTCCTCCAGCGCCTCGGCGGGGAGTTGGGGGTTGAGGCGGGCGAGCGCATCGCGCAGGCGTCGCTCCAGAATCACCTGGCCGTAATCGGTGCGTTCGGGCGCGGAGCCATCCGGCGCAAGATCAGGCCCGTAGGCCACCTGCCAGCCGGTGGCTTGCAGCCAGTCAAGGGCGACGGATTCAATGTCGGATTCGGTCAGACGCGCCATGGTTTGTCCTTACTGTAGGGGCGATTTGCGAACCGCTCCTACCCGATCCGGATTTTCCTGGTCCAATTGCCATTTTAGGGGGTTGTTTGCGATGTATTCGCGGATACGGTGCAATGATTCCTCGTTGCGGATGATGTGTTCGTAATAATTGCGTTGCCAAACCGGCACCCCAGGCGTGCTGCGCAATTCGTTGATGCGGCGTGCAGAAAATGTTTTGAAACCACGAATGATTTCGGGCAGGCCGTGTTGCGTAGGGGCGGTGGTGGTCGTAGGGGCGGCGGTGGTCGTAGGGGCGGGTTTCAAACCCGCCCCTACGATGACAACGATCCCATGCACATGGTTCGGCATCACAACGAACGCGTCCATTTCTACACCTGCATAATGGTTTGGCAAATTATTCCAAACGCCGTGCACAACCTGGCCGAAATCATTCAACCGCATTTCGCCATCTACCACCTCTCCGAATAGGCACGCGCGGTCCTTTGTGCAAATCGTGATGAAATACGCCCCGGCCTGCGAATAATCGTATCCCTTCAGGCGGATGCTGCGGCGGTTGGGGCGGGTTTGAAACCCGCCCGTACCATGGTGATCAGTCATAGCCCCCGCTCCTTCAAAAACCGTTCCGCATCCCTAACCCGCAGCTCGCCGGAGATGAGCTTAGGCAGCAGCGTATCGCTCAGGGCGGCGAATTCAACGGTTGCTTTGCTCAATTCTGAAATGCTCATCGTCTTTCCTTTTGCGGTGCCTTGTCCTCCGAATGCTGAGGTTCATATATCCAGAAATTGATGGGGTTTTGTGGCTTGGGTGTCCACAGCCCGCGCTTCGTCTCCAAGCTCACGCCGAGTTTTCTCTGTTTGCACAAGCGGTCAAACTCTTTGAGGACTTGAAAACGCTCTCGAGAACTACGGGATGGATCGTCTGAAGCGTCGCCTTCGTCGAATAGGCGGGCCTGCGGTGACGTGGCCTGCAACCACTTCTGATAGTCGTCGAAATTATCGCGCGAGAATACGGCCAAACCGGCAAACAGATCAGCAAGCTGGAGAAGTGGATGCGCCCCGGACGATACCGCCTGGATTTCTTGTATGCCGAACTCCTGCCGCAGCCGGATGCGAAACTGGCCACCAGTAGAAAGGGAACGATCTACGTCAATACCGGTGCTCTTATTCTCGAGGCAGTCTCTCACTGTTTCCCAATTCAGGGCGGTGTGCTCATCGGGATGAAGCCTCCAGATGGCATTGTCCGGCCACCGTGCCCTTAGGACGTTTCGGAAAATGTGGTAATACATCCGCTGGAGATTGGCAATGTCGTCTCTGTTGGCGATCTTATGTCGGCTGTCTTCGGTATCCCAAATCAGAACATCAACGCGAATCTGATCAGCGGAGGCTTTCTCTACAATGAATTTGCAAAGCTTCTCAGCAGCGAAACGCTCTTTAGCTCCGCGCAGTTTATTCCATTTGAATTCGCTGACCTGCGACTCGTTCAGCAGCCGCCTCACTTCGCTTTCCATGACCTCCACGCAATTCAAGGGCAGCGTCACCATCCCAAGACTGCGAAACCGGCCCGTGTTCCAATATGCTTCGTCCGCGAACCCAATGTGTGTGACCGCGCTGCTCATAATCCCCTCTCTTTCAAAAACCGTTCCGCATCCCGCACCCGCAGTTCGCCGGAGATGAGCTTGGGCAGCAGCGCATCGCGCAGGGCGGCGAGGGTGCGGGATTCTTCAGCACATGCTCGGAACTTGGCAAACCACGGCTCAACGATCTTGTGAAATTCCAAACAGATTTTTTCGCCAGCATACAGAAACGGCATGGAGTTCATCTGACCTTGAGACAGCTTAGGTTGAACTGCGCCTGTAATATAGGGTGCCACTGACTCAAAGGTAAAATACCCATACAGTTGCTCGGTGCTAACGGGGTATTTCCCCTGCACCACATGTGCATGGTTATTCACCCAGAACTTGCCCCAGACGTATTGGGTCACGGCGAAACCGGATGGATTCATAACGGAACCATCCTCTCCAATAAGGAGATAAATTCCGTCGAAGAGATAGTCATCGACGTAATCCATTATTCCCGCCGCTCCGTAGTAAGGAAACGGACCGTTACGTTTTGCACGGTCTCTTCCAGAGAGTGGCACTCGCTTTGAGTCGAAGTTGATGGCGTAATCGCCCAGTGTCCCCACCTCCCACCCCTCCGGGATCTCGCCCCGTTCGGAGTCCACCAGGCGGTCGGGGAAGAGGTCGGCGAGGGGCTTGGGCAGGCCGGGGTCGCGGCCTGCGGCCTTGGCGCGCACGGGCTCGAAGTCCACGAACCACGCCTTGAACAGCGCCCGCGCCATCGCCTCCAAGGTCTCGCTCATCCGCCGGTTCCGCTCGATCTTGTCGTCCAGCGTGCCGAGGATGTGGGCGATGGCGCGCCGGTCACGCTCATCAGGGGGATATGGGACAAGAATTCGGTTCATGTTAGCCTGCGACAGCTTGGCCTGAACCGATCCGCTCATGTAGGGGCGGATGGCAACCGTCGAGAGCGCGTAATACAGGAACTTTGTGTCTTCGTCCGTGGCTGCCTTCAAGACGTGGGCGTGGTTATTGACCCAGAACTTTCCGTCTACGAGCTGAAGGAGCGGCTTGCCGTCGGTCGTTTCGACGGAACCATCTTCGGCCAATAGGAGATGGAGTCCCTCAAACAGAAACCCATCCACGTAGTCCATGACGCCGGTCGCCCCGTAGTACGGGTACGGGCCTCGCCGCTTCTCTCGCTCGCGGCTTGAGAGCGGAACTCGACGCGCGTCGAAGTTTTGCGCGAGTTCGCCTAAAGGAACCAGGGGCCACTCACCCCTCATCGCCTCCCTCCTGTTGTGCGTGAGAAGCGTCCAGCACAAAGCGCGCGCCTTCGCGGCGCAGCATTTCGTAGGGCGTCATGTGGCGGATGCTCAGCCCAATGCAGACATTCGGGATTTTGACCCGCTTCGTGGTAGCGGCCGGCACTTCATGGGTAACCACCGTGAAGCAATGCGCCAGGGCGTGCGCCACCAGATAGTAGTCTGCGATTTGAAAGAAGGTGTTGATGGCGGCCGGTTCATAGCCTTGTGTGGAGACCCATTGACTAACTTTGCCAAACGCCGCCAGAACCTGGGCATCGGGCGGAAGAAAAAAAGAATCGGTGCGTTGCTGTGCCCACTGCGCCAGCGCATCGTTTCCGGCAGTCAACTCGTCAAGCACGCGTTCGATGCTGAACACCAGCCTTTGCTGATTAGCCCAATCCAGCCAGTCCCAGAAGGCCGGGCAGAAATCAAAGCCGTAATGGAGGTTTTTCGCCTGAATGAACACATTGGCGTCAAGCAAATAAGCCATCAGCGCACCCCCAGGGTTTCGGCGAATTGCTGGAAGGTCTCGTGTTTGCGGATGCCCAAGATTTGATACGCTTCGCGGAAGAGCGTTTGCCCTTCCAGCGTGCTGATGAGGACGGCTTCGGCAAAGGTTCGACTGACCCGCAGGGGCAGCGTGTGATAAAAGTTACCGCCGCCCTCGCCTTTCCGCTCGAACTGCTGCAAGTGTTCTAACTCTTCTTCATAAGCCTGCCAGAAATCCTCCCCGCTGATGGCTCCCGCCTCAACCATGCGCCGCAAAATGACTAAGGTGCTCACCTTAAAGTGACGCGCCAGTCGGTCAAGAGCGGAACGTCGCGGTTCGTCCGGGCGAAAGAGTCGGTGGAACTCTTCAAGCGGAACAAGTACCTCGGCAGCCACCTGATTGCACCAGCGCTCGATCTCCGAATCCGGGAAAGCGCTTAATTGGACATCGGAAACGCCGCCGCTGCCCAACCAGAGATGCGCCAGTTCATGGGCCAGGGTGAACATCTGCCCTGCTTTGGTATCGGCAGCATTGATGAAAATGAGCGGCGCCAGTTCGTCCACCAGGGTAAATCCGCGAAATTCCTGAACGTTCAGTTTCCGATGCGGGTTATTACCGACGATCCCGCTCACCATGACCAGGACGCCAGCCGCTTCGACTTGTTCAATGAAGCGGCGCAGGGCTTCGCTCCAGGTGGGGATGTGGTTGCGTTCTTCCACATCGAACTTGAGGCGGCGGCGAATGTCAGCAGCCACTCCGACGGGATTCTGTTTGATGGTGGCGCTACGGATAAAGGGCAGGGGGCGGCTTGCTTCCCTTGTCAGGAAATCGCGATACCACGCCTGGCGTTGCTGGCAAAGGTAAATCGTATCCAGCAAATCAGGGCTGGGCCGCGCAGTCCGTCCTGGCAGGGTGCGGAAATCAGGGATAGGGATCGACTCCTCAGGAGGCGCATTCAGGAAGAGAAAGCCGATTGGCACATGCAAGGCCTGCGCCAATCGCTCAAGCTGTTTCAGCGTGGGCTGCGTTACACCCTGTTCCCACTGTTCGTAATGTGGGAAACGCCTCATCAGCTCGCCGAGGGTCAGGGCGGCGCGTTCTCTCGCCCAACGGAGAAGGGCCGGATTGACAGATACCCGAAGCCTGATTTTTTCATGCTCCATAGCCCAACTCCTCCAGATTTCTCCAGATTGCTTCATCCAGCCGCATGGCCTCGGCCTGCTGCTTGCGCAGCTGCGCCACAAGGCGGGCCATCTTCTGCTCGAACGGCTCGCCGTCGTCCTCGATCGCCTCGGCGCCGACGTAGCGGCCGGGGGTGAGGACGTAGCCGTGCTGGCGGATCTCTTCGAGCGTCGCACTCTTGCAAAAGCCGGGCACGTCCGTGTACTCCCCTGCTTCTTTCTCTCCCCTCCATGCGTGATAGGTGTTCGCGATGCGGGCGATCTCCTCGTCGGTCAGCTCGCGGTGGGTGCGGTCCACCATGCGGCCCAGCTTGCGGGCATCGATGAAAAGAACCTCGCCGCGGCGATCGCATCCCTCACCCCCGGCCCCTCTCCCTCTGGGAGAGGGGAGGCCACGTTTATCGCGCGCGAGGAACCACAGGCACGCCGGGATCTGCGTCGAGTAGAAAAGCTGGCCCGGCAGCGCGATCATGCAATCCACGAGGTCCGCTTCGATGATATTCTTGCGGATTTCGCCTTCGCCCGACTGGTTCGAGGACATCGAGCCGTTGGCGAGGACAAAGCCGGCCACCCCGTTGGGCGTCAGGTGGTGGATGATGTGCTGCACCCAGGCGAAGTTGGCGTTGCCTGCGGGTGGCACGCCGTACTGCCAGCGCTTGTCGTCGCGCAGGCGATCGCCGCCCCACTGCTTCATGTTGAAGGGCGGATTGGCGAGGATGAAGTCGGCCTTGAGATCGGGGAACACAGCTTCCAACACGTTCTGGCTGTGCTGTAGTGCATCAGGATGCCTATTGGCGCTGTGTTTATTCAACTCAGTAACCATCAAAGTGTATCGAACCATTTCTTGATACGACGGGCCATAAGGCAGCGACGCTCGGCAAGGAACTTTTCATAGTCCGGCACCTGGCCATCGAGCAGGCTTAGGGGCAGGCAGTTCTCCTCGAAGTTTATCCTCAGCATCTCTGTGTCGGTGATGCCGCCGTAGCGCTTGGGGCCGCCGTTCACCTGCTCAGCGATCTCTTTAAAGTAAATTTCAGGGGACTTGTTGCCAATCGCGACGTTGATTTCGCTTTGCGCCATCACAAAGTTGGCGATCTGATTGTACTGATTTCTGCCGAGTCCTTGTTGCTGAAGGTACCGACGTGGGTAGATATGATGCTTGTCACCACGGTTGGGTAAAAGATCCCGGACGGTGATGTCCCTCGAAAGGAAACCCTTATCGCCAAGTTTCACCTGCGCAGCAAGGTATGCCATAAAGTACGGCGATTTCGTCGACGATGTTTGCATTTCCTGCGGTAGCGTCACCGACCAGAAACTCTCCGATAGTTCACTTGCAATGACCCCTTCGACGTGCGCCTGGAGGCCGTGTTCTGCGATTCTACGAATGTCACTGTCGAACATGCTCTCCGGATTACCTGCATAGCGGCTTCGGAGGACCGACATGGCAAACCAACGCCGAACAAGCTGTTCGAGCTCATCGGATCGAATGCCTTCCCGACGTCCACGAAGGTAGAGGATGTACGCAAAATTTACAGCGTTATGTGAGGTGATAAGGCGACTGCTGACAAAGCCGGCCGACGAGAGGATCATGGTCAGGCGTTCGAAATGGGTTTTGTTCATAAACGCGAGGATACCCTCCTTAAGTTTGGCGAAAGACTTCTCGGCAACAGCCTCCTCGTACTGCTTTGTCTCGAAATTCCGTCCAGAAAGCAGTGCCACCAGGTCCTGCAGTCTGCCACGGCCAAACTTGAAGGTGAACGCCACGCGCAGCAAGTCCGTATAGGTGGGGTCGTAGAGGTCGTCGTTGACGTCCTTCAGCCAACGCATGGTCGGCCAGAACTCGGACGTTGCGAACTCTGGATCGCCTTTTTCGATTTTCGAGGCGAATTCGGGAGCGACCGCGAGGTGGCAGAAGTAGTCAATTGCCTTGCGCAGCAGGTTGCCGCCGAATTTTTCGTTGACGGCAATCTTGGACATGGCAAAGTCGGCTTGAGAAAGTGCTACACCCGCCGAGTTCACTCGGATGAAAATCTCGGTGACCGTCTCGATGTCCAAGTCTTCGGCCAGTTCGATCACCCCAACGTGATTGCTGACAATTTTCCGCAGCTTCTCTACTGTGGCAAAGATCTTGTCCTGCGAGGCCTCAGGATCCTTCTGGCAATAGTTGGTCACCAACTGAAAAAGACTCGCAGTTGGCGAGAACACGTCCGCTATATCAGCGATCCAAGCTGAGTCCTTCAGGATCGCTGGGTTACTGACCTCGAAGCGCTCTTCTATCGGGTGAAAGGCAATGCGAATGCGCACAATGTCGTAGTCTTTGGTGATGACCTCCCGACCGAGCAGGGCAGCCATCAGCGCCGTCATTCGCTGCTGACCATCAATCAGAATGCGCTTGCCGGCGGATAGAGTACCGTCCTTGAGCTTGATTGTGGGGTTGCGCCAGGTGATCAAATACCCGACTGGATAGCCACGGTAGAACGAGTCAAGCAGGTTGCGCACCTTGGTGGCATCCCAGACGAAGGGACGTTGGATTTCGGGTATGGCGATTTCGCCAGATTTGACCCAGCTCAACAGGGTTTCGATAGGATGCGGGGTGACAGAGTAACGTTGTGTGGCCATATGTTATTTTTTACAAGAGTTCCACCTACTGAGAGATAAGACCCCTGCGAACCAACGAGTTTGGCGTGCCGTTCCTCGAAGGCGTCGGAGATGTACTTGAGAAAGATAAGCCCCAGCACGACGTGTTTGTACTCGGCAGCGTCCATGCTGCCGCGCAGGTTATCGGCCATCTGCCAGAGCTCAACCTCGTAGCCGAGGGTGGCGCCGCTGGAGTTGGTCCTCTTCGCATTCTTCTTTGATCTGGCCATCGTTACCTTACCGCATTGTTGCTTTGTCTCTGTTCTCAGGATCGCAATCTCGAGCCGCACTCAGTGAAGCCTGCACTCTCTAGGAGCATCGACCTTGGCTATGTCAAGCTGTAAGATACAGGCAACTGTGCCCTAGGTGTCTAAATAATGGTGTCTAAATAATTGATAGTGTATCCTGAAGCCATGCAGACCATAGGCGCGATCGCCGAGCTAGAGGAGATTCTGACCAACAATGGCATTTCTAGCCAACAAGCCTTAACCCTTTTGACAGCCGCCCTTCCCTTAGCGGCAACCAGCAATCCTCAAGAACCATTGCCCCCACTACTGCGGGCACTGCAGACTGCTAGCGATCGCCTGCGCCAACAACAGGTGGGCGACACCGTCACCTATGTCATTAACCGCAACATCAACTTCACCAATATCTGTGAGCAACACTGCGCCTTTTGTGCCTTTCGTCGCGATGCCACCGCTGGCGATGCTTACTGGCTCGACATTGAAACAATACTGAGGAAAGTGGCGGATGCGGTTGCCCAAGGGGCTACAGAAATCTGTATGCAGGGGGGACTCAATCCGGCCGCCAAGGAAGGCGGTTCCAGTTTGCGCTACTACCAATTCCTGGTGCGGGAAATTAAAACGGCCTTTCCCCAGATCCATCTCCATGCCTTTTCGCCCCAAGAAATTCAATTCATTGCCCGTGAGGATGGCCGCTCCTATGCCCAAGTAATTGATGTCCTGCATCAGACTGGGGTGGACTCCATGCCCGGTACCGCCGCTGAAGTATTAGTAGATCGGGTGCGGGCAAAAATTTGTCCTGAGAAAATTTGCACCGCCACTTGGCTTGAGATTGTTGAGACGGCCCATCGCTTGGGGGTGTGGACGACCAGCACGATGCTCTGCGGCCATATTGAAACGCCAGCGGATCAGGTGGCTCACCTACAACACCTACAGCAACTTCAGCAAAAGGCTTTAGAACACGACTATCCCGCCCGCATCAGCGAGTTTATCCTGCTGCCCTACGTTGGGGAACTTGCCCCTAAAGCCATGCGACAATGGGTAGGACACCACCAACCGCAGTTACTACCCACATTGGTGCTGACGGCAGTGGCGCGGCTCTTTTTGGGACGGTGGATTGCCAACCATCAACCCAGTTGGGTCAAACTTGGCCTTGGGGGTGCGACAATGGCACTCAACTGGGGCTGTAATGATTTGGGAGGAACGCTGATGGAAGAACACATTACATCAGTGGCGGGGGCGCAGGGGGGCACGGGGGTTAGCCCCGCGGATCTCGTGGCAGCAATTCACTCCTTGGGTCGAACCCCGCGTCAGCGGACAACCCTTTACAATGCCGTTGGAGAGTTGCGATGACCACTGAATCTCGGCCGTTGGTTCGGCCTCCCCGGCGGTTCCACCCTTGGCTAGTGGCTGCTGTTGCCGTGGTGGTTCTGGGCGCGGGGACAGCAGCGGCCCTTCTCCTGTGGCAGCGCTTTAGCCAACGTTCCATCGCTCCTGGCATGGCGATCGCCCCTAAGGCGGCTCTTTTAACCCTAACCCTACCGACAGATCCCCAGCCCTGGGAAGTCCTGAGCAAAAGCAATCTGTTGCAGACCCAACCCTGGTTGAATCCAACCTACGATCCGCTATCCCCTGAGGGGGTGAATCTGGCGCAACTGGATTACCTCAAGGAGGTGCGCCCCTTCATTGGCGATCGCGCCACCCTTGTGCTGCTACCCATTACCCCGGAATCGGTAAAGGAATCGCCAGTCCCCCCCTACGTTTGGGTTGTGCCAACGCTGAATGTACCAATGGGGGAGCAGCTCCTGCAAAGTCTAATTGGCGAACCGATCACAGAAATCAATGGGGTGAAAATTTTTAGGGCAAAGGGAATTGTTCCTGGCCCCGATAGCGGCACGATCGCCCTCCTCAAGCATCAAGACCAAGCCTATCTCATCTGGAGTCAGCACCAGAGCGCCCTGCAACAAGTCATTGCCACCGCCCAAGCCAACAACGGCATTGCCAGTCAGCTCACCTATCAACAGGCGGTGAAAGGGTTATCGGATCATCGCCCTCTTGTGGAACTCTATTTGAACCTGCCCGCTTTTTTAGCCAGTCAGATGGCTGCCCCTGAGGGAAGTCTGCCTGAGCCGCCCCGGGAGCTGCAAGGGATCGTGCTCACTGCAGAGATGACCCCTGAGCAAATTGAACTGGAGGCAGTAACTTGGCGCCCTGAGGCGAATCAAGCCTTAGTCAGTGAAGGTCAAAGCCGTGAACTCAGTCGTCTTGTGCCTGAAACAACCCTTGCTTTTTACGGTACAGGTTCCTTCAAAAATTTATGGCACAATACCCCTGCCTCAGTCAAAAAGACCATCGCCAGCACCGTTAAAGATCTCACCGGCCTCGATTGGCAACAGGCTTTTGTGCCTTGGATGGATGGCGAATTTGCCGCTGCCTTTGTGCCGGTTCCTTCCCTGGGAAATGCCCCTAGCTTAGTCTTTTTGAGTCAGACGAGCGATCGCCCCCGCGCCAGCCAAACCCTTAGCCAACTCGATAGCCAAATTCGCGATCGCCTGCGGTGGCAAGTACAGCAAACAGCAACAGAACCCCAACCCATTACTACTTGGCGCATTCCTCCGGGTTTGCCTGTGGGGCAGCATGGCTGGCTCAATGACCAGATCGTCTTTTTGGGACTCGGTCCTCTGATGGATATGAGTCGCCGGCCTGAGCGCTCCCTTGCCGACTCTCCCCTTTACCATGCGGTACTTCCCCAGCCCAAGGACACCCAGTTTTACCTGAATTTGAGTAACTTGGGGTCATTGCAAAATAACTTGCTCTTGCCACAACTGGCTCCTGAGGTGGTGCGATCGCTCCAACCCTTTGCTGCCCTGGGCATCACCAGTCATGTGCGGGATAATCAGTTTACCCACTACATCGCTCGAATTCGCTTAAAACCCACTTCACCCCCGTAAGTTCAGCGACCGCTGGGGGAACCCTGAAACTAGACCTAGAGCTGCTACCTAAGGACGTGACCCAACTACTGTGGAACCTGATGTTTTACTGAAACGCTATAGCGTTGGCGATCGCGACTTTGCGGGGATACGCTTGCGCCGTGGTAACCTGAGCCGCTGTATTCTAACGGGCGTTGATTTTTCCCGTGCCGACCTCACCGATGCTGCCCTCCAGAGTACGAATCTGCAAGGGGCCGATTTGCGGGGGGCAATTCTGACTGGCGTGAATCTCAGTCAAGCGGACTTGCGGGGGGCGGATCTGCGGGGTGTGATTTTAATCAGTGCCGATCTACGCTGGGTGTCTCTGCGCAAGGCCAACCTGACAGGGGCGGATCTGAGCCGTGCCAACCTTGCCAATGCCGATCTCAGTGAGGCCAATCTCACCGGTGCTCAACTGAGTGAAGCAATTTTGCGGGATGCCAACTTGACGCTCACGGATTTGACCCTTGCTGAACTTGAGCGTGCCAACCTCACCCGTGCCAACTTGACTGAAGCCTACCTGCGGGGTGCCGATCTCACGGATGCGGTCTTGCGGGAAAGTCAACTCCTGCAGGCCAATTTACGGGGTGCCAATCTCAGTGCCGCCAATTTGCAGCAGGCCAATCTAGAGCGGGCGATTTTGATCGGAGCGAATCTGCGTCGTGCCCGCCTTGAGGAAGCCAACCTCCGCGAAGTGGCCTTCAAAGAAGCCAATTTACGCCATGCCTGTCTGGACAAAGCCAATCTTGTTGGAGCTGATTTGCGGGGGGTGAGCCTTGCTCAAGCGCTGCTGCGGGGAGCAGATCTGAGTTCTGCCATTCTCATTGGCGCCAACCTAATGGGTGCGAATCTCAGCGGGGCTGATCTGCGGGGAGCCAATCTCATTGAAGCCATTCTCACCGGTGCCAGCCTCAATGGTGTTGATCTGAGGGCGGTAGATATGAGTGAGGCGATTTTACCGGATGGCTATCTCTGCGAATAGCATCAAGGGAAGACTGCTGCTGGTGTAGATTAGAAGATCGGTGATTTTGAGACAGGCATGGCAACCACGTATCGCATTGCTGTTTTGGCCGGGGATGGCATCGGTCCAGAAATTATGGCTGTTGCCCTTGATGTGTTGCGGGCGATCGCCCCTCGCTTTGAACTGAACTTTGACTTTGTGCCTGCCCTTGTGGGGGGCTGCGCCATTGATGCTATGGGGGAACCCTTGCCAGCAGCAACGCTGGAAATCTGTCGTCAAAGTGATGCCGTGCTTTTAGCTGCCATTGGCGGAACCCAGTGGGATAGCCTACCCCGTCATCTGCGCCCGGAAACAGGATTACTTGCCCTGCGCTCTGGCCTAGGTTTATTTGCCAACCTCCGCCCCGCCAAAATGTTTCCCCAACTGCTCCATGCCTCCTCCCTCAAGCCGGAAGTGATTGCCGGTGTGGATCTCATGGTTGTGCGCGAACTGACGGGTGGCATTTACTTTGGTCAACCGCGCGGTATTTTCACCACCGAAACTGGGGAGCAGCGAGGGGTGAATACGATGGCCTACAGCGCCCCGGAAATTGATCGCATTGGCCGTGTTGCATTTGAAACCGCTCGCAAACGGCGGGGCAAACTCTGCTCTGTGGACAAGGCCAATGTCCTTGAAGTCTCCCAACTGTGGCGCGATCGCCTGACGGCCCTCAGTGCTGAGTACCCGGATGTGGAACTAACGCACCTTTATGTGGATAATGCCGCAATGCAACTGGTGCGCGCCCCAAAACAGTTTGACACGATGGTGACCAGTAACCTCTTTGGCGATATTCTCTCCGATATTGCCGCCATGCTCACCGGCAGTATTGGCATGCTTCCCTCCGCCAGCCTAGGGGAATCGGGGCCGGGTCTGTTTGAACCCGTTCATGGCTCGGCCCCCGACATTGCCGGCCAAGACAAAGCCAACCCCCTCGCCATGGTGCTCAGTGCGGCAATGATGCTGCGCTATAGTCTGCACCAACCAGCGGCAGCGCAGGCGATCGAAGAGGCGATTACCGCCGTTTTAGATCAAGGCTACCGCACTGGCGATTTAATGTCTGAGGGCTGCACGCTTGTGGGCTGTCGCGAAATGGGCAACCTCCTAATCAAGGAGTTGACCCAATAAGCTAGTCTAACCTAGCTTTGAGCTGGTTTGAAACTAGCCATTGGACTACACAACATTTCGCCAAAGGGAGCGTTTAGCTCTCGGTGACCTGAATGTGAAATTGTCAAAACTGGAGAGACTGGTTGAGCCCTTTCTAGGCTATTTCCGTGTTTTGTGATTATTCCATTGATAGCTATTCCAATAAAGAATGAGACGTTATCCAGCACCCTAATTTGCGAATCACCTCATCAATTGAACCCTTTGCCCCTGCATAGATCCGCCCTCACTGCAGCCCACTAAAGTCCTGCTCAATCAAGTTAAATCGGGAGAGTAACACCTCGTGACCTGCTGCTTTCACCGCTGCCTGAATCACCCCCTTCAGATGAATCGGTACATTTCATCATCAACAGCGAAGGTTTCCCTAACGCCGGCAAACGATACTCCCTCAGCCAGCTCACAAACCCGAACGCATTCAAAGACCGAGAAAACAGCATCGGCGGTTTTAATCTCCATTGCCTGACAAGACCTAGGCCACCACTTTGCCACGGAACACCAAATAATTGTAGAGATTGTAGGCCAGCATAATCGGAATTAAGAAGGCCACAAAAATCAACATAAAGACTTGGGCACTAGGAGATGCTGAAGCTTCGTAAATGGTGACATTGGGAGGAATAATGTTGGGAAAAATAACAAACCCCAAACCAATAAATGAGAGGAGAAACAGCAGAAACGTCCACACCAAGGGCATGACTTCTTCACGCTTTCGTAAGCTACGCAGCAGTAGAAAAATCAGCAAGACACCCAGAACTGGAATTGCAGCAAAAATGTAGAACAGGGGAGGCTGAAACAGTTGGGCACGTAAGTGCTCATGGAAAATGGGGGCACTAATGGTAATCAACACAGCACCGATAAACGTTGTCCAGGCTGCAATTGTGGCGGTGCGATAGTGGGTTTGCTGCAACTCGCCCGTGGTTTTGTAAATCAGATAGGTTGACCCAATCAGCACATAGCCCTGAATCAGCGTCAGTGCCACCAACACAGAGTGCCATGTCAACCAATCCCACATGCTGCCGGCAAAGTGACCCGCCGCATCCACCTTGATGCCCTCAAAGACGGTGCCCACTGCAAAGCCCTGCCCCAAGGCCGCCAGGAAACTGCCAATGCCAAAGGTAAGGTTCCACACCCGTTTATTATTGGCATTTTCACGAAACTCAAAGGAGACTGCTCGTAAAATCAGCCCCACGACCATAATCACTGCCGGCAGGTAAAGGGCATTGAGGATGGTGGCATAGGCCAAAGGGAAGGCCCCAAATAGGGATCCACCCATCAGCACTAGCCACGTCTCATTGGCATCCCAAACATTGCCCAGGCTGGTCATGAGGATATTGCGGCGGCGTTCATCGCTACTGGTGAGGGAGAGAATGCCAATGCCAAGGTCAAACCCATCCAGTAGAATGTAGAGAAATAGAAAAAGACCAAGGATAAAAAACCACACCTGAGGCAAAAAGTGCTCTAAGGGGGCAAGGGGATTGGGTTCCATTGTGTCCTCTTGCTACTGTTGAGTTTCTAGGGGACGGCGATCGGGTTGGTGTTGGGCCAATTTGATGCGGATTTCCAGTGCTTCCGCATTGGCTTGGCCGGGTACTGGTAAAGCAACGTTGGGGCCTTTTTGGATGATGCGACTGCCAAAGAAAAGAGCCGCAAAGAAGAAAATGGTGTAGAGGGCAACTAAGCCGCTGAGGGAAAAGAGCACCACTTGGGGGGGTAGATCGGAGGCGGCTTCAGCTGTTCGCAACTGACCATAGACAATCCACGGTTGACGCCCGACACAGCGCACAATCCAGCCCGCTTCGACCGCAAGGTACCCCAAGGGCCCCGCAAAAATCCAGCCCCACCAGAGCCACTTGTAATTGCGCAGGCGATCGCCCTCAAGACCCGTGCGCCACCAAACAAAAATCGTGACAATTGCCAGGGCAGCGAGGTACAGACCAATGGCCACCATCAGTCGAAAGGAATAGTAAATCAGGCCAACCAGATGGGGGCGATCGCTGGGTGCCCACTCCTTCAAGCCAAGGATGGGTGTCTCTAACTGAGGCTTTAGCGCCAATAGGTAGCTCAGCAGGCCGGGAATTTTGACCTCAAAGGTATTGGTTTCTGCCGCCTCGTTGGGTAGGGCAATCAAGCTCCAGTCTGCGGGGGTAGCCGCTGGTACTGTTTCCCAGAGGGCTTCCATGGCGGCTAATTTGGCGGGTTGGTAGTGATAGACCTGCTCAGCACTCAGGTGGCCGACAAACACCTGTAGCGGGGCAATCACCAAGGCCATGACCAACACCACCTTCAGGGATTTGGTAAAGAAATTGGGCAAGCGGTTTTGCAGCAAATACCAAGCACTAATGCCACCAATCACAAAAAGTGATGTTTCAAGGGTGGCAAAGAACATGTGGGCAAAGCTCTTGACCATGAAGGGGTTGGCGATCGCTTGGAAGTAGTCCTGAACACGGAATTTACCCTCGACAAACACGCCCCCGGCAGGGGTCTGCAGCCATGAGTTGGCCGAGAGAATCCAGAAGGTAGAGAGGTTGGACCCAAAGGCAACACAGAGGGTCGAAATCCAGTGCATCAGCGGGGGGACCCGTTGCCAGCCGAAGATCATAATGCCGAGGAAGGCCGCCTCCAGCATAAAGGCCATGGTGGCCTCAAATCCCAAAACAGTACCAAAGAAATCCCCAACGGCCTCAGAAAAGGGTGCCCAGTTGAGGCCAAATTGAAAGGCCATGGGTAGCCCTGAAGCCACGCCAATCCCAAAGTTAAGGACATAGAGCTTCGACCAGAAACGAGCATGGTGATAGTAGGTCAGGTTCTTGGTTTTCAGCCACAGCCCCTCGATGATGACGAGATAAATACTCATACCCGTCGTCAAGACCGGCCAGAGCATATGGAAAATGGCCGTGAGGGCAAACTGCCAACGGGAGAGAACAACGGTATCGAGACTATCCAGTGTCATAAGACCACCTAGGGGTTGACCTGCCTTACTTTTAGCAATCCCTTTTGGGCTTCGACAAGGCGAATCGGCAACCGCCGCCAAAATTTCAGCTTTGCTTAAGATTGGGGTGCCCTGATGGGCACTGAGCAACTACACACTAGGTGGCGATCGCCATAGGCATTGTCAATACGGGCTACCGCTGGCCAGAATTTGTACTCCCGCAGCCAAGGGGCAGGGTAGGCGGCCACCTGCCGCGAATAGGGGTAGGGCCATGGGTCTGTGGCCAGCATCAGTGCTGGATGGGGGGCGTTTTTCAGGGGGTTTTGCTGGCGATCGCTCACCCCGGCCTCAATTTCAGCAATTTCTGCCCGAATGGCAATCATCGCCTCACAGAAGCGATCCAATTCCGCCTTGGTTTCACTCTCTGTGGGTTCAATCATTAACGTGCCGGGGACCGGCCAAGAGACAGTGGGAGCATGGAAGCCGTAGTCCATCAACCGCTTGGCAATATCCTCCACCTCAATCCCCGCTGATTTTTTCAGGGGCCGCAGATCAAGAATGCACTCGTGGGCCACCAGGCCGTGGGCACCTTTGTAGAGAATGGGATAGTAGGGTTCCAGGCGTTTGGCGATGTAGTTGGCATTGAGGATAGCGATCGCCGTGGCGCGCGTTAGCCCCACCCCCCCCATCAGGGTGATATACATCCAGGAAATCGGCAAAATACTGGCACTGCCCCAAGGGGCGGCGGTCACTGGGCCAATTTCTGATCCTTGGGGAATCACCTGGGTTGTCGGCAAGAAGGGCGCTAAGTGGGCTTTCACCCCGATTGGGCCGACGCCGGGCCCACCACCACCGTGGGGAATGCAGAAGGTTTTGTGGAGATTCAAATGGCAGACATCGGCACCAACGTCCCCTGGACGACACAGCCCTACTTGGGCATTCATATTGGCACCATCCATATACACCTGCCCACCGTAGCGATGGATGATGTCGCAGATTTGGCGAATTCCCGTTTCAAAGACGCCATGGGTAGAGGGATAGGTGATCATCAAGGCCGCTAGGCGATCGCCATAGGTCTCAGCCTTGGTCGCCAGATCCGCCACATCAATGTTGCCTTGGTGATCGCAATTTACGGCCACGACTTGCATGCCAGCCATCACGGCACTGGCGGGGTTGGTGCCATGGGCAGAGGTGGGAATGAGACAGACATTGCGCTGACTTTCGCCGCGACTGTGGTGGTACTGACGAATCACCAACAGTCCCGCATACTCCCCTTGGGAGCCAGCATTGGGTTGCAGGGAAATGGCATCAAAGCCTGTAATTTCCGCCAGCATTGCCGCCAGTTCCCGAAAGAGCTGCTGATATCCCTGAGCCTGTTCTTGGGGAGCAAAGGGATGGAGCTGATTAAATTCTGGCCAGCTGATGGGCAGCATTTCAGCCGTCGCATTCAGCTTCATCGTGCAGGAACCAAGGGGAATCATTGAGGTCGTGAGGGAGAGATCCTTGGCCTGAAGGCGATGAATGTAGCGCAGCAGTGCGTGTTCGCTGTGGTAGTCCTGAAAGACCGGATGCTGCAGATAAGGGGATTGACGTTTCAGGGTTGACGGCAGGCGATCGCCCCCTTCAACTTCAGCCGGACTGGCGCCAAAGAGGGCCAGTAAATCCGCCACATCTTTTTCGGTGGTGGTCTCATCGAGGCTGATGCCCACACTGCCATCGTCAAAGTAGCGCAGGTTAATTTGTGCCGCTGCTGCCCGCTCCTTGAGCACCTGCACTGGCAGGTTGCCCAAGCCGATGCGCAGGGTGTCAAAAAATTCCCAATAGTAGAGTTGATAGCCCGCTGCTTCTAAGCCTGCGGCCAATCTCACTCCCTGTTGATGGATGCGCTTAGCGATTTGCCGCAGCCCATCGGCGCCGTGATAGACGGCATACATACTGGCAACAACCGCCAGCAAAACTTGGGCGGTGCAAATGTTGCTGGTAGCCTTTTCGCGACGGATGTGCTGCTCGCGGGTTTGCAAAGCAAGGCGCAAGGCCTTTTGACCCAGGGCATCGTGGGAAACCCCCACTAGGCGCCCTGGCAACTGCCGCTTAAATTCTTCACGGGTGGCGAAGAAGGCAGCATGGGGACCCCCATAGCCCAAGGGCACCCCAAAGCGCTGCGAACTACCCACGGCAATATCTGCCCCCCATTCCCCCGGCGGCCGCAACAGGGTCAAGGCCAGTAAATCCGTGGCCACGGTCACCAGCAGTCCCCGTTCATGGGCAGCGGCAATCAGGGCTTGGGGCGATCGCACCGCGCCATCGCTGGCAGGATATTGCAAGAGGAGGCCAAAGGCATTCTCCCAGGGCAATTCACTGGCGATCGGGTCAATGGGCACAATCTGGATGCCAAGGGGTAGGGCACGGGTATGCAGAACGGCAAGGGTTTGGGGATGGCAATCCTGGGCCACCAAGAAGCGGTTGGCGCCCTTTTGACGGCAGGCATTGAAGCTCAGGGTCATAGCTTCAGCGGCAGCCGTGGCCTCATCGAGGAGGGAGGCATTGGCAATGGGTAGGGCCGTCAGATCGCTCACAAGGGTTTGAAAGTTAAGGAGGGCTTCCAGGCGTCCTTGGGCAATTTCCGCTTGGTAGGGGGTGTACTGGGTGTACCAGCCGGGGTTTTCAAGAATGTTGCGCTGAATCACGGCGGGCGTAATGCAGTTGTAGTAGCCCATGCCGATGTAGCTGCGCCAAACTTGGTTTTGCTGGGCAAGGGTGCGTAATTTTTGCAGGGCTGCCGTTTCACTCAGACCCTCACCAAGGGCAAGAGGGCGTTGCAAGCGAATCTCTGGCGGAATGACGGCATTGATGAGTTCCTTGAGGCTGCCATACCCCAACAGGGTCAACATTTGCGGTAGATCGCTGGGCGTAATGCCAATGTGCCGCGCTACAAATTCGGCATCGGTCTCTAAGTTAATCTCCAGTTGGGGCGGTGAACTTACCATCGCTATCGCACTCGTGTTGCAAGTCGTTCATATATCTTAATCGTTCGTGCTGGGTTTGCGGCCATGGAGAACCTGTAAACTGCGTCCTAGGTGGTAAGTCTGCCCCTCCACCGTAAAGCCCTGTAGCCGTAGCTGCGCAGCTAAGTCCGTTTGCAGCAGTTGCCAAGCGGTTTCCGTTTCAAAGAGCCAAAAAAAGAGAGCCATCCCCGGCCAAAGGAGGGGCACTTGGGGGCGGTGAAAATCAATGAGGGCAAACCAGCCACCGGGCTTGAGAATCCGCCACGTTTCCGCCAAGATAGCATTTAGTTGGGCTGCGGTCATTTCGTGGAGGGCCATGCTGGTGTGTACCAGATCAAAGGTGGCATCGGCAAAGGGCATCTTCTCAGCAAAGGCCTGTACATAGGTGGCTTGGGGTACGCGCTCTCGGGCACGGGCGATCGCCTGCGGTGAGGCATCCAACCCTGTAACCTGATCAAAGGCCTCAGTTAAGGCTTGAGTCACAATGCCGTGGCCACAGCAGAGATCTAAAACCACAGCAGTGCGGGGTAAACTCAAATCTTGCCAAGCCAAACGATGCAGGCGATCGCTCCCCCCAACTGCTATGGCGGCAAGGGCGCTAATGGTGTCGTACAGCCAAGGATATTGATAGCTCCAAGTGCGTAAGATGGTTGCCACCGTGCTTGATCAAGCCTTGAGTTACCTGGAGTGTGAACCAATTCAGTGCCAGTGTACCGCCTTTTGGGAAAGGATTCCTTTGAAAAGGACTGTTATAGTCTTATGTGGTAGCGAGAATTCCTAATTGTCACGGTGTTGGGAGTGAGCATGGGTCAACAATTCATCTGCCAACAAAGCAGTCTGCTCCTGGGAAGTCTGGCCAGTGTTTGGATCGCGATGGCGGCGGGCGCGATCGCCCAACCCAATCCTGGGGCGACAGATCTCTTGCCCCTCAATCCCAATCCCGATCCCCTCTATCTCCCCAGCCGTCCCGATCAAGTGAAAATTGATTTGGATCGCCCCATTACCCTCAACGAAGCGATTGAACTCGCTCGGCGGAACAATCGCCAACTGCAGATCCTTGAGGCGCAACTCCAACAGAGTCGGGCAGTGCTGCGCCAAGCGAAGGCTGCTCTCTATCCTAGTATTTCCCTGCAATTGGGGATTAGTCGCACGGATTCAGCGGCGATTCGGCTGCAAAATGCCCAACTGCCGCCGCCGCTGCGGCTGAATTCCACCAGCAACACGTGGACTAGCACCGTGGCCCTGGGCTACAACCTGTTCACCGCTGGCCAGCGGGATGGCAGTATCAAAGCGGCACAGGAACAGGTCCGCAATGCCGAACTCGATCTCCAGCGGCAATTGGAACAACTGCGTCAGGATGTTACCAATGCCTACTACAACATCCAACAGGCGGAAGCGCTGGTGCGCATTGGTGAAGCAGCAGTGCAAAACTCGCAAATTAGCCTGCGGGATGCGATCGCCCGCGAGCGCGCTGGCTTAGGCACACAATTTGACGTCCTTACCGCACAGGTGCAACTGGCCAATAACCAGCAGCAATTGGTGCAAGCCCAAAGCCAACTGCAAACTGCCCAACGCCAACTGGCCCAGGTGCTCAGTCTCAATGACAAGGCCAATGTGCGCGCCGCTGACCCAATTCGGGTGGTTGGGAAATGGCAGCTTTCCCTTGAGGAGAGCATTGCCTTGGCCTTTCGGAAGCGCGTCGAATTGGAACAGCAACTGACGCAACGGAATGCGGCACTACAGCAACGACGGGTTGCCCTGGGAAACTTAGGCCCGCAGTTGGTGGCTGGGGGGAGTTTTAACACCCTTGATAGCCTCACCGATGGGGTTGGCCCCCGTTGGGGATATACTGTGGGTGGCCAACTGAACCTCACCCTCTTTGATGGTGGAGTCTCCCGGGCCAGTGCCGCCCAGCAGGAAAGCGCTGCTGCGATCGCTGAGGCCCAGTATGCCGCCTTTCGCAACTTAATTCGCTTCCAAGTGGAGCAGGCCTACTACACCCTCAAATCCAGTCAGGAAAATATCCGCACCAATGAAGCGGCGGTGCGCCAAGCCACGGAGGGACTGCGCCTGGCTCGTCTACGCTTCCAAGCAGGGATTGGCACCCAAGCGGAGGTGAGCAATGCTGAAACCGCTCTGATCCAAGCCCAGAGCAACCTGTTGAGTTCAACCCTTGACTACAACCGGGCGATCGCTGCCCTGCAACGCTTTGTCAGTGGGTTACCCTTGAGTTCTGCAACAACTGCAACCCCTTGATGGTTGGTTTTTTGAATTTGAATAAACCTGCTGGCTGCACCTCCCACGACTGTATTAATGAACTGCGGCGGCGGCTGCGGCTTAAACGAATTGGCCATGGGGGCACATTGGATCCGATGGCCACAGGGGTACTGCCGATCGCCCTTGGGGCTGCAACGCGACTTCTGCCCTATCTCAGCGATCGCAAGGCCTACATTGGCACGGTGCGCTTTGGGATTACCACCACCACCGATGATATAACGGGGGACATTTGCCGCGAACAGGCGGCCGGTCACCTAACGCTCGCCGCCATCCAAGAACAGCTCCCTCAATTTATGGGTGAAATTGAGCAATTGCCCCCGGCCTACAGTGCGATTCAAGTGGCTGGCCAGCGGCTCTATGCCCGGGCCCGTGCGGGTGAGGTAGTGAGCGTTCCGCCGCGGATTGTTGAGGTCTACAGCATCGAGGTGTTGGATTGGCAAGCGGGTCGCTACCCAGAATTGACCCTACATATTACCTGTGGCAGTGGCACCTATATCCGTGCCCTTGCCCGCGATTTGGGGGCTGCACTGGGGGTGGGTGGCACCCTGGCAGCCCTGCAACGGATTGAAAGCAGCGGCCTGCGGATCGAGGAGAGCCATTGCCTAGAAAGCCATTGCCCCAGAACATTTACCCCTGTGCCCGCCCCAAGCGGTTCTCTCGCATCTGCCGTGGCTTGAACTCAATGCAGCACAACTCAATGACTGGTACCATGGCCGCGCCGTGATTTGTGAGGGGCTGCCGCCGGCGGAGAGTGTTGTGGGCGTCACCTTTGCCACTGTCTGTGTCGGCGTTGGCATCAGTGGGGGCGATCGCCTGCATCCCAAGGTAGTGCTCAAGGGGTAGCCGTGCCTGCCTAGAGATTTTTTCTAGTGCTAGCTTAAGAGAAAGAAGCAATCAGCAGGTGAAGGAATGGGGGTTCGTTGGCTGCAACGTCTCATTTGTTGTTGGGTTGTCCTTGTGGGGGTCTGGGGCATTTTCCCCAGTCACTCGGCGATCGCCCTGACGGAAGAACAAAAACTCTTTAATGAGGCCTGGCGTATTGTTAACCAAGCCTATGTTGATCCCACCTTTAATGGTCAAAACTGGTGGCTAGTGCGCGAAAAAGTCCTAAAGCGTTCCCTGGGCGATCGCGAGGCGACCTACACTGCCATTCAAGGAATGCTGGCCACCCTTGAGGATCCCTTCACCCGATTCCTGCGGCCTGAACAGTTTCGCAGCCTACAAACGACCACTGCGGGTGAACTCATCGGCGTTGGCTTGCAAATTAGCACTGACCCTGAAACCGGTGTCCTTGAAGTGATTGCTCCCATTGATGGCTCTCCCGCTGCCCAAGCCGGTATTCAACCCCGCGATCGCATTCTTGCCATTGACGGTGTGCCCACCGCCAAACTGAGCCTTGATGAGGCCGCCGAAAGGATGCGGGGGACGGCGGGTTCTGTGGTTCACCTATTGCTGCAGCGGGGCAATGAAGCCCCTCAGGAATTGATCCTGCACCGCGGACACATTGAGATTAATCCGGTCACGGCTGAGGTTCGCCAAGTGCAGGGGCACACCGTTGGCTATATTCGCCTCAGCCAGTTCAGTGCTATGGCCCCCACAGAAATGCGCAAAGCCATTCAAATGCTAGAGCAGCAGGGGGCTGAGGCGTACATTCTTGATCTGCGCAATAATCCGGGGGGACTGTTGCAGGCGGGAGTAGAAATTGCCCAGTTGTGGCTGGACTCAGGGGTAATTGTCTATACCGTCGATCGCCAAGGGATTATTGACAGCCTCAATGCCAGTGGGGGCGCTCTCACCCATGATCCGCTAGTTGTCCTTGTAAATAGTGGCACAGCCAGTGCCAGTGAGATTTTGGCCGGTGCCCTCCAGGATCATGGGCGCGCTCGATTGGTGGGCGATCGCACCTATGGCAAGGGCTCGATTCAGTCCCTCTTTAGCCTGAGTGATGGCTCTGGCCTCGCTGTGACGATTGCCCACTACGAAACCCCCAATCACCACAACATCAACAAAGTAGGGATTGAGCCAGATCGGCGGGTGCTCGATGCTCCCGAGAGTCTGATGGCCATGGGTACCGCAGCAGATCCCCAATATCTGGCGGCCCTAGAGCTGCTCCACAGTCCGATGCAAGTGGCCACTAGCGCAGGGTAACAAACTCCTCAGCAGTGGAGGGGTGAATGCCAATGGTGGCATCAAAGTCTTTCTTGGTGGCGCCCATTTTGAGGGCGATCGCGATCCCTTGAATAATCTCAGCGGCATTCTCTCCGACCATGTGGGCCCCCAGCACCCACTCCGTATTTTTGTCCACCACCAATTTGACGATCACCTGTTCAGCGCGCCCCGTGAGGCTGTGGTACATGGGCCGAAAGGCCGCGCGGTAGATTTTCACATTCTCTTCCCCCAATTTCGCCTTGGCCTGCGCCTCCGAAAGCCCCACAGAAGCTGCCTCCGGCTGGGAAAACACCGCCGAGGGAATATTCTCATAGCTCAAGGTGCGGGGGAGATTGCCAAATTGGGTATCGGCAAAGGCGCGTCCTTCAGCAATGGCTACCGGGGTGAGGTTGACGCGGTTGGTGCAGTCGCCCACAGCAAAAATATGCTCTTGATTGGTGCGGTAGTATTCATCCACCCCAATGGCCACAATTCCTTGGCTATTGGTTCTTAGGTGAACCCCCGCCTGATCGAGGCCTAGCCCCTGCAAATTGGGAGCGCGCCCCACGGCACACAGCACCGTATCAACTTTGGTTTCACAGGTTTGCCCCTGCTGTTCATAGCAAACGCGGATATTACCCTTCTTAGTGAGCTGCAAGCCAGTAATGTGGCACCGGCGACGCACATCAATGCCGTGGCGGATCATCCCTTCATAGACGCCATCTTGAATGTCTTGATCAAAACTCCGCAGGGGGCGATCGCCCCGCAGAAAGTGAATGACCTCTGTCCCTAGTCCCCGCAGGATGCCGGCAAACTCAACAGCGATGTAGCCGCCCCCAAGGATGGCGATGCGCTTTGGCTGCTTGGGCAACAAAAACATCTCCCGCGAGGTAATGCTGTGTTCAATTCCCGGCACATTGGGTTTAATGGCTTCGCCGCCGACGGCAATCAGGATTTTTGCTGCTGTCACCCGCCGCTGGACCTGTCCTTGGCGATCCACCAGTTCTAGGGTGTGGGCGTCAGCAAAGCGGGCAAAAAAGGGCAACAGTTCAACACCTGCTTTTTCCAAATAGCTAATGTGCAGTTGACTGAGTCGATTCACCTCCTGATCCACCGCACGAATCAGGTGTTCCCAATTGAGTTTTGCCTTAACGGGGCGCCAGCCATAGCCGACAGCGTCTTCAAAGAGGCGGCTAAACTTGGAGCCATAGACCATAAGCTTTTTGGGGACACAACCCCGAATCACACAGGTGCCGCCAACTTTATCCCCTTCGGCGATGGCCACCCTAGCACCGTAGGAAGCTGCTCGCTTTGAGGCTGCCAAGCCACCGGAGCCGGCACCAATCACCAGCAGGTCATAGTCGTAGCTCATCCTCACCCCTCAAGCACGGCTCAAGATTTAGCCTCACTCTAGCAAATCTATCTGTTTTAGGGCCAAAGGGAGCCATAGGCAATTCCGGTCAAGGTTGCCATCAGCACCACCAACGCCCCATAGGTCAGGGTTTTGCGCCAGCCGATGATCTGGCGCAGAACCAGAATATTGGGCAGGGATAGGGCTGGACCGGCCAGTAGCAGTGCCAGTGCAGGACCTTGTCCCATGCCATTGGCCAAAAGACCCTGCAAAATCGGAACTTCGGTTAGGGTTGCAAAGTACATTAGCGCGCCGGAGAGGGCTGCCAAGAAATTGGCAACAATCGAATTGCCCCCTACAGCCGTTGTAATCCACTGACTGGGAATGAGGGCCTCACTGCCCGGACGGCCTAGGAGGAAACCTGCTATAAGCACTCCCAACAGCAGCAGGGGTAAAATTTGTTGGGTATACTCCCAAGTGGACTCAAACCAAGCCCTCGCTTCTTTCGGACCAGTACTGGTCAGCCAACTGATGCCAACAATGCCAGCGCTAAAGGGCACTAGTGGTGAGGCCGCAAATCGCCATGCAAGTAGAGCGGTGACACCGATCGCCAGAAGTACCTTGGCCGGGCTAAGGTGGTACCACACCACCAGCAGACCGCTCAACATAAGAGCCAACAGACCCGTCAGCCACCATTTGCCGAGGGCGATGCTCTGCCAGAGGGAGGCATCGGTTGTCGGTTGCACCCAGTTGGCAAAGACCAGTATGCCCACCAGCACTCCCAGGAGGACGACCTGCTGCCACAGGGGATGCCTTGGTTCGTTCCCGCTAGCGGTGGCCGTATTCACGGCTGCGGCACTGACCGGGGTAGGAAAGAGAGCCTCCATCAGCAAACCAATCACAACACTAAAAACGATGGCCCCGATTGCCCGCGCCACCCCCAGCGAGAGACCCAACACCCGTGCCGTCAGAATAATCGCCAACACATTAATGGCGGGACCAGAATACAAAAAGGCAATAGCCGGCCCCAAACCCGCCCCTCGCCGATAGATACTGGCAAACAGTGGCAAGACTGTACAAGAGCACACCGCTAAAATCGTACCTGATACCGCTGCCACACCATAGGCTAGGGTCTTGGGGGCCTCTGCCCCTAGATACTTCATGATGGCCTCTTGACTCAGGAAAACAGCGATCGCCCCTGCAATAAAGAAGGCCGGAACCAAGCACAGCAGAACATGCTCCTGGGCATACCAGCGCACCAGATAGAGAGCACTCCAAAAAGCCGCCTGCAGGCGCTGCCACTGCTGTAGTGATTCAACGGGTAAGTAAAAACATACCAAAAACCCGCCAATCGTCACCAATAGTGACTTCCATTGTCCCTGCCAAAATGCCATTGCTTTCTCCTGGCAAGATGCTATTGCTTTCTTCTTTGCTAAGGACTAATTTGCTAAGTACTAAATAATGGGCACTCCCTTTCTGACTTGCATTTTAGTGGGGCAGAAAAGCAACGATCTCCTGGGTATCCAACACGCTGCCTTGGGAGACCACTTGTCCATTAATCCGCAGTGCAGGGGTTCGCATGACACCAGAGTCGGCGATCGCTAAAGGATCGGTAATATGATTGACTTGAGCGGTCAAATTGAGCTGTGCCAGGGCTGCGCGCGCATTGGCCTCTAATTGGTGGCACTTTTTACATCCTGTGCCCAGAATATCAACGATTAACTCAGCCATCACTCACCTTTCCCTCGGGTAGGGCATTGAACGCTTTTATCATAACACTCTATACTACATAACTATATTATAAATTTACTATAAACTCAAAATTGAGTAACACAAGCCCCCAAAAGAGCTGTTGGATGCGAGCATCAATAGCGGCAATCTTCTGTTGGCAGTTGGTTATAGACCGGCCCGCAGGTCAGTGGCCAGTGTTGCCGCAGATCTAAGAACTGCCGGATTTCCTGAAGATGGAACCTAAGGGCCTCTGCCCGTTGGATCAATTGCAATTGTTCAACATCCCGGCATATTTCTGGTAGCTCGCAGCACTGCGCCGCCGGCAGGGCAAGTGGCCAATGGGTTTATGGGAGTACCATGGTGGTACAGCGTCTGAAAACGGATACCTCAGCGCTGCGCCGCTGCCTTAATGCATCATCCCTCACCAATCCCGGAACACTACAGGAAAGCTTGATGATGAATCGCTGCCAGGCTCTGGTACTCGGTCATTTTGCGAAGACGGCGCAGCGATCGCAACCGCTGTTCAATGAGCATTCGCGCATCCGTGCGACTAATGGATTGAAACTCCACACCCTCCGGCCGCTGAGTAACAACGAAAAAGAGCCGCTGGGCATACAAGGTTGTAAAGAGTTGCCGATGCTCATCTAGAGGACATACCCCATAGAGCAAGCCAAAGGTGGGATGATTGAGATACTGCTCAGCAGTAATCGGGGGCTTCATTAGAAAAGAGAACCTACCTCGCAAAAGGATAATGACAGGCCAAGACGGCAAGGATAAGTCGTGAGGAGGAAAAACAAGAGAAGACCGCCTACTATGGCTAAAATAAATTTAGTTCAAGTTAATTTAGTCATTAAAACACTGAAGAGGCTTCGCTGAAAAGCTGTTCAGATTATACCCAAACCCTTCCCTCTGTTTATCCATGGCGCGTTCACTTCCCCCCTTTTGGCCTAGTGTGTTTCACCGCTGCGGTGTGATCTTTTTTGGCACGCTGACCTTTTTTTTCACCCTGGGGGTGGTGGGCTTCAGTGCCACGGTTTTTTTTGCCCTCCTCGGCATCTTGTTGGCGCCCGCCAGTGAAACAAGTCCCTACGAACATATCAGCGGCAAGGAGAGCAGTCGCGATCGCATTCTTAGGATTGACATTATTGGTCCAATTCTAGGCAGCCCCCAAAACGAAGAGGATAGCTTCTTTGCCCCTCTTGTGGGTGTCACCTACGGCTATGAAGTGCAGCAGCAGTTGGCAGAAGCTGTTAAGGATAAAACTATTAAGGCCGTCTTTGTCAATATCAGCACTCCCGGTGGCACGATTTTTGGCTCACAGGCGATCGCCGAGGGCATTAGGAGCTACCGCAAAGCAACCCAAAAACCTGTCTATGCCTTTATTGAGGGTATTGCCGCTTCCGGAGGGGTCTGGGCAATGGTGACAGCGGATAAGATCTACGCTGATCATGGCAGCATGGTTGGCAGTATTGGCATTCTCGGTCCCAGTGTTTTCTACTACGATCGCCCCACTAGCCTCGATAACGGCCTACTGATGGGAGGTGTCACCGCCAATAGTATCGAAGAACGGACCCTGAGCGCTGGCCGCAGCAAAGATATTGGCAATCCCTTCCGTCGCCTCACCCCCCAAGAAATTCAGGTCTTCCAAGCTGGCCTTGAGCAGGAATACACCAAGTTTATTAATCATGTGGCCCAGGCACGGGGCATTGATCCCAGCGTTATTCGCAACGAAATGGGAGCGATGATTTTCAGTAACGATCAGGCGCAGCGCTACCGTCTCATCGATGGTACCCGCAGCCGCCCAGAAACCCTGAACGCCCTCGCCAGGGCTGCCAATCTCAAGGAGGGAGAATATGCCATTGTCCGTTTTCGGCGCGATCGCTCCCCCTTGATCAATCAACTCTTTGGCGTTCAGTCACCGCCCCCGGCACTAGCAACCCAACGGATGTGGAAACAAGAGCAACTTTGTGCCCTTGGTCAATTGCGTGCCCTTGCCTACTATGGTTCCCTCTCTTGCCACCGTCAGTAATGCGCTTTGACATTATTACTCTTTTTCCTGAATTCTTTGCTTCACCCCTCAGCAGCGGCCTCATGGCCAAAGCCTTGGCGCGGGGCATTGCGGAGGTTATCCTAACCAATCCACGGCACTTTAGCACCGATAAGCACCAGCGGGTAGATGATGAACCCTATGGCGGTGGTGTGGGCATGGTCATGAAGCCAGACCCCCTGTTTGCTGCCGTGGAATCGCTGCCCTCTTTGCCGCGGCGCGAAGTCATCTATGTTACCCCCCAAGGGCAGCCCCTCACCCAACAGCACCTCTGGCACTGGTCCCAGGAGCGGGATCAGCTCGTCATCCTTTGTGGTCACTATGAGGGCGTGGATGAGCGGGTTGTTGAGCACTTAGTCACCCAAGAAATCTCCATTGGTGATTTTGTCTTGACCTGTGGTGAAATTCCGGCCCTTGTGATTATCAATGGTGTGCTGCGACTTCTGCCGGGCACGGTAGGTAAAGCTGCCTCACTCCATCAAGAGAGCTTTGAAGATGGTTTGCTGGATTATCCCCACTACACCCGACCCGCAGAATTTCGGGGCTGGGCAGTGCCGCCAGTGTTACTTTCTGGTGATCACGGAAAAATCGCGGCTTGGCGACGGGCACAGCAAATTGAGCGCACACGACAGCGCCGCCCTGATCTTTATGCTCGATGGCTAGCTCGAACCCAGGGGCAAGCTAAAACTAATTGAAAACCGTTAAACTATGGGCTACACATAGGAAAAACTGTGCTAGTCTCAAGGCAAATTCTCCTCACTTAGAGGCTTTGCAACCTGCTTTCCATGGATACTTCCTCACTACGCTCCTTTACTGTTGATTCGCGGCCCTTGGCAGGCTCTACCCAAGGGCTACTTCAGCTATTCCAAACGCAGGTTGGCTGTGATCTCGAACACTATCTAGCGGCGGTTCTGTCCGTTTTGCCCGTTGGTGTTGCTCTTTATGATGTCACTGGCGAGATTATTTACATGAACCCCGCTGGACGCGCCCTGTTGGGTGTTGAGGACCCTGAGGCAACGCCTAGCCAAATTTGTGCGGATCTAAAGATTTTCTACTGCGGTAGCGATCGCCCCTATCCCAAGGATGAGCTGCCCGGGATTCAAGCCCTGCAGGGACTCACATTACTGCCAGTGGAGCTAGAGGTGCAGTATGGGGATCGCCGACTCACAGTGGAAGTGCAGGCTAGTCCGATCTTTGATCCGGAAGGTCAGGTGGAATTTAGTATCAGTACATTTTGGGATATTAGTGCCCGCAAGCGCCGTGAACTCGAACAACAAATACTAAAAGACTATTGGCAAGCCCAGGCCAACCGTTACTGTGAGATTCTGCAAAATCAATCAGACCTAGTCTTGTGCTCCCGACCTGATACCACCATTACATTTGCCAATGACGCCTTTTGTCAGTTCTTTAGCCGCCCCGCTTCGGCAGTCATTGGTTGCCCTTGGTCGGAATTTGTTCTCGCCGAAGATTTATCTTCGCTTCTAGAAAAAGTGGCTCAACTGCGTCCCAATGCCCCTACCTTTGTCAGTGAAAACCGTGTGTATCATCCCCAGCATGGATTGCGGTGGACGCAATGGATGAACACCGCCATTTTTGATGCGGAGGGCAATCTCAGGGAAATTCAATCTGTGGCTCGTGATATTACCGCTCTCAAAGAACAGTTACTGCGGGAGCAAGCCCTGAACCGCGTTATGCAAGCGATTCGCAACTCCCTTGATCTCGACACAATCTTTGAGACGGCTGTGCGGGAAGTTGCCCAGGTAGGGCTAGGGGTTGATGCGGTTGTGGTGCAGTATTTACCGGAGCAGGGAGTCTGGCGGCATATTGCCGAGTATCACCATGATCCCAACTTTTCGCGTCATGATGGTTTTGAAATTCCCGATCGCGCCAACCCTTTTGCCGCGGATCTAAAAGCAGGGAACATCGTCATTATTGCCGATACCCGTGAAATTAGCGATCCCATTAACCAGGAACTGGCAATTCGTTTTCCGGGAGCATGGTTACTGATTCCCTTGATGGTGGCAGATCGCCTCTGGGGGAGCTTGAGCCTATTTACCTACCCTCAACCCCATGCGTGGTCAAGGGCAGAAATTGACCTTGCCCGGGCAATTGCCACCCAGTTGGAGGTGGCCGTTTACCAAGCCACCCTGCACCGGCAAGCCCAACAGGACCTGGCTGAACGGCGACGGGTTGAGGCTGCTCTGCGCGCCAGTGAGGAACGCTTTCGCTTGGCGACGCTTCACTTGCCTGGCGCCATTTTCTGCTATAAGCAATATCCCGATGGCCGCAACTGTGCCTTTTACCTCAATCCAATGTGCGAACGTCTCTGGGACGTGCCGGCAGAGGCAGCGGCCGCCGATGGTGAATGTTTGTGGCAGCTTGTGCATCCCGAGGATCGAGAAGCCACGTGGCAATCTGTGCTGCGTTCAGCTGAAACCTTGACCCCTTGGTTTTGTCAATGGCGCATCATTCATCCCACCACAGGAGAAGTCCGCTGGCTGGAGGGGGCTGGTCAACCCACCCGGGAGAGCGATGGCGCTGTTATCTGGTACACCGTAGTTTTGGATGTCACTGAGCGGCAGGTGGCGGAGACGCGCCTCAAGGAACAACAGGCGCAGTTAGAGTTAGCGGCACGGGTCTCCAATATCGGTTTCTATTTCTGTGATTTACGGACAGGGAGCTTCTATGTCTCCTCGAGCTACAGAAGGCAATTGGGGTATGCTGACACCGCCAAGGAAGCCAGTCTTGAGGATTGGGAGGAGCGACTCCACCCAGAGGATCGCGATCGCGCTATCGCCGCCTACCGCCAGTTCCTACGCGGCGAGGCAGAGTACAATATTGATTTTCGGCTCCGCCATTGCAATGGCACCTACCGCTGGTTCCACAGTGAAGCAGTATTGATTCACGATGAGCACGGCCAGCCCTGTAAAGTGGTGGGGACCAACATTGATATTACAGAACGCAAAGCCACTGAACTGGCGCTGCGGGAAAGTGAGGAACGCTATCGGTTCCTGGCGGAAAATACCAGCGATATTATTGGGCTTTACGATCTGCAGTGGCAATGTCTCTACGTGAGTCCCTCCTGTCAAACCCTGTTGGGAATCCCTCCGCAAGAGCTGCTTGGCCGGCATTTTAGCCGGCTTTGTGCTTCTGATCGGGAGCGATCGCGAGTCAACCAAGAACTCGAGCAGATGATTCAGCAACAAAGGTTCTGGCCTATGACCTATGAGGTTTGTACTGCCCAAGGGGATACCCTGTGGCTGGAGACCTTAGTTAAACCCTGCTACAACAGTCACGGTCAATTGCACCACCTACAGACAACCTCCCGCGATGTCACTGCTCGAGTAAAAGTGCAGATTCAACTGCATCGGCAAGCCTATCATGATGCTTTGACCGGACTGCCGAACCGGCTGTACTTCATGGAGCAATTGGCAGCAGCAATTACCCAGGCGCAAACAAATCCTGAGTTTCACTATGCAGTGCTATTTTTGGATCTGGATCGCTTTAAGGTCATTAATGACAGTCTCGGCCATGGGGTGGGGGACCAAATTCTAATTACTTTCGCCAGTTGGTTGCGGTGTCTCGTTGAGAATCGGTACACAGTGGCTCGCTTGGGCGGAGATGAGTTTGCGATTCTGCTTACTGAGGTGCCCAACCTCCAGAGGGCGATCGCCCTTTGCGAACAAATTATCCATCGCCTTCAGGAACCCCTGCGGTTGGAGGAGCGGCAAATTTTCCTCAGTACGAGTATCGGCGTTGTCTTTTGCCCAAAACGAGTATGAAACTGGTATAGCCGTCCTAAGGGATGCTGATATTGCTATGTATGCGGCTAAAAGGCAGTTAACAAAGCGCTATGCTGTCTTTAATGGCCGAGATGCACAAACAGGTTCTAGAGCGGCTCCACCTTGAACATGATCTGCGCCACGCCCTGAAGGGTGGGGAATTGCAACTCTTTTACCAACCGATTTTCCATTTGAAGAGCCAGCAATTGGTCGGCATGGAGGCCTTGGTGCGCTGGCAACACCCTGAGCGGGGTCTAGTCTCACCGGCACACTTTATTCCCATTGCCGAGGAGACAGGGTTGATCGTGGCGTTGGATCAGTGGATTCTCGAGCGGGCCTGTCGGCAGCTCTGGACTTGGCAACGGCAGTCTGATATCGCAGCCGACTTGAGACTTAGTGTCAATGTCTCTGCCAAGACACTCCAGGATGCCACTTTCTTCAAGTATCTGGATACCCTTCAGCAGAGATACCCCCTGCCCAGAGGGCAGCTGCTGCTGGAACTCACCGAAAGGATTGGGATTGAACTGGGGAGTGAAATCCTGAGTTTGCTGGAATTGCTCAGGGATCGCGATATTGAAATTAGCATTGATGACTTTGGTACAGGGTATTCCTGCCTCAGCTATCTCCACAGCCTCCCGATTCAACACCTCAAGGTAGATCGTTCCTTTATCAGCCAACTGGAGGAAAACGAACGTAACGTGCAAATTACCCGCATGATTTTACTCCTGAGCCAGCAGTTGGGCTACCGGTCTATTGCGGAGGGCATTGAAACACCAAGACAACTGCAAATACTTCAGGAACTGGGATGTGACTACGGTCAAGGCTATCTCTTTGCCCCTCCCCTGCCCCCCGAAGAGTTCGAATGGCTCCTGAAAGCTTATTCTCATTAATTAAAATATTGGCATGGCTATTTTACATGGCACGTGGCTCCTAGGGCCAGCGCCACAGTTTTTCATTTGGGCGGAAGAATGGCGATCGCTCACCCAGGCAATCACGCCTTGGGAGCCGTCCGCTCTGCCAGTTTATCCCTACGCCACCCCGAGCAAAATACCTATTGGGGAGCCAGCCTGCCCAAGTTCCACTTACGTTGCCTTGCCAGCACAGATTCAGGGACATCAACTGCTGCCGCCACCCCTTGCGGCAGTCAAGGGGGAACCCCTGTTTTTATGGCGGGTGCCCGGTTGGGCAATCCCCGCCACGGCTGTTTTGGCACAACTGCATCAACTCAGCCTTCACGACCCAAATAGTGGGTCTATCGGCGAGGATCTGCGCTATTGGTTGCACGTTAGTCGCTGGTTGCTAGATTTAATTGTGCGCGGCCAATACCTGCCAACGGCTGAGGGGTGGCGAGTTCTGCTAACCCATCGGGGCGATCGCGATCGCTTCCGCCAATTTAGCCGGCAGATGCCCGATTTGTGTCGCTGTTATCAAGCCGATGGCACGGCGTTGCAGTTTCCGCCCCATGCTTCAGACCTGCTGGCGGATTTTCTCCAGCAGACATTACAGGGTTATCTGCGCACTGTCCTTGCTGACCTCGAATTGCCCAAAGTGGGCCTAGCCAAAGAGCATAGCCCCTGGCTGGGGCTCCTGAAAACAGGTCAAGCCACAGAACTGCCGCCTTCCCTGATTGAACGACTGCACCGCTGGCAAGAACCCTACCGTGAGCAGTTGGATCTGCGTCCCCAGTGGCGACTGGCTCTGCAACTGGTACCTCCAGATACTGCCGATGGTGACTGGCGCCTGGTCTTTGGGCTGCAAACTGAAGGGGAAACGGACACCATGCTAACGGCAGCCGCGATTTGGCAATGCACCCAAGAGGCCCTCCTCTATCAAGGGCAGGTGCTCTGGCAGCCCCAAGAAACCCTGCTGCGGGGATTGGGCTTGGCCTCCCGCATTTATCGTCCCCTCGATCGCAGTCTTCAACAACGCTCCCCTGAGGGTCTGACGCTGCAGACCACCGAAGTTTATGCCTTCTTGCAAAGTGCAATTGCGCCCCTGGAGCAGCAGGGGGTTGCGATCATTTTGCCACCGAGTTTGCGCCGCAATAGCGCCCAACATTGCTTGGGTCTAAAAATAATTGCCACATTGCCGCCGACGGCCCCTAGCGGCTTGAGTATTGACAGCTTGATGCAGTTTCAGTGGCAGTTGCAGTTGGGGCAGCATCCCCTCTCGGAAGCAGATTTTGATCAACTGCGCCGCCAAGGGACGCCCCTGGTTTATCTCAATGGTGAGTGGGTGCTGTTGCGCCCCCAACAGGTCAAGGCGGCTCAAGAGTTTCTCCAGTCTCCCCCCAAGACCCAACTCTCCCTTGCCGATATCCTGCGCATTGCTACGGGGGATACGGTGACGGTGGCTAAGTTGCCGATTCTTGGCTTAGACCCCAATGATGCGCTGCAGACACTCTTGGATGGCCTCACGGGCAAACAAAGCCTTGATCCAGTGCCGACACCCCAGGAGTTTTGTGGTGAACTGCGCTCCTACCAGGCACGGGGGGTGGCGTGGCTGAGTTTTTTGGAACGCTGGCGGCTGGGGGCTTGCTTGGCGGATGATATGGGTTTGGGGAAAACGATTCAACTGTTGGCCTTTTTGCTCCACCTCAAGGAAACGGGACGTGCCTACCGACCGACACTGTTGATCTGTCCTACCTCGGTGCTGGGGAACTGGCTGCGGGAGTGCCAAAAGTTTGCTCCCACCTTGCGGGCCTATGTCCACCACGGGAGCGATCGCCCCAGGGGCAAGGCCTTCCTCACAATGGTGGAAAGCCATGACTTGATTCTTACCAGTTATGCCCTCCTGCAGCGCGATCGCACCACCTTACAACAGATTCTGTGGCAGCATTTGGTACTGGATGAAGCCCAAAACATCAAGAATGCCAACACCCAACAGTCCCAAGCGGCGCGGGAACTTTCCGCCCAGTTTCGCATTGCCCTGACGGGAACCCCCCTAGAAAACCGCCTGCTCGAACTTTGGTCAATTATGGACTTCCTCCATCCGGGGTACTTGGGCAATCGCACCTACTTTCAACACCGCTATGTCCGTCCCATTGAACGCTATGGCGACACCAGCTCCCTCAACGCCCTGCGCACCTATGTCCAACCCTTCATTCTGCGGCGCCTGAAAACCGACCGCAGTATTATTCAAGACCTGCCCGAAAAACAGGAGATGCTGGTGTATTGTGGCCTCACCCTGGAGCAGCTGCAGCTTTACAGTGCTGTGGTGGAAGACTCCCTTGCTGCCATCGAAAATAGCGAAGGCATCCAGCGGCGGGGCAATATCTTGGCCACCCTGACCAAGCTGAAGCAAATCTGTAACCATCCCGCCCAGTATCTCCACCAAGAAGACTATGCCCCCGCTCGCTCAGGTAAATTGCAACGCCTAATAGAAATGTTGCAAGAGCTTCAGGAAGTGGGCGATCGCGCCTTGGTGTTTACCCAATTTGCTGAGTTTGGCACCCACCTGAAAACCTACCTGGAAAAGGTGCTGCAGCAGGAGGTGTTTTTCCTCTCAGGACGCACCCCCAAAGCCCAGCGGGAACTCATGGTGGAACGCTTTCAGCACGATCCCGAAGCCCCCATGGTCTTTATTCTTTCCCTCAAGGCAGGGGGCGTGGGTCTCAATCTGACTCGCGCTAACCATGTCTTTCACTACGATCGCTGGTGGAACCCAGCGGTAGAAAATCAGGCCAGCGATCGCGTCTTCCGCATTGGTCAAGGCCGCAATGTCCAAATCCATAAATTTGTCTGCACGGGTACCCTTGAAGAAAAGATCCACGAGCAAATCGAACAGAAAAAAGCCCTTGCAGAAATGATTGTGGGGAGCGGCGAACAGTGGCTGACTGAACTCAACCTCGACCAGCTGCGGCACCTGCTCACCTTGGACAAAGAGCGGCTGATCACCCTCTAGGCCATCGCCCACTGGGCGGCCTGTTCACCCCGCAAAAGACGAATTTGGGCGATCGCAAAAATGGTGGGAATAATGCGGGCATAGTTAGTGGCAATGGCTTGCCAACCCAAATCGGCAATAAACCATACCCAGAGGGCAGTACTGGCAAAGGCCAAGAGACTGCGCCCCACTGCCAATCGAGCGGCCCCCATGGCTGCCCCCCGTGACACCAAGGGGATAATTGAGAGCTTGGAGCCAGCAAAATGAATCGCAAACTGCCGTGCCACCTGCTGTACCACCATGGAGCGCACAACAGAACTGACGGCGATCGCGGCACTTCCCTCTAGGATTAAGCGCACCATTTCCATGGAAATGGGGTGGCCATGGCGCAGTTCCGGCAAGCTCTCTTGAATTTGGGCGGCCAAGACCCGCCGATCCTGATCCCCCAGCTTTTTCCACATCCGCTGCAACACATTGAAGAAGATCTCCATTTCCAGTTCAGGCACCGTCCAACTGGGGGAAAACTTAATTTTTAAGTAGCGACAGACCCGCATCAAAGTTTGCCGATAGCTGATTTGCTGGGCTTTGCCCTTGAGCACCGTCAAACCATCGGCTGCCAAAAAGCGAAACCGCTCTTCAATGTCATCTAACCAGGCTTGACGATCTTGGGCTTGTACCGCAATGGGATCCGGCGTGGTTAGATAGTCCAAGGGGTTGAGCCGACGACGAAACAGAATTTCTGTTAGGTCTTGCAACTCCTCCTCCGTCGCCAATTCCAGCGCAGCCCGTAGCTCATTCATGGGGTTCTTGCTCCAGCAGCAGCACAATAGAATAGGATGATGCTTCACCCCTGATTATAGGGATTCAGGCTAAATTGTGGTAAGCCCTTCTTCCTAAGAATGGAACACACTCCCCTATCCCAGAAAAGCGCGGTTCGGACAGTACAAACAGTACAATACAAAAGAGTAGCAGGCTGGCAATACGAAAACCTATGGATTTATTGACCCTAGAAGGTTGGCTCGATAATACCGCCTTTGCGGTGCTTTTTATCACCATGTTGCTCTACTGGTGCGGGGCAGCATTTCCCCAGTGGCCGCTGCTGACCGCTGCCGGTCGCACGGGGATAGCGATCGCTAACCTCTGTATCACTGGCCTGCTGGCGGCCCGCTGGATTGAGGGGGGCTACTTTCCCATCAGTAATCTCTATGAATCCCTCTTTTTCCTGTGTTGGGGGCTGACGGCCATGCACTTTGTGGCTGAGTCCATCAGTGGCCAGCCCCTTGTGGGAGTTGTCACCGCACCCGTTGCAATGGGAATTACGGCCTTGGCTGCCCTCTCTCTGCCCCCGGAGATGCAACAGTCGGCCCCCCTAGTGCCAGCTCTTAAGTCCAACTGGTTAATGATGCACGTCAGTGTGATGATGCTCAGCTATGCCACCTTGATGGTGGGCTCCCTGCTGGCGATCGCCTTTCTTATCGTCACCTGGGGCAAGCCCGTCAACCTCAAGGGGAGTTCTGTGGGAACAGGTGGCTTCCGCAGTCGCCCGCCAGAACCTTCCCTAGAATCCTCGATGGGGGGCGGTGGCACAGGGGTACTCACCCCACCAGCGCTGCAATTGAGTGTGCAACGCCTGACTTTAGCCGAAACCCTCGATAACCTGAGCTACCGCATGATTGGTCTGGGCTTTCCCCTGTTGACGATTGGCATTATCTCCGGTGCCGTATGGGCCAACGAGGCTTGGGGCGCACCTTGGAGTTGGGATCCAAAGGAAACTTGGGCACTGATTGTTTGGCTGGTGTATGCTGCCTATCTCCATGCCCGCATTACCCGCGATTGGCAAGGGCGTAAACCGGCGATTCTTGCCACGGTTGGCTTTGGGGTGGTCTGGGTCTGCTACCTGGGGGTGAATCTGCTGGGGAAGGGCCTACACTCCTACGGTTGGTTTTTCTAGTGAGTTGTGCCCGTGTGGGGCATTCACCACGCCCGCCTGCATACCACCTTAAAAATCCAGCAATGGCTTCCTGTGGGATCACGGATTCTCATTGCTCTCTCGGGGGGGCAAGACTCCGTTTGTTTAACGCGCCTGTTGCTGGATCTACAGCCCCACTGGCAGTGGTTTTTGGTGGCGGTCCATTGTGATCACCGCTGGCGTGCAGATAGCACCGCCAATGCCAATTTTGTCCAACAGCTAGCGCAGAAATGGCATCTACCCTGTGAGGTGGTGAGTGCCCCTGAGCTGCCGAAAACTGAGGCCGCCGCCCGTTCATGGCGCTACCAAGTCTTTGAGAGCGTGGCCAAGGCGTTGGATTGCACCCATGTGGTGACAGCCCATACCCAGAGCGATCGCGCTGAAAGTCTATTACTGCATCTGCTGCGGGGCACTAGCCCCGATGGCCTCGCCACCCTCTTGCCCAGCCGTTCCTTGGGCGCTATTCAGTTGGTGCGCCCGCTCCTAGGCATGACCCGCGCTGAAACCGCTGCTTTTTGCCAAGCCTACGGATTGCCCATCTGGCAGGATGAAACCAACCACAATTTGGCGTATCGCCGCAATCGGCTGCGTTTGCAGTTAATCCCCTATTTACAACAGCACTTCAATGCCAATGTGGAAGAGGTGCTTGCCCAAACTGCTGAGCTGCTTGCTGGCGATCGCGCCTATTTCGAGGCTGAGGTGGAGCGTCTTGCCCCCACAGTGATCCGCGAGCATCCGCCGGCCTTAGATCGGTTGCGCCTCCGGGAATTGCCCCTTGCTCTGCAACGCCGCTTAATCTGGCGCTTTCTGCGGCAGCATCTAAAACGGGGCATTGATTTTAACCTGATTGAAGCGGTGCGTTTTCTGATTGCGGCAGGCAATGGCAGCCAAAGTGCCACTTTGCCGGGGGGGCAGCACCTGCGGGTCTGTGGCCCCTGGATTGAATTAGTCAGGCCAACGCCACCACCGCCTGCACCTGTTCCCCCGGGTCAAGGGGAGCGATCGCCACCCCCATCGCCTCTTTATTAAGGAGGGGTATCTCTTCCCCATTGGTGATCCAGGCCCGTTCTTGGGTCGTCACCAGTGCGAGGGGACTACCGCCACGGCCAATGCCCGCCAGGCGATCCGATCTTTGCGGCAAGGGCATCGCCAATTGACCTAAATGACCGAGGGGTACAACTTCAATTAGGGGCAAGGGCACTTGTTTACCCAGACCTGAAGCGGTAACGAGGATAACATTCTCTGGTTCCGAAAGGGCGATCGCCCCCACCAAGGTCTCCGGCACACTGAGGCGCACCGCCGCTTGCCCTTGATTCAGCCGTCCCAAAGCTGGAATGTCGGGGATGAAAAAGTGAAACACCCGCCCCCGCGAGGTGGCCAACACCAAATGACCCCTGTCCGCAGGCAATACCCAACCAAGGGCATCCCCCGCCTTCAGTTTGGTGAGTTGCAGGCCGCGCCCACTCAGGTCTTGCAGGTCTGAGATGGGAATGACCTTGAGGCGACCTTGGCGCGTCAGCAGAATGAGCTTGTCCGCTGTGACTTGACTGGGCAAGACAGTAAGGAGGCTTTCCCCTTGGGCTGACTCCGGTAGGAGGGTCAGGAGGGGGTGGCCGCGATCGCCCTCGCGGCGGCTGGTGAGGGGTAGTCGCTCCACAGGCAGCGGATAGACCCTGCCACTTTCCGTAAACACCCACAGGCGATCGCTGGCCTGTACCGAGAAACCCAAGGGCAATGGCTCTGACCACGGTAGCCACGTTTGCAACGGCAGACTACGGCGACGGGGCTGGGGCAGGCAGCGACCATAGCCGCGATCACGAATTTCTATCCAGAGGGCATCACCCCCACCAGCAGGGACTTCCTCAGGGGCAGGGGTTTCCCTCAGAATTTGGGTACGGCGAGGGTCGCCAAATTCTTTTTTCAACTGCCGCAATTCTTTCTTCAGTGCCTTGAGGCGCTCAGGCCGCTGGTGAATCAGGGTTTGTAATTGGGCAATCCGCCCTTGCAGCTCCGCCTGTTCCCGTTCTAGTTCTTGGCGTTCCTGTTGGGTGAGACGGCGTAGGGGCATGGCAATCAGGGCACTAGCTTGGCGATCGCTTAAACCCAAGCGGGTCATCAATTCCCGCTGGGCAGCACTGCCATCCGCCGCCGAGCGCACAATCTCAATCACCTGCTCCACGGCATTGAGGCCGATTAAGAGTCCCGTCACCACCTGTTGGCGGGCTTGGGCTGTTTCGAGATCATGGCGATATTGCCGCAGCAGCGTCTCTTCGCGGAACTGCAAAAACTCCCCGAGGATCTCCTTGAGGGAGAGCTGGCGGGGTTGATTGTCCACCAGTGCCATCAAGTTGATGCCATAGGTCACTTGCAACGCTGTTAGGTGATAGAGCTGCTCCAAGAGTTGCGCCGCTGGGGCATCCCGCTTTAGTTCAATCACCACCCGCAGCCCCTCGCGATCACTCTCATCCCGCAGATCGGCAATGCCCTCAAGGCGACCTTGATTCACCAAATCTGCCACCTTTTCAATCCATGCCGCCTTATTCACCTGATAGGGTAACTCCGTCACCACAATCCCTTGGCGGCGGTGGCGGCCGCGTCCGGGCGCAATATCCTCAAGGGTTGCCACTCCCCGCAGTGTAATTGTTCCTCGACCCGTCCTGTAGGCGCGTCGCAATCCTCCCCCATCCACAATTACGCCCCCCGTGGGAAAGTCTGGCCCCGGCAGATGGGTGAGGAGCTCCTCTAGGGAAAGATGGGGTCGGTCAATGAGAGCAATCAGTGCATCCACCACTTCCCCCAGATTGTGGGGTGGAATGTTTGTAGCCATGCCCACCGCAATTCCCGTTGAGCCATTCAGCAGCAAAATCGGTAGTTGCGCCGGCAACACCAATGGTTCTGCTTGGGAACTGTCAAAGTTGGGAGCAAAATCCACAATGGCATTGCTGATATTCTCCAGTAGCGTGCGGTGGGCGATCGCTGCCAAGCGCGTTTCCGTATAGCGCATTGCCGCCGGTGGGTCATCATCAATGGAGCCAAAATTGCCATGCCCCGCCAACAGCGGATAGCGACTACTAAAGGGCTGCACCAAGCGCACCAGTGCCTCATAGACCGCTTGATCCCCGTGGGGGTGATATTTCCCCAGCACATCCCCCACGACCCGTGCACACTTGCGAAAGGGGCGATCGGGCGTCAGCCCCAACTCGTACATCGCATAGAGAATGCGCCGATGTACTGGTTTTAGCCCATCCCGTACATCTGGTAGCGCCCGCCCCACAATTACACTCATGGCGTACTCCAGATAGGAGCGCTGCATTTCACTGTGCACTGCTGTAGGAATCACCTGTCCAGGGGTCAGCAAATCCAGTTGTTTGGGCATGATCACGAACAAGCCAAAGGATCATTCCCCACAATACAAGAGTTTTGCGAATTGTAAAGGAAGTTAAGACTCCGTTGGTGTTGCTTCCTCAGGCTTCTCCTTGGTTAGCTGTGCCACCATTTCCTTAATGAGGATGTAAATAATCGGCACCACAAAGAAACTGAGGAGTGTGGCCGCAATCATGCCACCCGTGACACTGGTTCCCAAGGAGTGACGGGATTTTGCGCCAGACCCCGTGGCAATGACCAGGGGGAAGATGCCCAAAATGAAGGAGATTGCCGTCATTAAAATGGGGCGCAGCCGTTCTTCGGCCGCATGAATCACCGACTTGACAATGCCACTGCCCTTGCTTTCACGAATTTGGTTGGCAAACTCCACAATCAGGATCGCATTCTTACTGGCGAGGCCAATCAGCATCACCAAGCCAATTTGGCAAAATACATCATTATTCAGCCCCCGCAACCACTGTGCCAGCAAAGCACCCATGATTGCCAAAGGCACCGCAAGGATGATGATCAAGGGGTCAATATAGCTTTCGTACTGCGCTGAGAGCACGAGGAACACAAACACCAGACCAAGGCCAAAAATCAACGGTGCTTGGCCTGCGGAGCGGATGGACTCTAGGGATAACCCCGTCCAGCTATAGCCGATACCAGTGGGGAGAACCTCCTCAGCCAAAGAGGCCATTGTCATTATCGCTTGACGATCGCTGAGGGGCGGCACAGTTTGGCCGGTCACCTCTGCCGAACGGAACAAGTTATGGTGATAAATAATGGGCGGTGCCGAGACCTCTTCAATTTTTACGAGATTACTGAGGGGAATGAGGGCATTTTGCTCTGAACGCACATAGATGCGGTTGATGTCATCGGGATTCGAGCGAAACTGCTTATCCGCCTGCACAATCACTTGGTAACTGCGGGCAAAGATTGTGAATTGGTTAACGTATAACGACCCCAAGTAAATCTGCATAGCATTAAAAATGTCCTTGAGGGAAATCCCCAAGGCAAGGGCGCGGGTGCGATCAACCGTCACATTTAACTGGGGAGCATTAATGGCAAAGGGGGTATTAACAGCAACAAAACCGGGAGTGCTATTTGCTTTTAGGATCAGCTCGTTCACCGAACTTGCAAGGGTTTCAAGACCTAGACCCTGCTGGTCCATCACCTGCATATCAAAGCCGCCAAGGCCACTCCCACCAAGGTTAATGGTCGGCACATTGGACGAAAATACCACTGCTCCGAGTTCACCCGCGACCACCTTCTGAAACTGGGGTAGCAACTGATCAAGGGTTGGCCGCCGTGACCAAGGCTTGAGACTCGTAAAGATAATTCCTTTATCTGAACCGGTGCCAAAGAAGCTAAAGCCGGCAATGGCAAAGGTATGTTCGACCGCTGGATTTTGGGCGATCGCCTCCGCTGTTTTGAAGACAATATTACTCGTGTATTCTAGGGAGACCCCTTGGGGTGATTGTATGAGGGTGACAAAATAGCCCTGATCCTCTTGGGGGACAAAGCCACCGGGAACGATCTGAAATAGCCAGTAGGTCACCCCCAGCAGTGCGACAAAACCCGCCAGCACCCAGTATTTTAGTCGCACAATCACATTTAGGCTTCGCGCATAGCCCCGCCGCGTTCTTGCAATCAAGCGGTTAATCCAGCGAAACAAGATAAAGTTCGCCATCGGGGGACGTTCCCGCCGTAGGAGCAGGGCACACAAAGGGGGAGAAAGGGTTAAGGCATTAAAAGTAGAAAGGGCGATCGCAAAGACAATCGTCAAAGCAAACTGCTGATACAGCCGCCCAGTCACTCCCGGAAAAAAGGCCACGGGAATGAAGACCGCCATCATCACCAATGAGGTGGCAATCAACGCGCCGGTGACTTCCGCCATTGAGCGACTGGCCGCTTCTTGGGGAGTCATGCCCTCGTCTTCGATGAGACGGGTAACATTTTCCACGACCACAATCGCATCATCCACCACCAGCCCCGTCGCCAGCACCAGACCAAACAGGGTCAAACTGTTAATCGAGAACCCAAAAGCCTTCATAAACGCAAAAGTGCCGATCAACGAGACGGGGATCGTCACCGATGGAATAATTGTGGCACGCCAATCTTGAAGAAATAAAAAGATCACCGCAATCACAAGGATGATGGCCACAATCAGGGTAATGACCACCTCTTTGATCGACTCCTGCACCGCATCGGTGGTGCTAAATCCCGTACTCCATTTCAGGCCCGGCGGAAATTTCTCGGCTAAAATAGCCATCTCCGCTTCCACAGCACGGGCAATGTCGAGGGCGTTGGCACTACTGAGTTGATAGATACCAATCCCGACCGCGTTACGACCATCAAACTGAAAGTTGGTGTTGTAGTTTTGTGCTCCGAGCTCGGTGCGACCGACATCGCGAATGCGAACCACGGAACCATCTTCACCGCGCTGAACAATAATGTCGGCAAACTCTTCTTCTGAGGCCAAGCGACTTTGGGCTTGAATGGAAATTTGAAACTCCTGTCCCTCTGGTGCTGGGGGGGCACCAATAATCCCGGCCCCCACTTGGACGTTCTGATCAGAGAGAGCGCGCACCACATCCTGAGCCGTGAGACCGCGACTGGCTAAGCGATTGGGATCAAGCCAAATCCGCATCGCATAGGTGCGTTGACCAAAGACCTGAACCTTTCCTACGCCCTTCAGACGTTGCAGCGGTTGTACCACATAGAGGGTCGCGTAATTGCTGATGAAGGTGGCATCGTAGTCGTAGCCCTCCTCTGGGTACAGGGCTAAGGCCAAAACAATCTGATTCGTGGATTTGCTAACATTGACCCCAGTGTTAATGACCTCTGGTGGCAGTTGTGAGGTAACAGAGGCAACTAAGTTATTCACATCTACCGCAGCAATGTTTTCGTCATAGCCCTCAGTGAAGGTAATCGTGATATTGCTGTTGCCAAAGCTATTACTGGTGGAGTCAATGTAATCCATCCCTTCCACGCCATTAATTTGCGTTTCTAGGATCGTGGTGACATTCGTTTCGACGGTTTCAGCATTAGCACCGGCATAGTTGGCAGACACCTGAATTGTCGGTGGTCTGACGTTAGGGTAGTACTCAATGGGCAGCGTTGGCAGCGCGATCGCCCCCACCAGAATAATTAGTAGAGAACAAACTGTTGCAAAAACGGGGCGCTTAATAAAAAAATTGCTAATCATGCTCTTTTAAGACTCAGGAGTAATGGGCACACCATCGCGCAGGCGCTGAATTCCCGAGACAACAATTTGCTCTCCCGGTTTGAGGCCTTGAAAAACTTGATATCTGTTCCCTTGGATCGCCCCCACTTGAATGGGCTTTTGTTTGGCAATCATGTTGCCCTCGGTGTCTTTTTCGGCGACAAAGACAAAGTTTTGGCCGGCAAGATTGGAGACAGCCGTCGTCGGCACCAGAATCCCCGGTTGCTGATCGAGAATGATACGGGCTTGAATTTGTTGATCGGCACGGAGATTATTCCGAGTATTGTTGTAGAGGGCTTTAACTAAAATAGTTTGGGTATTGTTGGTGGTGTTGGGGGCAATGAAAAAAACGGAACTCCTACCGACAACACTGCCATTCATATCTACTAACTCCACCGGCGTTCCCACCCGAATGCGGGAGATCTGCTCAATGGGCACTTGAATATAGACCTCTAAAGGTTGATTTGAGGTCAGGGTGAGGAGGTTGGTTTGGGGGGTTACAAAATCGCCCACTTTGGGGGGAATATTGCCAACAACACCACTAAAGGGAGCGCGCACCTGAAACCAGTTCAGGACAACGGCCTGCTGCTGGGCGTTAGCTTGGGCAGCAAGGAGGGCCTTTTCTAAGCGAGCAATGGTGGCCTGTTGGGCACGAATATCGGCTTCGGTTTGTTGGAGTGCTGCTTGGGCGGTGCGAAAGCTGGTGATGAAGGACTGCGCTTGTTCTTTGGCAACAGCCCCTTCTGCCAGGAGGGCCGTATAGCGTTCCGCTTGAATCCGATTGAACTCTACGGTGGCGAGATTGGCACGTCGCTGGGCTTCAAGGGCGCGGAGGATGGAGCGGGCATTCTCTACATTGGCTTGAGCGGATTGAATCGCGGCTAAATTGCTAGCAACAACGGCTTGCTGTTCTGAGGGGTCAATGAGGATGAGGGGCTGACCTTGATTGACAAACTGACCGTTTTGAACATAGATTTGAGCAATTCGACCCGAAACTTGGGGTTGGAGGGTGATGGACTCACGGGATTGCAAAGAGGCGTTGTAAACAGCGGTTTGCGAGAGAGTTTCCGTTTGAACCGCCGCAAGTTTCACCCGCGCCGCTGGGGGGGGAGCCTTTGCCTTTGGTTGACCACAGGCGGTAACAAGGAAGCAAAGACTTCCTAGGAGAGCTGATGTGAACAGTTGCCGTTGCACCATACCTCAGACCCTATGGGACCCAGCGTAGGCAATAAGTACCCTCAGTCTAGCCTAAAGGCACCTATGGCGAGTGCTGCTTTAATGATTAGTTTTGCTTTAATGATTAGTTTAATGATGAGTTTTGTATATCTGGGGTGCGGAGAGAATACCTTCTATTGGCAATCCTCCGCTAAGATGTAGAGCAAGGGGCAGGGGGTCATTTCTGGCCTACCTTAGAGGCTAGGACAATTCCTGCACCAACCTTTATCAACGACAGTACAGGTACCAGTGGCTCTTACCAAGAAAACACAGCAAGAACAACCCATGATTAATGAGCGCATCCGTTTTCCGCGGGTGCGGGTGGTGGATACTGATGGGTCCCAATTGGGGATTATGTCGTCCCAAGAGGCGATCGCGATCGCCCGCGAAAAGGAGCTTGACCTGGTTCTCGTCAGTGACAAAGCAGATCCCCCCGTCTGCAAAATTATTGACTACGGCAAGTTTCGCTTTGAACAGGAAAAGAAGGCGCGGGAAGCTCGCAAAAAGCAGCATACCTCCGATGTCAAAGAGGTGAAGATGCGCTACAAAATCGAAGAACACGATTACAACGTTTGTATCAACCGCGCTGAGCGTTTCCTCAAAGCCGGGGACAAGGTGAAGGCTACGGTGACATTCCGAGGCCGAGAAATTCAGCACTCCCACTTGGCAGAAGAACTCCTCAACCGTATGGCCAATGACCTGCAAGCGGTGGCCGAAGTGCAGCAGGCACCGAAGCAAGAAGGGCGCAATATGATCATGTTTTTGGCACCCAAGCGGTAATCAATGCTGGGGGCGTATGTTTGGCTTTCGTCCAGACCCCAAATCCCCCCCGCTGGACGTTTCGGCCAGTGAGAAACCCGGTTCGGCACTGCTGCTGGCGATCGCCGCCCTGGCCACAATTGTTCTTTGGCAGATTCCCCTGGGGAAGTATCTGCTCTATCCCTTTACAATCTTGGCCACATGGTTCCATGAAATGGGGCATGGCCTCACGGCAATTCTGTTGGGGGGCTACTTTCAGCAATTAGTCATCAATCCCAATGGTTCAGGATTTGCCCGCTATGGCGGCGAGGTGCTCCTGGGAAATTTAGGACAGGGTTTAGTCGCCATGGGCGGGCCACTGGGACCGGCGATCGCTGGCAGTCTCTTTATTTTGTCGAGCCGCTCCCATCGTGCCACAGACCTCTGTCTCAAAGCACTGGGGATGCTGATCCTAGTTTCGCTGCTGCTGTGGGTGCGATCGCTCTTTGGCATTGTGTTCATGACCTTGGTGGCGATTGCCATTCTGCTGGTGGCCTATTGCGGCAATCGCTGGCTCAAGGGGATTGCCATTCAGTTCCTTGGGGTTCAGGCCTGTATTAGCACATTTCAGCAGGTGGACTACCTTTTTACCCAGGCCATTCCGGGGGGCCAGCTCTCCGATACGGGGCTTCTTCAACGGTACCTCTGGCTTCCCTATTGGCTGTGGGGAGCAATCATTTCTCTGATGACCTTGGGGTTGCTGCTGTGGAGTCTCAAGGTGGCCTATACCCGCCCTAGGTAATGCCCCAGCGGTGTCGCCAACGACTCGTAGACTCACGGTTAGCAGTTTGCTGCTCCACTTGGCGGCGCCATCGAATCGTCTGGGCACTATCCCGCAGGTGGGGATCGCGGTAGGGAATACCCGCCCGGGTTTGCAAATGTTCCTGTTCCATCAGCGACAGGGGAATGAGTTGATCTGGTTGCCAGCGAGCCACGGTTCCCTGTGCCCATTCATGGCTGTGCTGGCGGGCAACAATTGGCAGCGTCCCAAGGTGTAAACCCGCCGCCTGTAAAGCAGAGCGAACGGCCGCAGCGCGACAATAGGTGGCTAAATGCCCCGCCGGTGCCAAACACTGAGCCACTAAGCTGAGAAACTCTACCGTCCACAGTTGCGGACAGCGCTGGGGTGAAAAGGGATCGAGAAAAATCGCATCGGCTTGGAATCCTTGGCAAACGAGGTCTTGAATCGTTTGGCGGGCATCCCCAATTAAAAGTCGTGCCTCACACCGTGGGGTGCTCACCCGCTGTTGCTGAGCCAATCCCTCAAGAATCTCTTGAACCGCTGCTGGCCAAGGGGGCATCACCGCTAAAGCTGCTTGGGCAACGCCCACATCTAGCTCGAGGCCGATGATCGTGACCTGACAGGTGGGATTGTGCTGCCAAATGACCTCTAGCGCCGCGGCAGTGTTGTAGCCCAAACCATAGCAGATGTCCAAAAGCCGCAGATGAGAGGCTTGGGCTTTGCGGGGCAAAGCGGTGGCGATCGCAAACTTTTCAAAGGCTTCTTGACGCGCTCCCCCAAGGCTATGGAATGTTTCGCCAAACTCTGAAGAAAAAAATGTAAAAGAGCCGTCTGCGGTGGGTTGGGGTTGCCAGATTGAGTTCAAAGCAGGAGCTAAGTTTTTGGAAGAGGCCATCACTGCGTTTGCGTGGGGGTCTGTGGTTGGGGGGCAGGGGGTCGGTTCATGACCACAAGGCCAATTCCCGCGATCGCAAGAACAATAACTATCCCGGCAACAATGGGCAGCCAAGGGGAAGCAGATTTGGGTGTTGGCGCCGACTGTGGCGGAGCATTGGAGGGCAGCGGGGGGGGAGTGGCATGAAATTTCGTTTCTTCTTCTGATTGCTTATCCTCTGCACCTTCCTCTGCTTGGGTAATCGTTGCGGTCATCGGCACTGCCTTAATACTGTGATAGTTGACGCTCTTCAAATATTTGACAAACTCCGCATCCCCCATCGACACGGTGGCGTAGTGCGCCTTGACGGCTCCACCAAAGTTAATTTCATCTCCATCTTTGAGCTCATGGCTTTGCACTCGCTGGCCATTCACTAGGATACCGTTGGCACTGGGCTTACCATCAGCATTACCATCCACCACGCGATAGCGATAGCCATTTGGTGAGGGAATCCGCAGCAGCAAGGCGTGTTGCCGTGAGACACCGTGACCATGAATGACAATCGCATTGGTGACATCGCGGCCAATGGAGTAGGTTGCCGCCTCCAAAGGGATTGTGCGCTTACCCGTTTCATCCTCGATGTTGAGTAGATGGTGCTCACGGTTACCGCTCATGGGAACACCCTAGATTGATGGATGATAGCTAATCACTATCTTAGCCTGCGGACTAGAATTGCCAAAGATATCAAAAAAAAGCTAGGGGCAACGATCATCCCCCGGCCACAATCCCATCCCCTCTCAATAAGAGATAAGAGGGTCAGAAACTAGGGCGTCAACGTGGAGCACAAAACCCCAACCACTGTAGTTTGGTTATCACTCTTGAACTCAGGATGAACAAAGCAGGCCTCCTTAACCAAAGGGACACATTAGCCCTACCCCCTGGCATCAGTCGCGCTAAAAAATTGATAGGTTTTTGTAAATGTTTTTACCTTGATTTAGGCAGAATATTGATGGACCGAAATAATTAGACCAGTACTCTATGTCATAATGATAAAATCAATTTATTCAATCTTTCCATCTCTGCGATCTCTGCGATCATGCAGAGCTATCGGTGAGGCCGAGTTTCACCTAACCCTTTTCCTGATCTGCCAAGGGAAACAGGCGCACCGGGGCGAGGGCTTGTAGTTGTTGACCGAGGCGAAAGGCTTGGGGTTCATAGAGTTCAAGGGTGATTGCCGCAGGCAGTTGCTGAATAAAGGTGCGCGATTGCAGCAGGGGCAGACCCGTGATCTTGGTGATCAGATTCCCAATTTCTAGGGCCGCTTCCGCGATGCGGGGATGACCGACCCAAAGCCGCCAGAGACGCCGGGGCGCCATTTTGCCCTGTTCAATGCGCCGTAGGCCATCAATCGTCGCTAAAACAATCAGGCGATCGCCCGCCGTCAGTTGCAGCGTGTCACTGGGCAAGAACTGATGACGGGTTTCACCGCCCAGAAACTGCTCGTGGCGATCGTAGAAAATAGGGATGACGGCATAACCATAGGCCACTTCCCCAATCAACTTGCCCTCAAGGGTATCGCCGGCGGTAACGGTGTAGTCGGCAATCAGTACCGTCTGCTGATCAATTTGAAACAAACCCAACACCGTTTCCCCAAAGGCAGCACCAGCAAAGGCTTCGGCAGCAAGGGCATAGGCACAGAGTGGCCGGGCGCGGGGGAGGAGATCTCGCAGATCGTTGGTGAGGGTAGGATTGTAGATGCCAATGACCAACCCAATGGGAGGCTCGCGCTGCTCTGTGGCTTGGCGGGCGATTAAGGCTGCCTCTAGGTTCAACATTTCATCGGCAGTGGTGAGAACCACACTTTTGGCGGTTTCCAGATGGGCTTGGGGAAGCTTTTCTGGAATGTTGCCAAGGAGCATCGGCAAGTCTTCAAAAAGCTGGGTCTGCTCTGGGTTGTCCACCAGGAGCACAAGGGGTTGACGGCAGGCCCGTAGCAGCTGCACTACCTGCTGACCAATGCGATCTAGCCCAACCACAATCACGTGATCGGCCGTGGGCAAAGGAGGACGTTTTTTAAGAAAGTCAAACCGCGCTTGCAGCAGTTTTTCCGCCAAAAGTCCCAAGATGCCGACAATAAAGAGGAGACTAACGATCGCCACCAAAATACAGACCACCAACAGCCAAGGAGGAACCGGATCGTTGTCTAGCCCGCCAAAGACATCACCAAAGCCCCCCAGCAAGAGAATAAACCCGGCAGCAAAGGCCTTCTGCCACGTTAGCGCGGGGACGTTGTAACGCAGCAGGATAGCAGTCAACAGCCACAGACTACTGCCAATCCAAAGGCCATTGAAGATCAATTCGCGGGAGCGATCGCTCTGGATCCACTGCCAAAATCGCTGTACCTGCTCAGGCAGTTGCCGTACCCACTGAAGTAGCTGCTGAAGCGGATGGGGCTCTGAGATTGGCGATGGGGTTACCCTCTCTACCCGTTCAATCCAAATGGGGCGATCGCCCGCCTGAAAGCGCCAATCTGAGGGCCAATGGTTAAAGAGACGGTGGGGGCGAGTCGGCTGGAAGATCGAGGGCTGGGAATGGCAGTCGCGAATACTAATCAGGCGTTGATGGCGGCGCTGCCAGCGGTGGGCCGACATACCCACTAGGGGACTATCAGCAGTGATGGTTTGTTGCAATACCCGAAACTGTTGCCCCTCAATCGTAAACACAGCAAGGATATTCTCCTCAAGGGCTGCAAGGGCAAAGGCCGGTGCCGGCAGTTCTGTGGGATTGAGTGCCATAAAGTTTCCCAATTTTTTCTTGAGGAGGGCGTTGAGATTATCACGACTAGAGCGCACCACGAGGTGGACACTTGGATTTAAGCGCCGAGCCACAATCGCCGTGGCAATATTGGTGGCCTCATCACTCGTCACCGCCAGGAGCGTGCGGCAGCGGTCAATACCAGCGGCTTTAAGAACCGCCTCCTGCCGACAATCACCGATGATCACAGGTTCACTGAGCAACGCCGTCAACTGGGGAATGTCCCACTCAATGTTGGCCTGGCGTTCAACGGCACAGATCTGAAGCCTCAGATGCTCACCGGCAAAGCGATGCAAGCTTTGGATACAAAACTGACCTAAACTACCCAAGCCACAGATGATAAAGCGATCGCTGGCACCGGTTTCCCCTATCGGAGTCGCCTGCGGTATGGCCGAGACAACAGACCACACTTTCCACCAATAGGGAAAAGGCTGATAGGGTTCTGCCGCAAAGAGTAGGAAACTACCCCGCTGCCACTGCTGCCAGAAGGTCTTACCCCAAGTGGCTAGGCGATGGAGATCAAGGTTGGTGGATTCAACCCAGATGCTGAGGTAGCGATCGCCAACATCAATGAACCAGGTTGCACTGCTACCCAATAGTTGGCGCAGCTGGCGGTCAATAACCTCTTTTAGGCTAGCCATATCCTCCTAGCCCAAATGGGATAGCAACTCCTTTTGATCCAACTGACGACCAATGACCACGAGGCGAGTTTGACGGACCTCTGCCGCTTGCCACGGGCGATCGTAGTACAAGTCTAGTCGCTGCCCCACCCCTTGTACCACCAGTCGCATGGGCTTGCCAGCAATAGCCGCAAACCCTTTGATGCGGTAAATATCTGGTATTTGGAGCAAACGCTCCAGAAATTGTCGGAGGCGCTGAAGATCGCACATGTCTATCTCTAAGCAAAGCGCTTGAATTTCTTCATCGTGGTCGTGCTCCTCCTCAAAATCATGGTGACTCGGTCGCTGCCCCAGGTGTTCTTCCACTGCGGCATTAAATCCCAGCAAAAGATCTGCGGGCACCTCTCCTTGCTGAGCTGCCAGGAGCTTAATCCGGGCCGGCAGTTGCTGGCGAAGCTTCCTGAGGCATTGCTGTACCTGATCGGGGGTCAGTTGATCGGTTTTGCTGAGGATAACTAAATCGGCACAGGCCAGTTGATCGTTAAAGAGCTCCTCAAGGGGGGTGTCCTCATGCTGTAAATTGGGATCTGCATCTTTCTGGGCAAAGAGTGCCTCTAAATCTGCACTCACTTGACCTGCTGCCAAGGCAACACCATCCACCACAGTCACGACGCCATCAACGGTTGTGGCATGGCACACCTGCGGCCAGCGAAAGGCCATGACTAAGGGCTTGGGCAATGCCAGTCCCGACGTTTCAATGACAATGTGATCAATCTCCGGCCGCCGCGCCAAGAGGCTCTGCATCGTTGGCAAGAATTCCTCCTGCACTGTACAACACAGACAGCCATTGGTGAGTTCCCAGATGCCCGCTGGGCGATCGCAACAGGCCTGTAACAACTCGCCATCAATACCGACATCGCCAAACTCATTCACAATTACAGCAATGCGCCTGCCCGCTGCATTCTGAAGTAAGTGCCGAATGAGGGTTGTCTTACCGCTGCCGAGAAAACCGGTAATAATCGTCACTGGAATTTTTGCACTCATTAAAATGCCTCAATGTTAGGAAAGTCTTTGAGTTGATGAGCTGCTTCGCCACAGGTGCGCGGTGTCGGAAAGATTTTTTCGGGGTTGGCCAGCCGTTTGGGATCAAAGGCAGCCCGCACTTGTTGCATTGTCTCTAAATCCGCTGGGCTGAACATTTCGCCCATAAAGCAGGCTTTATCACTACCAATGCCATGTTCCCCAGAAATACTGCCCCCCAAGCGCACACAGAGCCTGAGGATTTCGCCCCCTAGGGCCTCCACTGCCGCAAGTGCACCGGGCACCGATTGATCGTAGAGAATCAAAGGATGCAGGTTGCCATCCCCCGCATGAAAGACATTGGCAATGCGATAACCACTGCGGCGGCTCAGTTGTTCAATTTCCTTGAGGACGGTGGCCAGTTGACTGCGGGGAATGACCCCATCTTGGACAAAATAATTAGGACTGAGGCGACCGGCAGCGGCAAAGGCGGCTTTGCGACCCTTCCAAAGGCGGAGGCGATCTTCAGCTGCGGTGGCAACTCTCACATGGCGTGCCCCCTGTTCATAGCAAATGCGCCTGACACGCTCCTGCAAAATAGGCACCTCTGCTTCAAGACCATCAACTTCCACCAGCAATACGGCACCGGCATCACGGGGGTAACAGTTGGTGGCCACCACATCCTCAACGGCGTTGATACTGAGGTTGTCCATAATTTCCATGCCCGCAGGAATGATTCCCCCTCGAATAATCGCAGAAACGGTTTCCCCGGCCGCTTCAATCGTGGTGAAGTCTGCCAGTAGCACAGCGATCGCCTCCGCCTGCTTGAGAAGCCGCAGCCGAATTTCTGTGGCAATACCGAGAGTGCCCTCAGACCCGACAAAAACCCCCATCAGATCGTAGCCGGGCATTTCTGGAGCAGGGCCACCAAGTTCAACAATCTGTCCATTGGGCAAAACCACTGTGAGTCCCAGTACATGATTTGTGGTAACGCCATACTTCAGGCAATGGACACCGCCGGAGTTTTCGGCCACATTGCCACCAATGGAGCAAATAATTTGACTTGAAGGATCCGGAGCATAGTAAAAGCCGTGATCGGCAACGGCTTGGGTAACCCATGCATTGATTACTCCCGGCTGCACCACCACCTGCTGGTTGGCTAGATCAATCTCTAAAATCTGGTTCATGCGGGACGTGACAATGAGAATCCCCTCCGTGTGGGGCAACGCACCCCCGGATAGCCCCGTCCCTGACCCGCGGGCCACAAAGGGAATGCGGTAGCGATCGCAGACTTTGAGGATCGCCGAGACCTGGGCGGTGGTTTGGGGAAGCACGACCAGCTTTGGCCGCTGCCGATACATAGAAAGTCCATCGCACTCGTAGACGAGGGCTTCTGCGGGATTCTGAATGAGGCTGTCTTTGCCGACAATCGCAGTTAATTCCTCGCTAATGCGCTGCCAAGGGGTAATTTGCTGTAGTGTGGACATCCCCAGTGCTCTGAAACTGCCTTCTTTTATCCTAAATTGGCTTCCCCTTAGAAACATGGGGAGAGGGGGGATTTGACATTTGTTTACTGAATAGTTATAAAATTATTCTTAGAACAACTAAGCTGAAATGGTAACCGTTTTAAGTTTAATCTTCAGGCTGAGGGAGTTTCCCCACGCTTTACCCCCTAAAGGAGTCCGCTATGCTGTTTCGCCAACTCTTTGACTACGACACTTGGACCTATTCTTACCTAATTGCCGATGAAGCTACGGGTGACGCTGCCTTAGTGGATAGCGTCCTTGAACAGGTGGATCGCGATGTGCGGTTGATTCAGGAATTGGGTCTCAAATTACGCTACTGCCTAGAAACCCATGTCCACGCTGACCACATTACCGGGGCGGGCAAAGTCCGCGAACGCACGGGCTGCAAGACCCTTGTGCCCGACAATGCTCGCGTGGACTGCGCCGATGGTTTTATCAAAGACGGCGAAGTGATTCACGTCGGCAGCATCCCGATTCAGGCGATCGCCACCTTGGGGCACACCGATAGCCACATGGCCTTTTTGGTGAATGGCACCCATCTGCTGACGGGGGATTCTCTCTTTATCCGGGGCTGTGGGCGCACTGACTTCCAAAGTGGTGATGCGGGTGCGATGTATGATGCGGTAACACAGCGGCTCTTTACGCTACCGGATACGACATTGGTTTACCCCGGCCATGACTATCGCGGTCACACTGTTTCCACCATCGGTGAGGAAAAACGTTTTAATCCTCGCTTTGTCGGTCGCGATCGCCAGCAGTTCATTGAATTCATGGCCAACCTGAACTTGCCCGATCCTAAGAAAATCATGGAAGCGGTGCCCGCTAACCAACAGTGTGGCATGGTTGCCACTGCCGTCTAGCTCCTTGATCCCTGATTGCCCCTGTCTTGTTAGCTAACCCTGAGTAACTATTTGAGAACCAACGACGAGAACCAACGACGATGACTACAACAACGACGGAGTCTCCTCTCATTTCTGCGGCTGAACTCCACGATGCCCTGCAGCGACAACAGGTACTGCTAATTGATGTGCGTGAGCCCAGCGAATACAACAATGCCCATATTCCGGGGGCGCTGCTGTGTCCCTTGGCGAATGTCAAGGAACTTGAACCCCCCTGTAGCTCTGACACCCCTGTGGTGCTCTACTGTGAATCGGGCCGGCGATCGCGCATGGCTTACGAAACCCTTGCTCAGCGGGGGTTGAAAAATCTCAAAAACCTTGAGGGAGGCATTCAACGCTGGAAACAGGCGGGCTATCCGGTCAAGGGTGCTGTGAGTGCTCCCATCAGCCTGATGCGGCAGGTGCAAATTGTTGCCGGCAGCCTGATTCTCACTGGTGTGATTCTTGGCTTTGCCGTTAACCCAGGGTTCTTGTTCCTGTCGGGCTTTGTGGGGGCCGGCCTGGTCTTTGCCGGTGTCACGGGAACCTGTGCCCTAGGGCGGCTGTTGGCCCTGCTGCCCTTCAATCGCCCCCAGGTGAAATAGCCCATGCTGAGCTACTGGCTGGGGCATGGTCTGGCGATCGCCATTGGTTTGAGCCTGGGTCTATTGGGGGGCGGCGGCTCCGTCCTTGCCCTGCCAGTACTGGTCTATGTCATGGGCATTGAAACCAAAGTCGCGATTCCGATGACGCTTGTGATTGTCGGCAGCGTCAGCTTATTGGCGGTGATCCCCCAGTGGCGGCGCGGCTACGTCAACCTGCGTCTAACTCTGATTTTTGGCTCGGCAACCATGGTGGGTGCTTACCTGGGAGCACGCCTGGCGGCCTTGCCCTGGATTACCGATACGGTGCAACTCCTACTCTTTGGCGTTGCCATGATGGTAGCGGCTGTTTTAATGATTCGGCGGCAAAAACATCCCCCTGCCCCTGAACTCACCCCGCCGGAAAGTTCCCTTGAAAGCCAGCTTTATGCCCCCCCAGTATGTAAGTACTGTTGGCTGTGGCTACCCACCGAGGGCCTAGGTGTCGGTGTTTTGACGGGGTTGGTGGGGGTTGGTGGGGGGTTTGCCATCGTTCCTGCCCTTGTCCTCTTGGGAAAAATTCCGATGCGGCAGGCGATTGGTACCTCGCTGTTAATTATTGCTGCCAATTCTATAGCAGCAGTTTGGGGCTATCTGGGCACTGTGACTTTAGATCCGCGCTTGACCCTGACGCTCACTCTCGCAGCGACCAGCGGTTCGGTAATGGGGAGCTACCTTAGTCACCGCATTTCCGCCAAGCGACTTCAGCAGGGCTTTGGTTACTTCTTAATTGGCATTGCTCTTTTCGTGATCCTGAAAACCCTACTGGCACCCCCTCAGCGCAGCAAAAGCTCCACCCTGCTGCCGAGGCACGACCTTAGGGCATCCGTTCCCCCAAGACGAAGCCAGACTTAGGGTTCTGGGGCTTCTGAGGCATCCTGCTGTTGTTCAATTTGATTGAGCTGATTGAGCAGCGAAAGAACGCGACTGCCCCGTTCAAGGGATCGATCCTCAACAAACACCACCTCGGGTGTCCGCCGCAGGCGGATGCGCTGCCCCAATTCCCGCCGCACAAAGCCTGAAGCTGCCTTCAGTCCTGCCATCGTTGCGCGCCGCACCTCATCCGTGCTGTAGATGCTGACGAAAATCTTGGCGTGCTGCAAATCACCGGAAACCTCCACATCGGTGACACTGACCAAGCCCGCCCCCACGCGCTCATCGCGGATTTCGTACATTAACAACTGGCTGACTTCCCGTTTGATTAATTCTGCTACCCGTGCCACCCGTCGTTCGGTCGCCATGGCGGGCCTCCTTTTCTCGCTTGTTGGCAAAGACTATCCTGCACCTCTCCTAATTTTATCAAGATAGCTATGCCTCTGTTTCTGGCTTGGGGGCGATCGCCCAAGACCTCTGGAGCAGTAACCACTGCCAGCAGTGTTACAATACTTAACATTTCCTGCTGGCGTTCTGTTCAGGTTGAAGCCTCAATTTTCTGCTGTCTTGCTAAGTTGCGACCCCTGCTCAAAAATGAGAACCCTGAGAAGCTAGGCAACAATCACCTTGATATTTCGTAAGAATTCCGCTATCACGTTAATATAGCTCTCCCACAGTAAATGCTGATGGGAAGCTTAACCTACCCTTGGTAAGCGCCAACAGCAACTAGGTAAAACTACCTACTAGCTCAAGCCTTAGCGAGGGAGGGGTTTCTTATTTATGAAGCCAAATTAACAGGATGCTGGAGCGATCGCTCCTAAGTTTTTAAGGAGCTGATAACGCCCTACCAGCAACTGTAAGGTTCTAAATCTGGCATCTATATCTGCAAGAGGATTTAATTCCATGACGATCGCGATTGGACGAGCGCCAGCGGAACGGGGATGGTTTGACATCCTCGACGACTGGCTCAAACGGGACAGATTTGTCTTTGTCGGCTGGTCAGGCATCCTGCTTTTCCCCTGCGCCTACCTGGCGCTGGGGGGCTGGCTGACCGGGACCACCTTTGTCACCTCCTGGTACACCCATGGCCTGGCCTCCAGCTACCTGGAAGGGTGCAACTTCCTCACCGTTGCCGTTTCCACCCCCGCCAACAGCATGGGGCACTCCCTGCTCCTGCTGTGGGGCCCCGAAGCCCAAGGGGACTTCACCCGCTGGTGTCAACTGGGCGGTCTGTGGACCTTTATTGCCCTGCACGGCGCCTTTGGTCTGATTGGGTTCATGCTGCGGCAGTTTGAAATTGCTCGCTTGGTGGGCATCCGTCCCTACAACGCCATTGCCTTCAGCGCCCCCATTGCCGTCTTTGTCAGCGTCTTTTTGATCTATCCCCTGGGGCAATCCAGCTGGTTTTTTGCCCCCAGCTTTGGGGTTGCCGCCATCTTCCGTTTCCTGCTATTTTTCCAAGGGTTCCACAACTGGACCTTGAACCCCTTCCACATGATGGGGGTAGCCGGTGTGCTGGGGGGTGCCCTGTTGTGTGCCATCCACGGCGCCACGGTGGAAAATACCCTCTTCCAAGATGGAGAGAGTGCCAGCACCTTCCGAGCCTTTAGCCCGACCCAGGCGGAAGAGACCTACTCGATGGTGACGGCAAACCGGTTCTGGAGCCAAATTTTTGGCATTGCCTTCTCGAACAAGCGCTGGTTGCACTTTTTCATGTTGTTTGTGCCGGTGACGGGGCTGTGGATGAGTGCGATTGGCGTGGTGGGTCTAGCGTTGAACCTGCGGTCCTATGACTTCATTTCGCAGGAGATTCGGGCCGCGGAAGACCCTGAGTTTGAGACGTTCTACACGAAGAACCTGCTGTTGAATGAGGGCATCCGTGCTTGGATGGCCCCCCAAGACCAACCCCATGAAAACTTTGTCTTCCCAGAAGAGGTACTCCCCCGTGGTAACGCTCTCTAGTAATTCGATTTTTGCCACCAATCGCGACCAAGAATCCTCCGGTTTCGCGTGGTGGGCCGGTAATGCTCGTCTGATTAACCTCTCCGGCAAACTCTTGGGTGCCCACGTCGCCCACGCTGGCCTGATTGTTTTCTGGGCCGGTGCCATGACTCTGTTCGAGTTGGCTCACTTCATTCCCGAGAAGCCAATGTACGAGCAAGGGCTAATTCTCATCCCCCACATTGCCACCCTTGGCTGGGGTGTTGGCCCTGGTGGTGAAGTCGTGGACACCTTTCCCTTCTTTGTGGTTGGAGTGGTACACCTGATTTCCTCTGCTGTTCTCGGCTTTGGTGGGGTTTACCATGCGATTCGTGGCCCTGAAACCCTTGAGGAATACTCCTCTTTCTTTGGCTACGACTGGAAAGATAAAAACAAAATGACGACGATCCTTGGTTTCCACCTGATCGTCCTTGGTATTGGTGCTCTATTGCTGGTGGCTAAAGCCATGTTCTTTGGTGGTCTCTATGACACCTGGGCACCCGGTGGTGGCGATGTCCGCGTCATTACCAACCCCACCCTTGACCCGAGGGTCATCTTTGGCTATCTGCTGAAGTCTCCCTTTGGTGGTGAGGGCTGGATCGTCAGCGTCAATAACCTTGAGGATGTTGTCGGTGGTCACATTTGGATCGGTCTGATCTGCATTGCCGGTGGTATCTGGCACATCCTGACAACCCCCTTTGGTTGGGCACGCCGTGCCTTCATCTGGTCTGGGGAAGCCTATCTTTCCTATAGCTTAGGTGCCCTCTCCATGATGGGCTTCATTGCCACCTGCTTTGTCTGGTTCAACAACACGGTCTATCCCAGTGAATTCTATGGTCCTACGGGCCCGGAGGCCTCTCAGGCTCAGGCAATGACCTTCTTGATCCGCGACCAAAAACTGGGGGCCAATGTTGCCTCGGCTCAAGGTCCCACGGGCCTTGGGAAATACCTGATGCGCTCTCCCACTGGCGAAATCATCTTCGGTGGTGAAACGATGCGCTTTTGGGATTTCCGTGGTCCTTGGCTGGAGCCCCTGCGTGGTCCCAATGGTCTTGACCTGAACAAGATCAAAAACGATATTCAGCCTTGGCAGGAACGTCGTGCCGCTGAGTACATGACCCACGCTCCCTTAGGTTCTCTCAACTCTGTGGGCGGTGTGGCCACCGAAATTAACTCGGTGAACTTCGTGTCTCCCCGCTCTTGGCTAGCAACCTCGCATTTTGTCTTGGCCTTCTTCTTCTTGGTGGGTCACCTATGGCATGCGGGGCGTGCCCGGGCGGCGGCGGCTGGCTTTGAGAAGGGGATTGACCGTGAATCTGAACCCGTGCTCTCGATGCCTAGCCTAGATTAGGGCAACTTACGGATTCTCATTCAGAACTTCTTGGCTCCCATTAAGCGATGGGAGTCTTTTTTATGAAGATTTTTATGAAGACTCAACCATTGAGTATTTCTAGCAGGCGGGCAGCAATGCGATCGCTCGCTCCTGGACGCCCCATACGCTCGACACCGTTAGCGGCAATTCGAGCTAGTAACTCAGAATCTCGCCAAATACTCCAGAGGGTAGGGAGGGCTTCTAGGGGATCATCCAGAAAAAAGATGGACTCCCCCAGTAGGCGTTTTTGACGGCGGGCAAAACGACGGGTAAATTGGGGGCCTTCACCGGCAAATGTCACCACCGGCTTGCCGAGGCCCACACACTGCTCGGTTGCGGTGCCGGCAAGGGCAATTGCCCCTTCTGCCCAATGCAGAAATTCCCGAAAGTGGTGTGAACTTAAGATCAGTTGTTGCTGACCCAACCGCCATGCGGTGGTCTTGGGTAATGGACTGGCTATCGGTTGCCAACCCTCCAGACTCTGCTCAAGAAGCTGTAAATCAAGGCTGGGACTGACGGCGGCAAGACATGTCAGGGGCTGATCGTGATGGGGTGTCAGTACCCCTAGAATGTGTTGCCAATTGCGGTAGGCCTCGGGGGCACGAGACCCCGGCAGCAGCACAATAGTTTTAGTGGTAAAGGGGGATTGCTCAGGGGGGGGCATCACTAAGTCCATCATTGGATTGCCACAGTAGTGAACCGTGTAACCCAATTGCCGCAACCCTTTGGCGGTTAACTCATCGCGAATAAAAATGCCGCGACAGCGGGGCGATCGCCACAACCACCGTTCCCAGGGAAGATAGTCACTGCCTGCCCAACCCATTCCCCAACCATAGGGGCGCCCTGTCCCATCCCAAAGGTAATAGTCAGACTTGGCAGTGCCAATAAAACTGTAGGTGCCGCCACTGCCATAGGCCAGCAACAATGGCACAATATCCCCCACCGCCAAAAGATGCCCTCCCAACTGCTGCCAAGCTTGGATGGTGCGAATCTGCGATCCTAAAAGTCCCAGCAGACCAGCCTTGAGATCCCGCCATAAATGCCGTAAATCCATGTAGATAAATCCACCGGAGGGCAGCACTTTTCCTGGGTGCAAGAGCGGAATACCGAGCCGAGTATAGGCAGACCCTAAGCCCACCAAGGGCAACGCCATTAGATCTACATCTGGGCAACGCTCTTTCAGGGCTTGTAAAGTGATACTGGCGATCGCGTCCTCACCGTGACCATTACTAAGGCAAAGGAGTCGCTTCATGCCTGCATTAGCTCAAGAGTTGCCGTAAATCGCGACCAATCATCCTCCTGATCAATGGCTTGCCAAATCTGTTCGATGTGGGGACGAGTGAGGATGACAAGGGGGTTGGCTGCCCGTAAGGTCTGGGGAATTGCTGCCCGCTGTGGTGGAGTTGCCTGCTGCAATAGCTCAAAGTAGCATCTTTTCCAAGCCTCTAGCAATTTCTGATCTGCTGGTGTCAGGGTTGGGCTGCCCGAAAAGAGATGACCCACATCGGCAGCCCACTCTGGGGAAAATTCCTGCCGCAAGCTGATAAAGAATTGAGGATAACTGATGATGCTGCGACTGAGGAAAGCTTGGGTCTGCGCTACGAGGGAACGGCCAAGCTCTAGGGGAAGATCTGCCCAACCGAGGCGTTTGAGCATCAGTTTCAAATAGGTGGTTTGACAGCGATCGCCAAAGGTTTTCAGAGCTGTTGCCATTTCCTCAAGGGGAATGACCCAAGACAGCGGAATTTGCAGTTTCTCCAGATTCCAAGCACAAATTGCCGGTTGATTGCCATAGGCATATCGGCCATAGTAGTCAAAGGAGGCTGCCGTAAATCCTAAATCATACCGTTCCAAAAAAACATAGGGACCATAGTCAAAACTTTCACCCGTGATCGCCATATTATCGGTGTTCAAAACACCATGGCAAAAGCCCGCCACCAACCACTGTGCCGCCAGATCCGCTGTGCGTGCCACCAGTTCACGATAGAAAGCACAATCCCGTTCCTTGGGGTCTGGGATCTCTAGCAAATGGGGATAGTAGTAGTCAATGACGTGGTCGAGCAACCGTCGAATCAAATCTGGTCGCCGCAGATAGTGGAGCCGCTCAAAGGTACCAAAGCGGATATGGGAGCGCCCCAGGCGCACCAAGACACTCGATCGTGTCGGCGATGGCTCATCCCCTCGCCACAGGGATTCCCTCGTTTCCACTAAACTGAGACTGCGAAAGGTACGCACCCCCAAGCGATGCAGCAGTTCACTGGCCAAAACTTCGCGGACACCCCCTTTTAATGTAAGGCGACCATCCCCCCCTCGCGAATAGGGTGTGGTGCCAGAACCCTTTGTGCCAAGGTCATACAGTTGACCATCCACACCGCGAAACTGGCCATAGAGAAACCCGCGACCATCTCCTAAACGGGGGTTATATTCCCCAAACTGATAGCCGTGGTAACGCATCGCCAAAAAGGGTTCTCGCCCCTGAAACTGGCCAAAGGCGGCAATAAAATCGGCATCGGTTACTTCAGCGGCATCCAAGCCCATCAAGGGTAAGAGAGTATCATTGCGAAAACGCAGGATATGCTGCGGAAATGTTGCTGGTTGTACCTCGTCCCAGTACTCTTCCCCTAGGGAAAGAAAGGCAGGCTCATACTCAAGGGCTTGAAAACGGTGTTGAGACATTCAAAACATATTCAAAACGTGCAGAGCGGACTGAGCTATTGGGGTGTCCTGGGAGTTTCCCGTTTGGATTTTGGGGGATTGGGGGGATCCACAAGGGCACGCAAGTGCGCTTGAATTCCTTGGTGCCGTTCGACTCCCTCAAAGGCAAAGGGGGTGTACCCGCGATCGCCCATCAAACCACGAATATAGCGAATGCGCTCATTAGTAGGGGGGTGCGTGGAAAACCACGGTAGCGGTGGCTCCTGATGGCGGTATTCCTGTTTGAGGGTGTGCATTAGGTTAAGTAGGCCATCAGCAGCATAGCCTGCCCTGGCAAGAATCTGTGTGCCCAAAATATCCGCCTCTCGCTCCATTTCACGACTATAGCTAGTTACGAGAATCCCTGTCACATAGCCACCAGCGGGTAATAACCGCGTCAAGTTGGCAGTGGCCGTGCCTTGGCTCATCAAGCGAAAACCGTGGGAGAGGACTGTATGGGCAATTTCGTGGGCAAGTAATCCTGCAAGTTCCGCTTCGGTATTCGCTTTGAGAATTGCACCAGAGTTGATAAAGATCTTGCCGCCGGGAAGGGCAAAGGCGTTGAGATCATTGTCTTTTATCACAAAAAATTCATACTCAAATTCATTGCGACCGGCCACTTTGGCAAGGCGCTGCCCGACTTCATTGACATAGGTCTGTACTTCCGCATCCTCAAGGAGCTTGACTTGGCGGCTAATATGCCGCGCCGCTGAGCGGCCTAGGGCAGACTCCCCTTGCATCATCAAGGTCATCATTTGAATCGAGTTCAAAGACAGCAGGGGATTGCCCGTGAGGGCGACACCGACTAGGCCGGTGAGGGCACCCACAACCATGCCTTCGCGCAATTGCCCTTGAAGACGGCGCCGGAACCGTTGCATGCGCTCTGCGGCCAGTTGCTCAAATTCCGGTGTAGCAGGATGATCAGGATTCAGGAGGGCAAACCGCTGGGCGGCAAGCGCTGCTTCCAGCCACTGCTGCTGGCGATCGTAGAGCGCAATCAGGCTGCGTTGAATGTCTGGCTGGTCGGGATAGAGACTGGCGGCCTTCTCTAGATGGGCATAGGCCTCTTTGAGGGAACCCTGCTGAGCCAGAAACTCAGCAAACCGCACTTGAGCAGGAATAAACTCCGGAAATTGCTCCACCAGCAGCTGTAGCGGTACAGCCTGGGCAGTGTAAAGTCGGGAGCCAGACTGAACTTCTCGCCAATAGACTTGGGCTGCCGGGGGCAGTTGACTAATTTCCAGTACAGCGGGAGGTGCGACACGGGGTGGTGGCACATTCAGGTCAGCTTTGGCCTTTTGGTAGTAGGTTTGGGCGGTGGTCAGGTCGCCTAATTGCCAGTAGCGATCGCCCTCCCGTAGAAGTGCTAAACGCGCCTCCTGTGCTGCCTGCTCTGCTGTTAGTTGCGGTGTTGTGAGGGCCTCTGGAGAATTCCGGCGAAGTCAGTCGTTGTCGGTGAGGGTTCGACAGCAGAAGGTAACGAATCAACCTTGACCTCAATGGTCGTCGGCAGGGAAGCGGCAGATTCTCTGAGGGGGGGCAACTTCTGCGGCGGGCTGGGGTGGCAGCGGCAATAGATCGATAGCAGAGCCTTCAGATTGTGGCAGGCGAGCTTGGGCAAGGGGGGCCGCTTCAATGAGAGCAATCAACGCCTCTTCTGCTAGACCAGTTGGGGGTAGGGACCTCTCCGCCGCTCTGACGGGTTCAAGACCCACTCCTAAAAGAAAAGCCATACCCAGCGGCCAGTAGCGTAACCCATCTTTCACCATCACACCGTCCTCAAGCCACCTGATTGTTTATAGTTTAATCACTAGTAACCGGCAAATTGGGTTGTCGTTAGAATATAAGAATATTAAGGTACCAACAAGTTCCAAAGGCAATGGCCTCTACGCTGGAAGAAAAATTACGGACTGCTTTTACACCGGAACAGGCACATCTACTGGTGGAAGTGATCCGTGAGGCCTATGACGACGTCGTAAGGGCGAGGGACTTCAATGAACTGAAGTCAATCGTTGCCGATCTGGGTCAAGCCCAAAAACGCACCGAGGAACGGGTAGAAGAGCTAGCCCAAGCCCAAAAACGTACTGAGGAACGGGTAGAAGAGCTAGCCCAAGCCCAAAAACGTACTGAGGAACGGGTAGAAGAGCTAGCCCAGGCCCAAAAGCGTACTGAGGAACGGGTGGAAGAGCTAGCCCAAGCCCAAAAACGCACTGAGGAACGGGTAGAAGAGCTAGCCCAAGCCCAAAAACGCACTGAGGAACGGGTAGAAGAGCTAGCCCAAGCCCAAAAACGCACTGAGGAACGGGTAGAAGAGCTAGCCCAAGCCCAAAAGCGTACTGAGGAACGGGTGGATCAGCTAGCTGTTGCTGTAGATCGGCTGTCTGCCGCCCAAGAGCGCACAGAGAGGGCAGTGAAACAACTGGCGCGGCAGGTGGGAGGTCTCAGTGAAGCCCTCGGTGGCTCCCTGGAAGACTTGGCTTTGGAAGTAGTGCCAGAAATTCTAGAGTATCGTTGGGGGATGGAGATTGACTTTTGCGATCGCGACACCCTGCCCCTGCGCAACAATGGCGAGTATGAATTTGATTTAGTGATTCGCGCTCAGGTGGAGGGGCGTCCTGTATTGGTGCTAGGAGAGGTGAAAAGCAACATTACAGAATCAGAGGTGGAGCGATTCTTAAACCTTGTAGCTCAGGTAGAGGCAAGTGAGGAGATTCGCCCCCTCTTTTTTGGCTATCGCTTGGAACGGGCCGCCAAGGATTTGATTCGCGAACGGGGCGCCGTCATGATCACGACACGGGGTAAATACTTCCCTGCATAAGCCTTGTCAGAATTGCTGGGTTTAGCAACAATAGGTGACCACCAATAGTTCACTAACCTTACCCCGTTTATGGCGATCGGAGTTGATGACACGGCTGGCTTTAAGTTCAATGCAACGCCAAGAGCGATAGAGTTGCAGCATGGGTTCAACCCAAGCATTGCTCAGCATGACGTAGCATCGCCGTTGAGCTAGTTCAGCCACCACCTTAGCTAGGGCAGTCTGCTCTGCCTCGCCGAAAGGTTGGCTGACGTAGCTTGTAAAATTAGCCGTTTTGGAAAGCGGATAATACGGCGGATCAAAGTAAATAAAATCTCCCGTCGCTGCCCAAGTTAAGACCTCCTGAAAATCGGCCACAGTTAGTTTCACACCTTGAAGGGCATGACTCGCCTGACGCAAAGCCTCTGGATCAAAAATCTGGGGATTGCGATAACGCCCCATAGGAACGTTGAACTGTCCCGCACGATTAACGCGATAGAGGCCGTTAAAACAGGTTTTGTTCAGATAGATCAAACGAGCGGCACGGGTCAGCGGGTCAAGTTGCTGCGGATCCCAACCCCGAACGTGGTAGTAAAAGGCTTCACTATGCTGTTGCCGATATTCTGTAAGTTTCTGAATCAATTCCTCAACGCGATCGCGCACAATTTGGTAGCAGTTGATGAGTTCAGGGTTGCGATCGCTCAGGTGCGCCTGCTGAAATTGAAACTGCCCTTGCTGGGCTTTGCCAAAGAGATACCAATAGAGCGCTGCACTGCCACAAAATGGCTCAGCATAACAGCAGCATTGACGGGGTAGGTAGGGGGCCATTTGGCTCAGTAATTGAGACTTGCCCCCCGCCCACTTGAGAAATGGCTTGGGGTTGAGGATCGTTGCTGTCTCCACTAGGCCGGCGGAAACAGGATAAACAACAGGCCCTGCTGCCCCACAAGTAATTCCCGCAGGAGTGTGACAATCCCCACCCAAATAATCGGGCTAATATCAACTCCCCCGAGAGGCGGCACGATGCGGCGGGTGGGTGCCAGCACAGGCTCTGAGAGCCAGTAAATCACTTTCAATGGCCCTTGGGTGAGGTTAATTTGCGGGTACCACGTGAGGACAATCCGCCCCAAAAAGATCAGGGTAAAAATGGCGAGGATGATTCCCAGGACCCAATTGACCACAACAACAGCAGGCATTGGCATTGCTTATGCTATCCCGAACTATTATCCCAAAAAAGCGAACTATATATCCCAAAAAAAGATCTATTATCCCAAAAAATGATCAAGGGCGGCTTTGAGTTCGGCGAGTTCCTGATCAATGCGCCCCTCTTGAGCCGCGCGGGTAACACACTTATCTAAGTGTTCATCTAAAATTAAGCGTGCCACCCGATCCAATGCTCCCCGCACAGCGGCAATTTGAATCAGCACCTCGGGGCAAGGACGACTATCCTGCACCATCGTTTTGATGCCGCGCACATGTCCCTCAATCCGCGAAAGCCGATTGACAATTGCCCGCAGGGATTCTTCACTGTGATGATGGGGATGGGAATGCACAGAAGGGGAAAAATGGGAATGGGATTCAGTGCTCACGGCAAACCGTCCTAAACAAAACGATCAGCAGATACCTCAAGAAGCCGACCAACTAGGGCATGGTTGCCCCCTGGTGATCAGGTAAATTCACGCAGCGTTGGCAATTCATAGCCGCCAGGGGTTGGCCCTGAGCAGGGGTGCGATCTTGCGGGATTTCTAACGCAGCCGCAAAACGTGGCCGTTGCAGCATCTGCTGTAAGCTCATCACCAAGTCAAATTGTTGCTGGAGTTTAGCTGTGGGGGCACCCGCCACCAAGAATTTCTCTACCTGTTCTTGAGCTGCGTTCAATGCCACCTGTGGCACTTTTTGCCTATACCGGTCGTCGATCGCCTGCATTTGTTGGGCTTGCTGGGCTCTCAGGTTGAAGCGCGCCATCCATTTGGGCAAGGGAGTAGCAGCCGCCCCTAAACCGATTAAAGAGATAACGATTGTGGCACCTCCCCAGCGCAACGGCTGGCATAAAGACATTGATGATTCCTCGCGCGGAACAGCAACCAATGGCTGCACAGCAATTGTAGCAAACTTGCTAGCTGCGCTTGGTTTTGGGCATGAATATTACGGCTCATTTCTCAGTTCTGCAGTGGACCTCTGCCTTGGGCTTTACTCCCGTAACTGTTGCTCCTGGGGAAGTCGTGATAGTATCGGGACACATCCCGTGCAAGACTCAGTGGACGAAGTAACGTGACAGAACCAATTTTTTGGTTGGCGGTGTCACTGGTATTGGTGGCCGTATGCTTGGCAGCCGTTCTGGTTGCTGCGATTCCGGCATTTATGGAGTTGGCACGGGCTGCTCGCAGTGCTGAAAAGCTCTTTGATACCTTGGGGCGTGAACTTCCCCCTACCCTAGAAGCGATTCGCTTGACCGGTCTAGAGATTAGCGATCTCACCGATGACATTAGCCAAGGGGTAGAAAGTGCTGGGAACGTGGTCAAGCAGGTGGATCAAGGGATTGCAGCGGCAAAACGCCAAGTCCAAGAGGTGAAAGTGACCACCCGTAGTGTCTTTGCTGGGGTAAAAGCTGCATGGCAAACGTGGAATCGTCCCAGTCGCAAACCTGCGCGGCTGTCCCCAAGTCAACTGTCACCGCCGCCAGAGCGATCGCCCCAAGAACGCCGTGAGCAGGCCAAGGAAAGCTGAATCATCCCTTGGCGTAGCGTAGCCACTGGTTCAGCCCCTAGCTTTAATTGATACTCCGTGGCTAAGAGAATCTGTAAACAGGCCTGAAGGGCAGGCAGAGCAACAGCGTTCACTTCTTTTTGCAAGAAATAGACCCGTTTCGGATTTCCCACCTCTGCTAGCTTGGCAAGCCGTTGATTGTCCCGCTCATGGCTGAGCAACTTGACCCACAACCAGGTGCGAAATTGTTTTGTCAGGGTAGCCAAAAGGCGCAACGGGGGTTCATTTTGTAGCAGCAAGTCCTCCAGTTGAGTCAGGGCAGCAGCTGTATCTCCCCGCAGCAGGGTACTGGCCAGGGTGAGGCTGCTTTGTTGGGTGGCATGAACAAGGGTTGTGATGTCTTCAGTGGTAAGGGGGCGATCGCCCGCAAACAAAGCCAATTTCTCTAGTTCGTTGTGCAGTTGGCGGCTGTCATTACCCACGGCCTCTGCCAGCAGTTGTACCCCTTCCGGGGGCAGGTGCAGCTGATAGCGTTGAGCTGCCTTACGGATCTGCTGTTCAATCTCAGCGGTTTTCCAAGCGGCAATTGGACTAAATTCCTGAATGGTGCCATACTGTTGCAGTAGCTTGATGGCTTTACTACGGCTGTCGGGTTTTTGGGGACTGGTGAGGAGCAAATGACAGTTGGCGGGAATTTGCGGCAAGGTCAGTGCCAAATCGCCAAGTAGCTCCGCACTACAGCGTTGACCCAGGGTCGTATTCACCAGCCACACCAAGCGATCGCCCGCCCCAAATGGCGGTGTCATCACCTGTGCTAGGGCTGTTTGGACCGCTTCGGCTTCTTCCCCGGCAAATTTCTCGAAGTTAAAACTCTCCCACAGGGGATCAACCACTGCTTGACGTAGGGCCTTAACTGCTTGCTCTAGCCGAAATTGATCCTCACCCCAATAGAAATAAACGGGCATGGCACGGAACAATTCCCCTATCCACTAGGATAGAGACATTGTGGCGGAGAGTGAAGGACATGTTGCGCTCTGGTTCCCAATGGTCATCCTGCCTCTTGGCATTGAGTACACTGGGAGTGGGGTTGGCAATAGCTCCCCTCTGCTGGCAGCCGGCAGAGTCCCAAGAAGCACCTTCCCAAGCCTTGACCATTTTGGCCGATGTGCAACAGGCAAATGCAGTCACGGGGGTGATTACGGCCCGGGGTAATGTGCAGCTACGCTATCCGGCCCGCCAAATTCAGGCCACAGCGGCACAGGCGCAATACTTCAGTCGCGAAGGTCGCATTGTCCTCAGTGGGAATGTGTACGTCTGGCAACAGGGGAACAGCCTCCGCGCCGATACTATCACTTATCTAATTAGGGAAGCAAAATTTGTGGCCCTACCGGCGCCCAGCCGCCAAGTTGAATCTATCCTGATGATCCCCGATGACCCTAACCAACAAATTCTTACACCTGTGCAGCCCCAATGAGCGGTTTACGCTGCCTACAAGCCTGCGTTTAGAGGGCGTCTGTAAGCGATATGGCAGTCGTTGGGTGGTGAATCATGTCAGCCTTTCGGTGGCACGGGGAGAGGTGGTGGGTCTGCTGGGGCCCAATGGTGCAGGGAAAACGACAACCTTTTACATGGCCACGGGGATTGAACGACCGGATTATGGTCGAGTATGGCTGGATGATGACGATATTACCCATGCTCCCCTACATCAGCGGGCACGGCGGGGCATTGGCTATCTGCCCCAGGAACCAAGTATCTTTCGCCAGTTGACGGTTGCTGAAAATATTCTCTTGGTTTTAGAGGAAACAGGGGTGCCTCGGCGGCAGTGGCGCGATCGCTTGGATCAACTGCTGAGTGAATTTCGGCTGACCCATATTGCCCACACCCTCGGTCGGCGAGTCTCAGGAGGAGAACGGCGGCGCACTGAACTAGCCCGTGCCTTGGCCGCAGGTCCCCAAGGACCCAGTTTTTTACTGCTCGATGAACCCTTTGCGGGCGTGGATCCCATTGCCGTGCATGAGCTCCAGGACATGATTGCGAAGCTGCGCGATCGCCAAATGGGCATTCTCATTACCGATCACAATGTGCGGGAAACACTGGAAATTATTGACCGCGCCTACATTTTACGGGAAGGGCAGATTTTAGCTGCCGGGAATAGCTGGGAATTGGCACAGGATGCCAAAGTGCGGCAATACTACCTTGGTGAGGATTTTCGTTTCTAGGCATGATTAGAGCACCGCGGCGGATCTGGCTGCCGACCCTTCCCAAGCTGGATCAGTATCTTCTCTCGCTACTACTGCCGGGGTTTATTTTTGGCCTCAGCGTCTTTACCACCTTGGCGTTGACCGTCGGCACGATTTTTGATCTGGTGCGGCAAATCGCCGATGCTCAACTGCCCCTGACGATCTTGCTGCAATTGATTGGTTATCAACTGCCTGCCGTCTTGGTCTTGGTCTTTCCCATGGCTGTGCTGCTGGCGGTGGTGGGGGCAATGAGTCGGCTCGCGGAGGAGGGGGAGTGGATTGCCCTGCGCAGTGTGGGCATTTGTCTGGGCCGTGTCCTCATACCTGTGGTGGTTTTTGCTCTATGTGTGAGTGGGTTGACCCTCGCGCTGAATGAAACAGCGGTACCGATCGCCAAGTATGAATCGCAAAAACTCATGCGCGAGTTACTGCAGCAGGAGCGCACCCTTGGCTCAGGCACCGATATTTTCTACCCTGAGTACGATCGCCACGGGAATGTGCGGCGACTGTATTATGGGCATCGCTTTGATGGCAGCCGCATTCAGGGGATCACAGTTTTGGATTTTTCGGAACCGCAGATGACTCAGGTCATTAGTGCTAAATCCGCTGAGTGGAATGTACGGGAGAGTCGCTGGTTACTCTCTCAGGGCATAGCCTATCTGATTAGCCACAGGGGGGTCAGCCGCAATCTTTTACAATTTGACCAACAGGAGATCCGCTTGCCTCGGCCTGCCCAATCCCAACCACTGCGGCCCACAGATGTGAATGAACTCTCGATCACCCAAGCACGCCGTGCCCTGCAGCGTCTCGATCCCGATCAAGAGCCAGAACTGGTGCGTGCCCTCAAGGTTCATTTGGCTCAGTCCTATGCTCAGCCTTTTTTGGCCGTGGTCTTTGCCCTTTTAGGGGTGGGGTTTGGCCTCAGTCCCTCCCAGCGGCGGGGGCGGCAGGGATTTGGCATTAGTGTGGCGGTGGTGTTTGGTCAGTACGTGCTTACCTTTTTTCTCGGTGCACTGGGGACTATTGGCACCCTCTCGCCCCTGGCGGCGGCGTGGTTGCCCCACAGTATTGGCTTGGTGGTGGCGATCGCCCTCCTGTGGCGCGCGGATCGCAGCTAGAGAGTTATGATGAAAGAAGTGCTGATTGCTAATCCATGCCGCAAACGTTTGATCTTCACGTTGTTGAGACGCGACCCTTGTTGACGCCTGCTACCCTGCTGGCGGATTTACCGCTGACTGAATCCCAAGCTACCCTTGTGGCCACAACTCGCGATCGCATTCGTGACATTTTCAAGGGGCGCGATCGCCGCCTGCTGGTCATTGTGGGGCCCTGTTCGATTCATGATGTCAAGGCAGCGCTGGAATATGGGGAAAAGTTGGCTCGGGTGCGCGATCGCCTGCAGGATAGTCTGGAAATTGTTATGCGGGTTTACTTTGAAAAACCACGGACCTCTGTAGGTTGGAAAGGCCTCATCAACGATCCGCACCTCGATGGCAGCTATGATATCAACACGGGGCTACGCCTCGCCCGTAAGCTACTGCTGGATTTGGCCAACTTGGGGATACCCGCCGCTACAGAATTACTCGATCCGATCATTCCCCAGTATATTGCCGACGTTGTCAGTTGGACAGCTATTGGTGCTCGCACCACCGAAAGCCAAACTCACCGTCAAATGGCCTCCGGTCTCTCGATGCCCGTAGGCTTCAAAAATGGCACTGATGGCCACTTAGATTCTGCGATTAATGCCATGATCGCAGCCCAGCAGTCACACCATTTTTTGGGAATTAATGCCGAAGGCCGGGCCAGTATTGTTGCCACCACTGGGAATCCCGATACTCACCTTGTATTGCGCGGCGGCAAAGACGGCCCCAACTATTCTGCGGCTCACATCGAGATGGCTGCGGCACTCTTAGAGCGCAAGGGACTCACACCTCGGCTAATGGTGGATTGTAGCCATGCCAACGCTGCTAAAGACGCCCAACGCCAAGTGCTAGTGTGTGAGAATCTTGCCCAGCAGGTGCAGCAAGGCTCCCGTTATTTAGCGGGTGTGATGATCGAGAGCCATCTCAAGGCGGGTAATCAACCAATTCCTAAAGATCTCTCACAGTTAGTCTATGGCCAAAGCATTACCGATCCCTGCGTGGACTTTGGGACAACAGTAACGATGCTCGAACAATTGGCTAGTGCCGTAGGATCGCAACTGGTCGCCAGATAACCGGATCGCCTCCCAAGGAAAGAGAAGTTAGTTATTTGTCTGTTGGGGAGGTAGCTTCAATGAAAAGAATTCTTCCTCATCTTTGAGGATCTGAAAGACCTTGTCCATGCTCGTGAGTTCAAAGAGCATCATCATTTGTTTAGGAATATTACATAGGTAAAGCTGTCCCCCACCTGCACGGACAGTTTTCAGGGCAACAACAAGAGCACCCAAGCCAGAACTGTCAATAAAGGTAACATTACCACAATCCAGCAATAGCGCTTTAGTCCCCCCTTGAACCAGCTCACTAATGGTTTGACGAAATTCCTGAGCTTGCGGACCACCAAAGACCCCAGACAGCTTGATCACTTCGATAGTGTTGGCCATAACAGGACGACGCAAAGGAGTTCCCCGCTAGTATACAGCCTTTTTTCCCAGAGATTCGTAAAGGAGTAAACACATAACCGCCCTTTACTGAGCGCCAGAAATGGCAAGCTCTGTGAAATTTTGTGGAGCGAGCGTAACAAGCCGTAGTAGTCATAGTAGGCTTAACTCTAGCCGTTGAGAAATTTTTAGGACGATAACTCATGGTGCAACGTGGTTCTAAAGTCAAGATTCTCCGCCCTGAATCCTACTGGTACAACGAAGTGGGCACCGTCGCCTCTGTGGATCAAACCCCCGGCGTCAAATATCCTGTGATTGTGCGCTTCGACAAAGTCAATTACACGGGCTACAGCGGCAGTGCCAGCGGTGTGAACACGAATAACTTTGCGCTCCACGAAGTGCAAGAAGTGGCTCCTCCCAAAAAAGGTAAATAGTTTCTGGGATTGTGCCAGAATTACCAGAAGTTGAAACGGTACGTCGTGGGCTAGCAGTCGTCACCCTTGAACAACCCATTGTTGGGGTTGACATACTTCTAGCCCGTTCTATTGCGCTTCCCAAACAGCCGCAGGCGTTTATCGATCACTTGCGCGATCGCGCCATTCAACAGTGGCAACGACGGGGCAAGTACCTTTTGGCGACCCTAGATGACGGCAGCTGCCTCGTGATTCATCTGCGCATGAGTGGCCAGTTGTTGTGGCTGACCACTCCCCAGCCCCCCTGTCCCCATACGCGGGTGCGCTGGTTTTTCCAAAGGGGGGCAGAACTCCGCTTTGTGGATCAACGAACTTTTGGTCGCTGTTGGTGGATTCCGGCACACTGCCGCCCAGAGAAAGCGATTCCCGCGCTGGCCACATTGGCACCGGAGCCCCTGAGTGAGGCTTTTACAGTGGCATTCTTGGCGGCGCGGCTGGCTCACTGTCGTCGCCCCATTAAAACGGCGCTCTTGGATCAAACTATTGTTGCGGGCATGGGGAATATCTATGCCGATGAGAGTCTTTTCTTGAGTGGTCTGCACCCCGCCCTACCCACCGATACCCTGGCGATTGAGCAGATCGTTCGCCTCCACCAGGTCATTCGTCAAGTGCTGAGGGCAGGAATCGCAGCGGGTGGCACGACAATTCGTAGCTTTGTCACTCCGCTGGGGGTGAATGGTCGCTATGGGGCCCAAGCATGGGTTTATGGTCGTAAAGGGGAAGCCTGCCGTGTCTGTGGCACAACCATTGAACGGCTGCGCTTGGCAGGGCGATCCAGTCACTATTGTCCCCAGTGTCAGCCACTGTTTTCGGCAATGGGCAAGTAAAGGGTGAGAATTTCGCCCGCTTGGCGATCGCGCCGTTGAATCACCTTAGCGCCAACTGCTTCAATCAGGAGTTTTGCCGCCTGAAAGTTCAGACTCACTTGTCCGGTTGCCGGATGCCAGAGGAGGAGGTGCCCCAAGGCAGCAAGATCACTGCGGTGTTTATACTGGGGCGATCGTAATTCTAGCTTCACGTGCTGTCCTGCCCGCTGCACTACCAATTGCAGTTCACTCTCCGAGGCAAGGGTTTGGCTATAGTATTCCACTAACCCGGTCAAGACTTGATCTAGGGAGGCTGGATCACTGAGGACAACGGGTAAATTGGGGGGATAATCTAGCACTAATTTGACCTGCCGCCGCGCCGCCTGTTTTTGCCAGCGAGCCAAGTTGGTTGTCAAGAGTTCCGCCAAGGGGGTCTGCCCAAAAGCAAGGCGGGGTTTGGGGTTAGGACTGGTGAAGATTTCAGCAGCATCACTCAGGAGATTAAAGCGGCTGATTTGATCCTGAATCTCTTGACCAATCTTTTGCAGATACTGGTATGTGCGCTGAGGGAGATTCTCTTGCCGTTGTAGCAATTGGATAAGGGTACGAATGGTGGTGAGGGGGGTACGCACCTCGTGGGAGAGGGCTTGGAGCAGCCGAATCTCAGGGGCCATGGGGATAGAAGTTACAGGCAGGGACGTGGTTTCCGGTTGACTATAGTCCAGTAGCCATTGACCAAATTGACTCACCAAGCGATAGCTCGGGGGTACCATCTCCACACTGGCAAACCACTCATCAATGGCGTGGAGATCGGTTGAGGGAAGTTGCTGCCGCAACTGCTGCCAAAAAGCATGAATTTCCTCAGGGGCAAAGGAAAAGTGCAGTCCTTGCTCCCCTTGATAAACCAGCAAAAGATTCACCTCTGGACTTAGAAGCAAGCAAAAGGGACTCATTCCCCCCTGCACTAGGGGCAAAAGGGTCATCGCGGGGAGAGCAGAATTGGCCCCTGATGGCGGCAAGTACGGAAGCGATCGCCCCTGGGGAATGAGGACATAGGTTTTTAAGGGACAGTCTTGAAGAATAAGGCTGGGGAAAGAAACTAAAAAGCCCTCAATGGGATGCATCACTGCCAATAATTTTTCTAAGGCAGCAACCCCCGCTTGCCACTGCCAAAAGCGATCGCTGGCACGGGTATCATAACGAGCAATGGTGGAATGCGAGCGCCCCATAGCAGCCGATGCAACGTCCCCAACTGCCTTGACCATAGCCCCAATGTTTCCGATTCGCCTAGGGTTAAAACCGAACTGAGGTGGGGATGATGCCGTACAGATCGTAAATATCAGCAGCAGTAATTTCTACGGGGACAATCGTGCCTAGGGTAGCGGCTCCCTTGACATAGACAACCCCATCCACATCCGGGGCAAATCGGGGCGATCGCCCAATGAATTCCCCCGTTTGCGGGTTTTCCTGCTCAATGAGTACCGGCACAGTTTTACCCACTTCAGCGGCATTTTTGCGCTGGGCAATGGGTTGTTGCAGTTGCATGAGGCGATCGCGCCGCGCCAGTTTGATCTCCTCGGGAATCTGATCCGGCAGCTCATAGGCAGCAGTCCCTTCCTCGGCGGAGTAGGTAAACACCCCCACATGGTCAAATTCATGCCGCTGCACAAACTGGCAGAGATGCGCAAACTGGCTCTCGGTTTCACCGGGAAAACCCACAATAAAGGTCGTCCGCATCACTACTTCCGGTAATTCCTGCCGCAGCCGTTCAATCAGGCGATCGTTAACCCCTGCTTGCCAAGGCCGATTCATTGCCCGTAGGACTTCGGGATGGGAATGTTGCAATGGCAAATCCAAATAGGGCAAGATGTTGGGGGTTTCCCGCATTGCTGCAATCACCTCAGGGGTTAGCCCAGTGGGATAAGCATAATGCAAGCGAATCCACGGCACATCCACTTCGCCGAGGGCGCGAATCAGAGTCGCCAGTTGCGGTTGGCCATAACGATCCAGGCCGTAATTTGTCGTAATCTGGGAAACAATGATGATTTCTTGGACCCCCTCAGCCGCTAACTGGTGAGCTTCGCTAACAATGGACTCAATGGAGCGCGATCGCTGGTTGCCCCGCAGCTGGGGAATGATACAAAAGGCACAACGATAGTCACAGCCCTCAGCAATCCGCAGATAGGCCACAGGGGCCGGCGTCGTGCGGTAGCGGGGAACGGTTTCATCGGCAATGTAGGTGGGCACCGCACTAATTTGCTGTACCCGCTCACCCATTTCTACCCGCTCAATCACCTCCACAATGTGCTGGTAGTCGCCACTGCCGACAACGGCCACCGCCTCGGGAAGCTCCGCCAATAGTTCCCCCTGAAAATGCTGGGCTAAGCAGCCTGTGATTACAATTTTTTTATTGGCCTCCGCCAGCTCCACGAGGGTGCGCACCGACTCTTCGCGGGCGGCTTGAATAAAGCTACAGGTGTTGACAATGACGTAGTCGGCTTCGGTTTCATCGGTACCCACCCCATAGCCCGCTGCGGCCAGCAGACCAATCATGTGCTCCGTATCCACGCGGTTCTTATCACAGCCAAGGTGGGCAAAGGCAATTTTCGGTTTTGTTGGGTTTGGCATCTAAATAGGTCGTCAGCACCATCTAACAGTAGGGGGTAATGTCTTCACCACACTCATCCGCTAAATAGGTGAGCGCGCGGAAGCGCAACCCCACTAGTTGATCATAAAGGGGATTGAGTTTACAGAGGGGGGGAATATGGACAATCTTGCGACCAAAGAGGGTAATGTCGCGCTCAAAGGGGCATTGGGCGGGAATCAGGCGGCAGAGAAAGCGAGCGACCTTGGCATCTTTGATCTCTAAACCATCCAGCCAATGGCGCACCGGATCCAGGAGGCGCAGGGTTTGTTCATTGCTCCCGTGCTGACCATCAAGGGTATGTTTTAGGGACTCTAGGGCATCAATTTCTAGTCCTAAGGCGCGGCAGAAGCGTTGCAGTTCGGCATCCTCTGATTGGGAGTAAATGCCATTGGCAAGCGCCACCATTACGGCGGTACGCACAAAATTTTCGGCAAGGGCGCGATCGCCCCCAAAGGCTGCCACCAGTTCTGCATCGGTGACGGGGGCAAAGTGATCAGTGTCAATTTCCGGAGCGATTTCCTCTTGAATTAGGCTTGCAATCAGTTGCTTCTCTTCTGGATCAAAATGACCATCGGCGCAGGCAATGCTCAAAAGCCCCTTGATCCAAAGGGCCGTTTGTTCCGGTGTGAGTTCAAGGGTAGATGCTGCGGTGGTTGCCATAGAAGTTACCCTAAGAGTGCTGCTCACTACGACTGTACTCTAGGTCTTGGCTGTTCGTGCCACCCTCAGCCCCAGAGAAAATCCTTGCTACAATTGACGAAGTTTTGTTAAGCACTGTGTTACGGCCTTGACTGTTTCGCTGTTGCCCTCCACCTGCTCAACCCCTTGGTATGCCCTTGAGCCCCTTTGGCAGGGGGATGCAGCGGCGATCGCCCAAGGCTTGCCCCATGATCTTTTAGCGCCGGCGTGGCAAATCCTGATTCTTGGGGATGGTTCGCCGACTCGTCATCTGCAACTGCTGACCGGCGAAACCACGGAAGTGGATGTGATTGATATGTCGCCGATTGGGCATGCGGGCGATCGCGCCCCGGCGCAACTGCAACTGATTCCCGGCCCACGGCTACGGCGGCAAGTGTGGCTGCGAACAGCGTCGGGTCAACGCTTGGCCTATGCCACCTCCTGGTGGGAAGCCGCCCACGTGGATGAGTATTTGCAAAACCGTGCCATGCCGATTTGGACAAACCTCGCCCAGCGCAAGGTGGAGCTTTATCGGGACATTCAGGCGGTGTATCTGGGCCACTCTGAAACGTTGGCGGCAGCCTTTGGGGAGCCAGGGCCTTTCTGGGGACGCCATTACCTCTTTTGGCACGAGCGCCGTCCCATTACCCTCATCTATGAAGTCTTTTCTCCCTACCTCTGCCGTTACCTTGGCCCGATGGGAAGTACAGCCTCTTGGGCAAATTCAGACCCAACATTAGCCTAAGGCAGGTGTTTCCGTAACGTTTTGTAAATATAATATGAAACAATATGAAAAGATTGTTGTCCCCCTAAGGGACTGGGTTCATCTTCGTCAGTTAGGGTAGCGTCATTCATGCGAGTTGCAATTGCCGGTGGTGGCTTAGCGGGCTTAGCCTGTGCCAAGTATCTAGTGGATGCAGGACATACCCCGATTGTGTTTGAGCGTGCCAATGTTCTTGGTGGCTTGGTGGCGGCATGGCAGGATGCCGATGGCGATTGGGTAGAAACAGGCTTGCACGCCTTCTTTGGCGCCTACCCCAATATGCTGCAACTCCTAGAGGAATTGGGGATTAGCGATCGCCTGCAATGGAAACGCCATGCCCTGATTTTTAACCAACCGGAAAAGCCAGGGGTGCTCTCGTGGTTTGATGTCCCGGATATTCCTTCCCCTTTTAATGTGCTGCTCTCCATTTTGCGCAACAACGATATGCTGACGTGGGAGCAGAAGTTCCGCTTTGCCTTGGGGCTGTGGCCAGCGATTGTGCGCGGCCAAAAATACGTCGAGGCAATGGATCAGTACACCCTTCTAGAGTGGCTACGGCGCCAAGGGATCGATGAGCGGGTAAACTCCGACATTTTTATTGCAGCTTCCAAGGCCCTCACCTTCCTGAACCCCGATGAAGTTTCAGCCACGATTCCCCTGACGGCGATGAACCGCTTCCTGCGGGAGCGCTATGGCTCAAAAATTGCTTTCTTGGATGGGGCCCCCCCGGAGCGGTTGTGTCAGCCCATTGTGGATTACGTGACAGCACGGGGCGGCGAAGTCCATACCAATGTTGCTCTGCGGGAAATTGTTCTCAAGGAGGACCTTTCGGTGCAGAGTTTTGTGATGGCCGATCGCCAGGGACAACAGCGCTTTGAAGTGACTGCCGATGCCTATGTGTCGGCAATGTCGGTGGATGCGATTAAACTCTTGCTGCCGAAGCCGTGGCAAGACCTGCCCTTTTTCCAGAAGCTGAATGGCCTTGAGGGCGTCCCTGTGATTAACGTCCAAATCTGGTTTGATCGCAAATTGCCTACGGTGGATCACCTGCTCTTCTCGCGATCGCCCCTGCTGAGTGTTTATGCCGATATGAGCGAAACCTGCAAGGGCTATGCTGATCCCGACAAGTCAATGCTAGAGCTGGTATTGGCGCCTGCCGCGGAGTGGATTGGTCGCAGTGATGAGGACATTATTGAGGCGACTCTTGCGGAACTGGCCAAGCTCTTCCCCAATCACCTACCGGAACCTGCTAAAGTGCTGAAAACAGCGGTGGTAAAAACCCCCCGCTCAGTCTATAAAGCCACCCCCGGTCGCCAAGCCTTTCGCCCGGATCAGGCCACGCCCATTCCTAACTTCTTCCTATCGGGGAGCTATACCCTGCAGCCCTACCTAGGGAGTATGGAAGGTGCCGTACTTTCTGGTAAGCTGACAGCGCAGGCGATCGCGAAGCGGCTCGCAGAGAGCAACGCCCCCCAGCCCCCCCAACCCTCTACTCAGACTGTCGCCAATGCTGCAACTGCCTAGAGCCGAGTACGTCCCTCCCCTGATTTCCCTCGACGAAGCCTATGAGTTGTGTCGTCAGGTCACTGCCACCTACGCCAAGACGTTTTACCTCGGCACACTGTTGATGCCCCTGGCCAAGCGCCGCGCCATTTGGGCGATTTACGTTTGGTGTCGGCGCACCGATGAACTGGTGGATGGCCCGCAGGCAGCAACAACAACAATCGCTACCCTCGATGAGTGGGAAGCCCGCCTTGAAGACATTTTTGCCGGTCGCCCCCACGATGGTATGGACTTGGCCTTGGCGGCAACGCTGGAACACTATCCCCTCGACATCCAACCCTTTCGGGACATGATTGCTGGGCAGCGGATGGACTTGCACCGCAATCGCTATGAAACCTTTGCCGAGTTGGAACTCTATTGCTATCGCGTGGCTGGTACCGTTGGCTTAATGTCCCTTGGGGTGATGGGGGGAGACCCCTATAGCGATCGCCTCTGTGCCCCTTGGGTGGATCCCTATCAGGCCAAAGGTACCCTCAACGATCAGGCCATTGCCCTTGGCATTGCCAATCAACTCACGAATATCCTGCGGGATGTCGGCGAAGATATGCGGCGGGGGCGTATCTATCTGCCCCTAGAGGACTTGGCTGCCTTTGGCTACACCGAAGAAGACCTACAGCGCGGCGTCATTGACGATCGCTGGCGGGCACTAATGCGCTTTCAAATTCAGCGGGCACGGCAATTTTATCGAGAAGCAGAAGTGGGGATTGCCTACCTTGAGCGGGATGCCCGTTGGCCTGTGTGGTCAGCGCTGATGCTCTATCGCCAGATTCTTGATGTCATTGAAGCTAACGATTACGATGTCTTTAATCGGCGCGCCTTTGTTTCTGACTGGCGCAAACTGCTTTTTATTCCCATTTCTTGGTTCAAGGCCAGCTTCTAGGCACTATGGCAGATTTGTACGTGGATTGGGAAGAGTATCATCGTACGATTGAACAGCTGGCGATCGCCATCTATGAGTCAGGATGGCAGTTCAATCAAATCCTCTGCTTGGCTAGGGGTGGCCTGCGGGTGGGGGACATTCTCAGCCGCCTATTTAAGCAACCCCTGGCAATTCTGGCGGTATCCGCCTATGGCGGTGTCAATAATCAAGAGCGGGGTCGCATTACCTTTGCGCGGGACTTAACGATGACCACCGCTACCCTGGGCAGCCATGTCCTTTTGGTGGATGATTTGGTGGACTCTGGTCTTTCATTGCAAAAAACCCTGCGCTGGCTGGAGGTTAAATATGGTTTTGCCGTGGAGGAAGTGCGCACCGCTGTCCTCTGGTACAAAGCAGCCTCTTGCCTTCGTCCAGACTACTACGTTCATTACCTGCCCGAAAATCCTTGGATCCATCAACCCTTTGAACGCTACGAACAACTGACAGCCGCCGATCTTGCTCAAGCGCTAACCCCCTGTCCATGACCCCTACCCTCACTCCACCTCTGCAATGGCAGCGTCGCCACGTCCTCTCCCTCCAAGACTTTACACTGGCAGAGCTAGATATTGTTTTGCAAACAGCACTGAGCTTTCAGGACGTCCTGAATCGTCGCACCAAAAAAGTTCCCACCCTCCAAGCGCGGGTTGTGGCCAATCTCTTCTTTGAAAGCTCGACGCGCACTCGCAATAGCTTTGAGCTGGCGGCCAAACGTCTTTCTGCGGATATTCTCAACTTTTCTCCCGGCACCTCAGCCCTCAACAAAGGGGAAACCATCCTGGATACCGCTAAGACCCTGTGGGCGATGGGGGCAGAGTTCATGGTGATTCGCCATCAGCAGTCGGGGGTACCCCATACGATTGCTGCGGAAATGGATCGCCTTGGCGGCCAAGTGGCGGTTCTCAATGCCGGCGATGGCCTGCACGAGCATCCCTCCCAAGCGCTCCTTGATCTGTTTACCCTCTGCCAACTCTACGATCCGCGTCAGCCCCGCTGCGCCCTGTTGCAGGGGAAGAAAATTGCCATTGTTGGCGATATTCGTCATTCCCGCGTGGCGCGATCGAACCTCTATAGCCTCAAGACCGCTGGGGCCGATGTTCACTTGGCAGGGCCGCCCACCCTTTTGCCGCCAGAATTTGCAGACTATGGGGCAACCCTCCACTGGACACTGGAACCCGCCCTAACCGATGCCGATATTGTCATGACCCTGCGCCTGCAACGGGAACGCATGGATCAGCACTTAATTCCCAGTTTGCGGGAATACCATCAGCACTTTGGCATTACCCATGAGCGGCTGCGCCTGTGCCGACCCGATGTGCGAGTGTTGCATCCGGGACCTGTGAATCGCGGTGTGGAATTGAGTTCGGCCTTGCTGGATGATCCCCAGTTCAGCTTAGTGAATCAGCAGGTAAGCAGTGGGGTGGCAGTGCGGATGGCATTACTGTATTTGATGGGAACGTACCACGGAGTCAAGCCATGATTAGAGTAACGTTTCTGCCGGATCAGGTGTCTGTGGAAGCGGCAGCGGGTGAAGGTTGGCTGAGCGTGGCAGCGCGCGCGGGGGTAGAGATTCCCACGGGTTGTCGCATGGGCAGTTGCGGTGCCTGTACCCTTGAACTGGAGGACGGCGAGGAAATTCGCGCCTGTATCGCCACGATTGCGGGCGATCGCGCCGCTGCAGCTTTAGACGACTGCCCCCACATTACAGCTTATGTTTTTCGGGATCCCACCTGGTGAGGCAAGCTTGGGCAGGGGTCAAGACCAAATGAAAATTAGAATTTATTCTATGCAGTGAATAGAAAATTCCAATGGGGTTTTCTGGCGTGTTGCACTTGGGTGAGATGTGTCAAAATGTTTGCTGTGTCAATTTAAGAGCGGCCTACCCTTGCACACTCCGACGGCGATCGCCCTGGGCAACTTTGACGGTGTCCATCGAGGGCATCAAGAGGTTATCCGTACTCTCCTTGAGGCAGCCCCTCCCGACTGTTACCCTTCAGTGATTACGTTTTCGCCCCATCCCCAAGCATTTTTTACGGGAGAAGAGCGACTGCTGCTGACCCCAGAGGCCGAAAAACGTGCCCTTTTGAACCAGTATGGCATTGAGCAGGTGATTGTCCTGCCCTTTACCCAGGCCCTGGCCCAACTCTCCCCTTTAGAGTTTGTTGAGCAGATCTTGGTACAGCAGTTGCAGGCCAAGGTCTTGAGTGTTGGTTTTAATTTTGGCTTTGGGCGGGGGCGATCGGGGAAAGCGGAAGATTTGCGCACCCTCTGTGCTGCCTTTGGCATTGCGGTGCATATTGTGCCCCCCTGTTGTTGGGGGAGCGATCGCGTGAGTAGTTCAGCCGTACGAGCCGCCCTTGCCGCGGGAGATGTGGCTTTGGCACGGGAGCTGTTGGGACGCGCCTATACCTTAACAGGCACCGTAACTCAAGGGGAACAGTTGGGCCGTCAGTTGGGATTTCCTACGGCCAATGTAGCCCTCCCGCCCGAAAAATTATTGCCGCGCTACGGTGTCTATGCCTGCCGTGTCAGCGGGGCAGCTCTCCCCAGGGAGCAGGTGGGGGTAGTGAATATCGGTGTGCGACCCACAGTGAGGGGGCAGGAGGTCAGGACGGAAGTGCACCTATTGCACTGGCAGGGAAATCTCTACAACCAAGAGATCACGCTCCACCTGGAGGCATTTATTCGTCCTGAGCTCAGATTTTCCAGTTTGGCTGCCCTACAGGCGCAAATTGCTGCCGATTGCCAAGTAGCGGCTGATCTCTTAGAACGAGTAGTCTCCTATGCGTGAACCCCTACAGCGACTGGTGAATAACCTTGGACAGGTAATGGTGGGCAAAGAAGCAGCCATTGAACTGCTGTTGGTGGGATTGCTGGCGGGGGGGCACGTCTTGCTGGAGGATGTGCCAGGGGTGGGCAAAACCCTCTTAGCCAAAGCCCTGGCGCGATCGCTGGCGGGCACCTTTCAGCGCATCCAAGCCACCCCCGATCTCCTGCCCACCGATCTATCGGGCACCAATATCTGGAATCCCAAAACAGCGGAGTTTGAGTTTCGCCCAGGTCCTGTGTTCTGCAATATCCTGCTGGTGGATGAAATTAACCGTGCTACGCCGCGGACCCAATCAGCACTTCTAGAGGTGATGGAAGAGTACCAAGTCACCATTGATGGTGTCACCTACCCCCTGCCTCAGCCTTTTTTCGTCATTGCCACCCAAAACCCGGTGGAGTACCAAGGCACATTTCCACTGCCGGAGGCGCAGTTGGATCGTTTTGCCCTCTGTTTTCGTTTGGGCTACCCCACCGAGGCAGAGGAGCTCCAAATGCTGCAACGGGTGCAGGGGGGCCTAGAGGTCAATCAACTGGAAGCGTGCCTGAGCTTGGCGGAGATTCAACAGTTGCGGCAGCAGGTGTTACAGGTGCGGGTAGATTCTGTCTTGCAAAAGTATATTTTGGCCCTTGTGCGGGCAAGCCGCGACAGCGATTGCATTACCTTGGGGGTCAGTCCTCGCGGTACCGTGATGCTTCAGCGCACAGCGCAGGCCTTGGCTTTCCTAAATGGTCGTGACTACGTCCTCCCCGATGATGTGAAGCAATTGGCTCCCCATGTCTTGGCCCATCGTTTGATGACAGCGGCAGGGCGCTCAGGGCGTGCCTGTGTGGCAGAATTGTTGGAAACGGTAGCGGTTCCCTAGGGAGAGTTGGTGCGACTGTTCTCTATGAACATCTCTGCGATCGCCAACCTGTCATTGTAGTGTTTAAGTCTTTTTAACATTGCGATTGCCCTCGCAACCGTCGAAGGATTTAAGCATTTATGACAACCATACTCATGACACAGGCCCGCCAACGGCAGGGAGAAATTTGGCACACCATCCTCAGCAGTCAAAGCATTACTGTCATTTGGGAAAACCTTGATGCTGATATCCTTACGTTGCTAGAGGAGATGGAAGCGGCTGGCTTAGCATTGCCCCAATTGCTCCTGTTGGATATGGGGATGACCGTCACCAATCCCTACCGCTTTTGTCAGGTGGCACAGTCTCGTTTTCCGGGGATGCCTGTGGTCATTACGGCGGGTCAGGATTCCCAAATTAGTGCAGTAGAACGGCGCTGGGCCTTGCGTATGGGGGCTGTGGATCTCTTGCCCGGCATCGAACAGTCGAGTCTCATTGCTACAGCTGTTTCCCATCTGACTCGCGTGTTAGAGATCCTCGATGCCCTACCCATTCAGCAGGATGCCCTAATGCAAAGCCTCAGTCGCTTAACAGCACCGACACCAGCCCCAACCCCATCAGTACTCCCGCCGCTGCCTCTGGCTGCCCCACCCAATACCCAATATCGTGGCATTAGCACCGTTGCCGACACAGCTCCGGCACCAAAGAGTGAAGATAACAGCCAGCCTCGCCGGCGCTATCGCGGCTCAAGTTATTAAACTCCCCAGGCTGGATTCGAACCAGCGACCAATCGGTTAACAGCCGACCGCTCTACCGCTGAGCTACTGAGGAATATCGCCGATTTTTTAATGTAGCGTAGTTCACCGCTGTTGGCAAGTCTCAACCCGACTGAAGTTTTGGCCAGCGCTGCCGCAGTGCCGTGATCACTCGATCAAGGGCAACGGCATGGGAGGCCTTAAAGAGGAGGCGATCGCCCGCTTGCAACTCCCGCAATAGATACTCCACCAATTCTTCATGGGAACCAAATTGTTGAGTGGGAATCCGCCCTGCTCCCTGCGCAAGGGCTGCCCCTTCCTCACCTTGATCGAGGATTAAGAGGCCATCGAGGTCCAATTGGGCAACAGTTGCCCCCACCTGCTCATGGAAGGAGAGAGAAAAGGCGCCTAATTCCCGCATCGGGCCAAGAACCGCCAGATGTCGCTGACCAGGCAGCGATCGCAACAGGTGCAAGGCCGCCACCATAGATTCCAAACCGGCATTGTAGGTTTCATCTAGGAGCAGAATATCTGGTTCAAGGCGATAGCGACCACCGCGCCCACTGGGCAAGTCTAGGGTCAACTGTAAAGGCAGGCGATCGCTCGCTAGGTCCAAGGCTTGCAGCACCCCAAGGGCAGCCAGAAAGTTCAGGGCATGGTGTGCCCCTGCCAGGGGAACGGTGTAGCTGCGTCCGCCCACATGGAGGGTTTGGGGCGGTTGGTAGATTCCCCGTAGGGCGCCCCCCGCCAGGCCATAGGTGAGGGTGCGCCCCGACCAAACCTGCACCGCTGTCGGCAAAAGTAGGGGACTATCGGCATTGAGCACCGCTGTTCCCCCTGGGGGCATTTCAGCAAGAAGTTCGCATTTGGCTTGGGCAATGGCTTCCCGCGAACCAAGGCGGCCAATATGGGCAGTCCCAACGTTGGTAATCACCGCCACATCCGGTTGGGCAATCTGGCTCAACAGGGCAATTTCCCCGCGAGCACGCATCCCCATTTCAATCACGGCAAATTGGTGGTGGGGTTCCAGTTGTAAAAGGGTTTTGGGGACGCCAATCTCGTTGTTGAAGTTGGCTTCGGTTTTGAGGACGCTGCCATAGTGACTGAGGACAGCGGCAATCATTTCCTTGGTGGTGGTTTTGCCCACGGAGCCCGTGACGGCAATGACTTTGGCTGGGCATTGCTGCCGCCACCACTGCCCCAAGCGTTGATAGGCCCCTAGAGTATCGCTCACCCGCAGTTGGGGAAGCGGGGAGGAGACAGGGGCCTCGACCAGGAGGGCGATCGCGCCAGCGGCCGCTGCCTGATCGACAAATTGATGGCCATCAAAGGTTTCCCCCCGCAGGGCGACAAACAGGTTGCCGGCGGCGACTTGGCGAGAATCGGTGCAAATTCCTGTGATGGGCAGATCTGGAGGCGTCGTGTCTAACCCCAAAGCTTGGGCGATCGCCCCTAGGGTGGTCCTCACGATGTTGCTCCGCCCAGGTGGCTGCACTTCAGATAGGGTTGCAGCACCTCCGGTACCCGCACCGTCCCATCGGGTTGTTGGTAGTTTTCGAGAATGGCCGCCATGGTTCGTCCAACAGCTAGGCCAGAGCCATTGAGGGTGTGGACAAACTGGGTTCCCTTTTGCTTAGCCCCTTTGAAGCGAATCTTGGCTCGCCGCGCCTGAAAATCACCAAAGTTGGAGCAACTGGAAATTTCGCGGTAGCAACCCGCAGCGGGGAGCCACACCTCCAGGTCGTAGCACTTCATAGCACCAAACCCCAAATCCCCAGTACACAGCTCAATCACGCGATAGGGCAGCTTCAGGGCTTGGAGAATGAACTCGGCATCCGCCACCAGGGCTTCATGTTCAGCAGCAGAGGTTTCCGGGTGAACAAACTTCACTAATTCCACCTTGTTAAATTGGTGTAGGCGAATCAGGCCCCGTGTATCCTTGCCGTAGCTGCCCGCTTCGCGGCGAAAACAGGGGGTATAGGCACAGTGGTAAATGGGGAGTTGATCGGCGGCTAAAATTTCATCGCGGTAGAGATTTGTCACGGGTACTTCCGCTGTCGGAATGAGCCAGAGATCGTCATCGGCACAGCGAAAACTCTCCTCAGCAAACTTCGGTAACTGCCCCGTTCCCGTCAGCGAGGCACTATTGACCAGTAAAGGCGGCAAGACCTCCACATAGCCGCGTTCGCGGTGGCTATCGAGCATGAATTGGATCAAGGCCCGCTCCAGGGCAGCCCCCATGCCCAATAGGGTAACAAAACGACTTTGAGCCACTTTGACCGATCGCTCCACATCCCAGAGTCCCAATTGCGTCCCAATGTCCCAGTGGGGCTGGCAAGGGTAGGTGGGTTTGTACTCCTCCCCCCACCGCCGCACCTCAACGTTGTCGGTTTCATCACGGCCAATGGGGGTAGTCTCACTGGGGGGGTTGGGAATCGTCAGCAGCAGGCGCTCCAATTCTTCTTTGAGTTCCCGCTCCTGGGGCTCCAGATCACTGAGTTGCTGCTTGAGATCGTTGGCCTCGGCTTTGAGGGCTTGAATTTCGGGGTCAGTGGGGGCAACGCCAGATTTGATCTTTTTGCCGACGAGGGCACCAATTTCATTACTGCGGGCTTGGAGGCGCGATCGCTGTTGCTCAAGCTGTCGCTGCTGGGCATCCAATTCTAAAATGCGGTCGAGGTCAAAGTCACCGCCGCGCCGCCGCAGGCGATCGCCAAAGGCTTGGGGATTTTCTCGCAGTTGTTTGAGATCAATCACAGGTGGACGAAAACCAGCGCAAACCGCATTGATCCTATCACCAAGGAGGGAGAATGACGCGGGGGAGCCGCCTTGCTGTTGTCAACTATTGACACGGCTAGATTCCTCTATCCACCGTCGAGATTTTGGTGTTGATAGGGTCAACAAGGGGTCGCCGTCCTCTAAAATGAGGGATGTATTAAGCGGTGTTAGCAATATGAGTGTCATTAGTCAGGTTCTTCTTAAAGCGGACGATGAATTGCGCTACCCCACCACGGGCGAACTCCAGACGATTAGTGACTTTTTCCAAACGGGTGAGCAACGCCTCCGCATTGCCACGACTCTGGCCGAAAATGAGAAACGCATTGTAGAGCAAGCCAGCAAGCAACTGTGGCAGAAGCGGCCTGACTTTATCTCACCGGGGGGCAACGCCTACGGCCAGAAACAGCGTGCCCTGTGTCTGCGGGACTATGGCTGGTATATGCGCCTGATTACCTATGGCATCCTCGCTGGTGACAAAGATCCCATTGAGCGCACGGGTATTATTGGGGTACGGGAAATGTATAACTCCCTGGGTGTGCCGATGACAGGGATGGCAGAAGCCATGCGTTGCCTCAAGGACGCCTCCTTGGCCCTGTTGAGCACTGAAGATGCTGAAGTGGCAGCGCCCTACTTTGACTACATTATTCAAGAAATGTCCTAGGGAGACTGGCGGCAGTCAATTTTTCCTTCAAGGGGAAGGGAACCTATGACATCTCCCCTTGAAATTGTGGTTGTCAGCAATGGTCCCGGTGAACTGGCCACTTGGGTCTATCCCTTTGTAACAACGCTGCGGCAACAGGTCAAACAGGGGTTGCGGGTGTCAGTGGTGATGGTTCCCTGTCCCCATGCCAGTGGTCAGGAAGCAGAGATTGCTCGCCGCTATCCAGGGGTAGATCGCGTCCTGCCAGCCACAGAATTTTGGCACCTCCTACGCACAAAGACCACTCGCAGCAATTGGGATTGGTTTTCCCAAGGGGTTGTGGTCTTCTTGGGGGGAGATCAACTCTTTGCGGTGCTGTTGGCCAAGCGCTTGGGCTATCGCTGTGTGCTCTACTGCGAGTGGCAGCCACGCTGGCAAGGATGGGTAGATGGCATGGGGCTGCGGCGTCCTCTACCCCTGGGCAACACAAAAGCCAAGGTGGCGGTGGTGGGGGACCTGATGACCGATGTCCAGACCCTGGCCCTCGATTCTCTGCCCAATGTGCGCCAACAGTTAGGCCTTGCCCCAGATGCTCCCCTTGTGGGGTTGATGGTAGGATCGAAGCCCAATAAGCTGAAGCTGGGGGTCCCCCTTTCCTTGGCGATCGCCGACCATTTAGCGGCTGCTCATCCCCCGATTCACTGTGTGATTCCAGTGGCACCGACCCTGACGCTCAACACCCTCAGTTGCTATGCCAATCCTCGCTTTAACCCCGAACTCAAGCACGTTGAGGGTACAACTGCCACACTGATCCAGCCAAGGGAAGGCCTACCCTATCTGGAGACACCGCGGGGCACCAAAGTCTATTTGTGGCAACAGTTGCCCAATTATCCCCTGCTGCGGCAAGTGGCGCTGTGTGTTACCACGGTTGGTGCCAATACTGCTGAACTGGCTGCCTTGAATGTCCCCATGATTGTCCTTTTGCCGGCACAACAACTGCAAGTGCGGCGGGCACACCCCTGGGACGGTATAGCGGGGTTACTGGTGGGCTTGCCGGCGATCGGCCGACACTGGAGTGCACTGGTGTTTTGGGCACTGGTGGCCAAGGGATTGGGCTGGCGACGATTTTGGCAGTTGTGGCGATCGCCAGCAATAGATTGGAACCTGGTGAAGCAAGGCCTAGGCCACAGGGCGTGGCCCAATATCTGGGCCGGTAAAGAAATCGTGCCGGAGCTGGTGGGCCCCATTGATCCCCAGACAGTCGCCCAACAAATTATTGCTCTCCTGAATCATCCTCAGGAATTGCATCAGATGCGGCAGGCGCTGCGGCAGCAGGTGGGGTCGGTAGGGGCAGCGGCAAAGCTGGTGCAGTTGACACTTCAGGTGGCGGGTTGGGCTGCCAGCGATCCAGAATGTCCTTGAGGACAATTTCCGTAAACCAAATCTGACCCACAATCACCAGTGGCAAAGCCAGCAGCAAGCCTAAAAAACCAAAGAAAACGGCAAAGACAATTTGGGAGACCAGCGTGACAGCGGGCAATAGAGCCACCTGTTTAGCCATGACAACCGGTACCAGTAAATACTGCTCCAACTGTTGAATAACGATATAGGCAATGAGAACTGCTACCGCCCGCCACGGATCATCAATCACCGCAATGATCATGGGCGGAATTACACTGAGGGTCGGACCAATATTGGGAATCGCTTCTAGGAGTCCTGCTAGAAAGGCATTGGCTAAGACCAACCGCACTCCCAATAGGGCCAGCACGAGGCCACTGAGGAGGCCAATGACTACCATATTCAAACCCGTCCCTACCAGCCAAGCCAAGAGGGCCTGTTCACTTTCCGTGAGAATCGTGTCAATGCGAGAACGGTAAAACGCAGGAAATAGGCGAATAAACCCGCGGCGGTAGGGTTGGGGATCGAGCACCAGCATCACAGTTAAAACCAGTACCAATAGCGTATTCAGCAAAACCGCCAGGGTATTGGAAAATAGAGCAAAAAAGTTGTTAAAGATCTGCTCTAGAAAGGGCCCCAATTGGGTCATCAGCCGATTAATGATCGGCCGATCATCAAAGCCCTCACCGGGCAACAGGTGAGCCATTCCGTTAAGCCATGCTTCTGCCCGTCCCAAGCCCTTGGGAATCAAGACCCCCAGTTGCTGTGCTTCCTGTAAAAAAGGGGGAATGATGATCCAAAAGAGGCCAAAGACCGTGAGAAAAGTCAAGCTCAAACTGAGGGCGATCGCCCGCCCCCGTTGCAGTCCCCAGCGTTGCAGCCGCAGTTGTAAACAATTGAGCGCCGTTGCCAAAACGACAGCCAAAAACACCAAGAGCAATACTTGACGAATCTCCCAGAGGATGTAGAGACACACCCCTAGAACCAGCAAGCCAATCCACTGACCAAACGTCACGGCCTTACGTCCAATCTGCACCTTAACTCCCTATTAGAGCAGGTTTGGCCCACGACGGCCTTGGCAGTTGGGCAGCAGCTAAATGAAAAAGACGGTATTGTTATCTTGCAGGTGAGGGTACTCCGCCGGTGGCCTGTGATTGAACTGGGCAAAGTAGGTTGCCAAGGGTTCAGGTAGAGTAGGTAGGGTCACTTGGGTATCCCCTTGGGCAATCTCTGGCCAGAGGTCAGACAGGGCCTGAGCTAGGGGTTTGGCTTCAGTTTCTGGCAAATTGAAGGGCGGTAAAGTCAGAAAGCGGACCATAAAGCCCGTCCCCCGCTGTAACATCCACTGGCGCGAAAGGTCACTTAATTTTGGGTAAGCCGCTAAGGACTCAATGCGATAGGATTCCACAGCCACTTGCCAGCTCTCTGGTGAATGCACCTGCAAGATGAGGCGGCGATAGGGATGGGGATAACTCACTAGAGACCCCGTTGTGAGGTCAAACAACCCCTGCTCATAGGCAATGTCTTGGACATGGAGATGTCCGGTTAAGACCAACGCCACCCCCGCCGATCGCAACAGGTTCAATAGCTCTGCCCGATTCGCCAAGAGATAGCGCTGCCCCATCGGACTTTGGCTCTGCTGTGGCCAGTGCTCAAGGAGGTTATGGTGAATCATCACCAGGCGCAGTCCGGCAAAGGGTTGCGCCAATAGAGCCGCCAACCATGCCAACTGTCCTTGATCGACAACTCCCAGCTGTTGTCCCGTTGGACTCAATTGGTTGGAGTTGAGGGCAATCAGTTGCAGATTTTCTGCAAGTAGGGCTTGGTAGTAATGCTTGCCAGCGTTGCCATAGCCGGCATGGGCATACCACCGAGGAAACTCAGCCCAGCCAATGCGGCTGTTATCTGCCAAGGGCACAGGGACATCATGGTTACCCGGAATCACATAACAGGGAACCGGCAGTGTTTGCAGATAGGTACTGAGCCAGCGGTGGTTGGCCACCTCGCCATCCCGTGTCAGGTCGCCGGGAATCAGCAGAGCATCAATGCCAAGCTCGAGGAGATGTGTAACGGCTGCCTCAAAGGCAGGGATGCTAATTTCATAGAGAAACAAAGGGGGATGATCTGTCGGAATTGTCTCCGGCAGGGCAATGTGGGGATCACTGATAATGCCAAGCCGCACTGCCATTGCCCTTTCCTAGTGGCGGAAGTGGCGCTGGTGGGTAAAGACCATAGCAATTCCCGCTGCATTCGCTGCTTCAATAGATTCATTATCGCGCAGACTGCCCCCCGGTTGAATAATGGCAGCAATACCGGCAAGGGCAGCTGCTTCCACAGAATCGGCAAAAGGGAAAAAGCCATCACTGGCCAGCACCCCCCCCCGCGCCGCCTCACCGGCAGCCCTAAGGGCAATTTCCACCGCACCGACCCGATTCATTTGACCAGCCCCAATCCCTTGGGTTTGGCGATCGCGACTGACAACAATGGCATTGGACTTGACGTGCTTCACGACCTTCCAGGCAAAGATCAGTTCCGCCATCAACTCTGGGCTGGGTTCAGTGGCTGTGACCACCTGCCATGCCTCTGGATCAATGGGGAGGGGGTGAATATCTTGGACCAGAAAGCCGCCGGCAATGGTTTGAATCGCCGTGGTCGGAGCAGTATGCAACTCAGGTAAGGTGAGCACCCGCATCTTAGGCTTGGTTTTCAGGATCGGCAGCGCTGCTTCCTCACAGGCGGGAGCCACGACACACTCTAAAAAGGTACGGGTCAAGGCTTCAGCAGTGGCCACATCCAAGGGGCGATTTAGGGCAACAATGCCGCCAAAGGCAGAGACACTATCGGCGGCAAAAGCACGCTCGTAGGCTTCCACAGGGGTTTTGCCCTCAGCGACGCCACAGGGATTGGTGTGTTTAATAATGACGGCAGCAGGGTCACTGTCCCCTAGGAATTCACTGATCACTGCCCGTGCGGCTTCTAAATCGAGCAGGTTATTGTAACTGAGTTCTTTGCCCTGAAGCAGGTCGGCAACTGCCCAACCCGTGGGATGGGCACCCGTGACATACCAAGCTGCCTTCTGGTGCGGATTTTCGCCATAGCGTAGCACCTGTTTTTGCTGCCCCCTAAGGTGAAAGACTGGCGGCAGTATCTCGCTTTCAGTCATGGGGTCACTGATTTGCTGGAGATACTCGGCGATCGCCTGATCGTAACTGGCTGTTAGAGCAAACGCTTGTTGGGCACAGGCTAGGCGGAAGGCAGGTTGGGCTTCCCCGTATAATCGTAATTGCTGAAGGTAGGTTTCATACTGACTGGGATCGACTAGCACTGTCACATGGGCATGGTTTTTCGCAGCAGCGCGAATCAGCGTCGGCCCACCAATATCAATTTGCTCGATGGCCTCGGCAAGGGTGACGTTGGGTTGGGCAATCGTTGCGGCAAAGGGGTAGAGGTTAACAACCACTAAATCAATGGGATGAATGGCTTGGGCTTGTAGATCGGCCTCGTCTTGGGGGCGATCGCGCCGGGCCAAAATGCCGCCATGGATTTTCGGGTGCAGGGTCTTGACCCGCCCACCAAGAATTTCTGGTGCCCCTGTGTACTCAGAGACCGTTGTCACAGGAATCCCCGCCGCCTGCAAGGTCTTTGCGGTGCCACCACTACTCAGGAGCGTAAAGCCAAACTCCTGCACCAAGGCCGTAGCCAACTCCACCAGTCCCTGCTTATTACTGGTGCTGAGCAAGGCAATTCGCCCCATCCCTGAATCCTCCTCGGCAACCAAGAACCCCTATTTTAGCGGAACATGCTGCTCACAGAGCTATCTTCATGGATCCGCCAAATGGTTTCTCCAAGAATACTAGCCACCGAGAGCACCGTGAGTTGGGGAAAGCGCTGCGTTTCTGGCACAGGAATCGTATTGGTGACAATCACCTCTTCAAAATCGCCCCCTTGGAGTCGCTCAATCGCCGGTGGTGAAAAGACGGCATGGGTGGCACAGGCATAGACTGCTTTGGCACCTTCGCGGCGGAGGAGTCGCGCCCCCTCTAAAATGGTGCCGGCTGTATCAATCATGTCATCCACGAGTACCGCTGTTTTGCCCTTAACATCGCCCACCACATTCATCACCTCGGCCACATTGTGGGCTTGGCGGCGCTTATCAATAATCGCTAGGGGCGCATCATCCAGCTTATTGGCAAAGGCACGGGCCCGGGCTACCCCACCCACATCCGGTGAGACCACCACAATATCCTCTAGATTTTTGCTGCGTAGGTAGTCAAGGAGCACGGGTGAACCATAGACGTGATCCACGGGAATGTCGAAGTAGCCTTGAATTTGGGCGGAGTGTAGGTCCATAGCCAAGACACGACTGGCACCCGCTTGGGTAATCAGGTTGGCTACTAGTTTGGCGGTAATGGATTCGCGGCCTGCGGTCTTGCGATCGGCACGGGCATAGCCATAGTAGGGAATCACTGCAGTCACTTGACGAGCTGAGGCGCGGCGGCAGGCATCCACCATGATCAGCAGTTCCATCAGGTGGTCATTGACAGGTCGGCAACAGGGCTGAATCAGATAGACATCACAACCGCGAATCGACTCTTGAATCTGCACATACAGCTCGCCATCGGCAAATCGCTTACGCACCATTGGGCCAAGATCAATACCAAGGTAGCAGGCAATTTCCTGAGCAAGGGCAATGTTGGCAGAACCCGAAAACAGCTTTAGACGACTATGGTCAGAAATGTGAGAGGGGGTAGTCGTGGGCAATGGCGCAGTGTGAATCACAGCATCTCCCCAAGCTGGCGTGCGTTTTGATTTTGATCTTATCATTTCCAATTTCGGGAGCTACTCCCCTAGGATTGAATTTATAGCAAGACGAAATTTTGAGGTCATCATCTCTGCTCATGGGGCGATCGCAATTCCTAGGATTGGGGGATGTTTTTTTGTCATCAACAGGGGTGGCTTGGTTATTCCTTCTACCTGCGCTTTTATTTTTGACAATTTTTGTTTTTTTGCCAATTTTGTACCTTGTCTATCTCAGTTTTACGACGGGTGGTTTTAGTCAAGAGGGGGCACGTTGGGTTGGCCTGCACAATTATCAACAGTTGCTCCTGAGTCCAGACTTTTGGCAGGTGATTGGCAATACTCTCTATTTCACAGTGGCAACGGTGCTACCGACGATGGTACTGCCCTTGCTCTTGGCGGTGGGCCTCAACCAAGGGATCAAGGGACGGGATTTGCTCCGTACGGCCTACTTTTTACCCACTATGACCTCAATTGTGGCCGCAGGGTTAGGGTTTCGTTGGCTGTTTCAAACCGACGGCCCTGTGAATCAACTGGTGCAAACCTTCGGGGGGCAACCTATTGCTTGGCTTAGTGATCCCACCTGGGCAATGCCAGTGCTGATTTTGCTCAGTAGCTGGAAGCAGTTGGGATTTAATTTGGTCGTCTTTTTGGCGGGGTTGCAAACGATTCCCCGCGATCGCTATGAAGCAGCTCTTCTCGATGGTGCCAATGCTTGGCAACAGTTTCGCTACATTACGCTGCCGGGGCTGCGACCCACTTTAGTTCTAGTGTTTGTAACAACAACAATTTTCACGTTACGCAGTTTTGAGCAAGTCTATGTGGTAACGGGTGGCGGCCCCCTGGATACAACAAACCTGCTGGTATTTTATATTTACCAACAGGCGTTTGCGTTATTTGACTTTGGCTATGCCGCTGCTGCAGCAACGCTGCTTTTGGGGGTTACCCTTGGACTCCTTTGGCTCCAATTGCGCACGCGCCAAGACCCCAATCCCTAGAGAGAGGAGCCAAGACCAGCGTAAGCACCGTAGAAGAACAGCCCCACAATCACAATCACTCCCATGCCGGCCACTGTAGCCACAATCCAGAGGGGAATGCGTCCGCCTTCAGACATCATCAATTCCTCCTAAGCAGATTCAGTTATAGATGCAGAAATTTAGTTAAAGAAGTAGCTTGAAAAGAGCAACGCTAGAACCAAGATCAGCAGCAACCCTAGGTACAGGGAGGTGCGATTCAGTTCGACCGGCTGACGATTGGGATTCGGTTCCATGGGTGCACCCTCCTAACGTTGGATAAACTGCATTGCCGCGATCGCCCCGAGGAAGAAAATCGTGGGCACAGCGAGCGTGTGAACGGCCACCCAGCGGACCGTAAAAATTGGGTAAGAAACGGGTTCTTGATTGGGTGTGTTACTGGTCATGGCAATCCTACTTTAACTGTTCTAAGAAGGTTTCGACTTGTTGTTTGGCTTCAAAGCGATCGGTCACAAGGGGAATCGACCGCTGTTCCTGCGCATAGTAGCTATCGGGGCGGGGTGTGCCAAACACATCATAGGCCAAACCGGTGCTGACAAAGAGCCAGCCCGCAATAAACAACGCCGGAATGGTGATGCTATGAATCACCCAATAACGAACACTGGTAATAATGTCGGAAAATGGTCGTTCTCCTGTCGTTCCAGCCACGTTGCGATGCCTCCAAAGTGTCTAATGTTAAAAAAGGAAACGCTACTTTCTATCATACAGCCTTTTTTCACAAGGATTCAGCTTTGGCCATCAGAAGCCCACACCTGTTCCCTCAGACAAGAACATGCCATCTTTGAGGCTATAGGCCAGCTTTGGCAAGGTCAGTGAGCACTTCCACAGCGCTCTGGTAGCGATCGCGAAAGTTATACTTGATCATTTTATTGATAATGGCAACAAACTCCGGTGAAAGATGCCGTCCCGGCCGCCAGACAATATCACCAGTGCGGGGATCGGAGGGCAAATCCATCGGGGCGAGCCCCGTCAGACCTTCAACAATTACGATGCCCAAAGAGTAAATATCACTGGCAATCACGGGTCGTCCTGCCATTTGCTCGCTAGGAGCATAACCACGGGTACCAATCGAGATCGTGTATTTGCCATGTTGGAGCAAATCCTCTGGCTGGATATGGCGGACTGCGCCAAAGTCAATCAAAAAGAGCTGTTGATCACTGCGGCGGCGGATGATGTTGGCGGGCTTAATATCCCGATGCACGACGCCAAACTGATGCACGTACTGCAAAATTTCCAGAATACTCTTGAGAATCACAACCGCTTCCCCTTGGGAGAGGGTAATTTTCTTTTCAAACTCCTCTTTGAGGGATTCGCCATCCACATACTCTTGGGCGAGATAGAAATATCCCCCCTCCTCAAAGTAGGCCAGTAATCGAGGGATGCGCTGGTGCTGACCCAATTGGGCTAAGGTTTCTGCTTCGCGCTGAAAGAGGCGACGGGCAATGGCCAAAAAACGTTCATCCTGACGGGAGGGCACCAATTGCTTGACAACGCAAATCGGATGATCCGGCAGGTGTAAATCCGCCGCCAAGAACGTGCGCCCAAATCCACCTTGCCCCAGTTGACTCAGGACTCGGTAACGTCCGCCAACCGTTTGTGGCAGCGGTTCACTGGGTTCTGCGGCGATGTCGGAAATGGCGGTGGTTTTGGGTTCGGTGCCGCTCGGTGTTTGCGTTTCTGTGGTTGGAGGTGGCGGCGAGGGGACTGTCTTGGGGGGAATCACCCCTGAAAGTGGGGTGGGATCCGCAGGCATCGAGGTCAAGGGGTTAGGGTTAGATGGCTGTCTTTCCGGTCGCTCTCCCCTAGGGGCATCTGGGGTTGACAATTGGGTTTCAGGCAAGTCCACACTGGTTGTGAAGGGGGTGGATGGTGTCGAGGTCAGTTCTAGGGTGGTCGGTGGCTCTGGTGGCGTCAGTTGCGTTTCAGGCAAATCGACACTGGGGACGCTAGGGGTCGGCGGCATGGTTCTCAAGGCTGCGGGAACCGGCAGTTGAGTTTCTGGTAAATCAGGGGGCAGTGTTAAGGGTGTCGCTGAGGGAGCCGTTGGCTGCGGGGCAGGAATCTCCACCTGGGTTTCAGGAAGATCAACAGGGGTGGGTTCAGGGGTTTCTGGCAATTGGGTGGTGGAAGTTGCACCGTCATCAGGGTGAACCACTAAGAAGGTTTCCCTCTCGGCAATAGGTTGTGGTGGCGTCTGACGAATTTCTGTGGGCGAAATTTGATCCGGGACGGAGGTGAGGAGAGTCGGTGCTGTGGGGGATTTGTCCCCAGGGGGCGGGGTGGGTTCAATGGGGGTAAAGGAAATTGCTGTTTCCGGTTGCACCACCGTTGCCTTGGTATCCGTCTCTAGGGGAGAAACTGCCGTTGGGGAGACTTCGGGAATTTCCGAGAGGGGGGCTGATTCAGGTGTGGTGAATTGACTAATGCCTTCAGTGATTAACTCCAAGGGAGTCCCTAAGGGGCTACGGGAGACAGCTGTTGGCGTAGAGGGGGTAGAGATTGATGCAGCAGGACCCAAAGCGCGATAGCCAAGCAGCAAAATCGCTGCACTGCCAAAGCTAACGAGGGGGGCCACCAGCGGAATCCAACTCCCCTGTAAAAAGAGCAGAAAGGTGAGACCACTTAGACCCAGTCCCCCAGCAACCAACAGCGGCACAATCACCCAGCGGTGTCCCTTGGCGATAATCAGGGCACCGAGACCAGACCAAGCGAGAATCCAAAGGGCGATCGCCCCCTGGGGCCATGTACCAATGGGGGGGCGATTATCCAGAGCCGCTGCTAGCAAATCTTCAAGGATGGCGGCTTGAACCACAACACCGGGGGTAAGGCGGTTGGTTTGCCCCAGCAGGGGCATTGGAATCAAAAATTTATCGTTACTGCTGCTGCCAGTGACGCCAATGAGGACGGCGCGATCGCGCACCTTCGAAGGCAGCACTTGACCCCTGAGCACTTCGCTTAGGGTGACCGTTTCATAGGGCTGGGTCGGGTGGGCATAGTTGATCAGGATTTGAAACCCGGTGGCGTCTAGGTTGTTGTAGCCCCCCCAGTTGCTAGTTAGGGCCTGAAAGCGAGCCGTTCCCAAGTCAAGGCGATTTTGAGTAACGGATTGGGGATTAACCCCTAGAAAAAGACGCGCCAAGGCAAGGGCAAAGGATTGAGGAGTGGAACAGCGACCACTAGCTTCTGGTTGAGTTGCTAAAACAGCCCGGCGCACCACGCCATCATCATCAATGGGAATATCAGCAAACCCCACCTGATCATTCAGCAGTCCAGCGGGGGGGGGAATTCCGGGATCCGCTTCGCTGCCCACTTTACAGACAATGACGGTGTTGGGCTGGGTTATCATCAGCCGTCCGAGGGAAGGCAGCCCATTGGTCGGCAATTTGAAGCGATCAGGAACCGGAAAATCGCGAAAAATATCAATGCCAATGACCTTAGGTTGGTACTTCTGCAATTCATTGACAGCTTGAATGAGCACTTCGTCAGGAATTGGGTACTGCTTGAGGGTTTGAATGTCAGCCTCGGTAATCTCAACAATCAGCAGTCGCTGGGAAGTGGCGGGTGTCGCTCGCCAGCGCAGCCATTGATCATAAACTTTCAATTCCAAAGGTTCGAGCAGGTCGGCCACTTGCAGTCCAAGAGCACCCAGAGTAGCGATCGCCGTTGCAATGACCGCCGGTAAAGCCCGTTTAAGATGATCAAGAATGGATACAGGGGTCATGGCACAAATTGGAGCTGTTCCACTGACGCTGAAAAATTCTAGACCGCAAAAGGAGTTTTGCTTCTATACTGACCTACACCACGGGCGATCGGCAAATTGAGCAGGACAACTTTTGGCATCCTCCCCACTCCGCAGGGCCACCTTATCCCCCTAGGTGGAGGCAAGTGAAACGACTATAATCATTGAGGTGATTGCTGAGCACAACAAGCACTATGACGGAAACCCCCGATTCAACGACGACTTCAACCTCTGCAGAAAGTACAACAGCAGCGGCACGTCAACTGCTGGGCATGAAGGGTGCCAAAAGCGGTGAGACCAATATTTGGAAAATTCGCCTGCAATTGATGAAGCCGATTACATGGATTCCCCTCATGTGGGGGGTGGTCTGTGGTGCGGCCTCCTCGGGGGGATTTACATGGAGTCTGGAGGATATTCTCAAGGCAGCCACCTGTATGCTCCTGTCGGGCCCTTTGATGGCTGGCTATACCCAAACACTCAACGATTACTACGATCGCGAGATTGATGCGATCAATGAACCCTACCGTCCCATTCCATCGGGGGCAATTTCCCTGAATCACGTGCGCGCCCAGATTATTTTCCTTTTTGTGGCGGGTTTGGCTCTAGCGGTTCTACTCGATCTATGGGCTGACCATCCCACGTTCCCCGTGACCAAAATTGCCTTGCTGGGGGGCTTTTTGGCCTATATTTACTCTGCACCGCCCCTGAAACTGAAAAAGAATGGTTGGTTGGGAAACTATGCCCTCGGAGCAAGCTACATTGCCTTACCGTGGTGGGCAGGTCACGCCCTTTTTGGTGAATTGACGCCAACGATTGTGATCTTGACCTTGATTTACAGTCTGGCGGGCTTGGGGATTGCCATTGTCAATGACTTCAAAAGCGTTGAGGGCGATCGCCAGCTGGGTTTGGCGTCTCTGCCTGTGATGTTTGGCATTACCACGGCCGCTTGGATCTGCGTCCTGATGATTGACATTTTCCAATTGGGGATTGCGGGCTACCTAATGGCGATCCATGCCAATCTTTATGCTGTGCTGCTGATTTTACTGATTATTCCCCAGATTGTCTTTCAGGATATGTACTTCCTGCGGGATCCCCTAAAGAACGATGTGAAGTACCAAGCCAGTGCCCAGCCCTTCCTGGTACTGGGGATGTTAGTGGTGGGTTTAGCCCTTGGGCATACGCTAGTGTAGTTGGGGGGCATGACGACATCGCTAACCTTCAAGGTCAAAAAGGGGGGCGATCGCCTCGATACGTTCCTGGCCCAGCAGCATCCTGAGTTCTCGCGATCGCGCTGGCAGCAGTTGATCCAACGGGGGCACGTACGCCTCAATGGTCAAGTTTGCGATCGCAAAAATCAGCCCCTCAGTGGTGGTGAGGTACTGCAGGTAGTGCTCCCTCCGCCAGAGCCATTGGATTTAGTCCCTGAACCCCTACCCCTGAGTATTCTCTATGAGGATGGGGAGTTACTGATTCTCAATAAACCCGTGGATTTAGTGGTGCATCCTGCCCCCGGTCATCGTCACGGCACGCTAGTTCACGGCTTATTAGCTCATTGTCCTGATTTGACGGGGATTGGCGGTGTCCAGCGGCCAGGGATTGTGCATCGCCTAGACAAAGACACCTCTGGGGTAATGGTTGTCGCCAAAACGGAGTTTGCCCTCCAGCATCTGCAACAACAATTGAAAACGCGGCAAATGCAGCGCCACTACCTTGGTGTTGTCTATGGCCAACCCCCTGAGGACAGGGGAACCGTAATGACGCCCATGGGTCGTCACCCGGTGGATCGCAAAAAGATGGCGGTGGTGCCCCCTGAAAAAGGCCGCACTGCCATTACTCACTGGTACGTGAAGGAGCGCTTTCGCCACTGTGCGCTTGTGGAGTTTCGCCTAGAAACGGGGCGCACCCATCAAATCCGCGTCCATGCGGCCCATTTGGGTTGGCCGCTGTTGGGGGATCCCCTCTATGGCCGCGGCAGCCCCCTAAAAGTGAAGCTTCCTGGCCAAGCTCTCCATGCCTATCGCTTACAATTGCAGCATCCCCGGAGTGGCGAAGAGATGGTGGCGATCGCTCCTCTCCCAGGGCATTTAGAAAAACTACTGCGAATATTGCGCCAGCAAGCCCTCAATCAAGATTGAGGCAAGTCCAATATCAAAAGCCTTGCCAACAAGCCCACTGTGGCTACCAGTGGCTACAATAGTCCGACAAGAAAGCCCCATGGCCGCGGAGCAGTTCCTGTGTGCTGTTTAGAGATGTCCTGCAATGTGACCTGAACGGTGTCAGTGCGCTGTCCCAATTGGGCTTCCACGACCTTGATTTGCTGCTTTAATTTGCTGCTTTACCTTTAACTTGGGAGCATCAATTTTTAAGGTATTGACAGCACTCGTTCGTGGTGGCAATTTGGGTGTCTAGCTTTTGTGAATTGTCTGAATAGCAGCCTACAGGCCTTGGATAGCTGCCAAGACTTGGTTGAGTTCAAATTGGGGGTCTGATGCATTCATCCTTTGGCAACAGTAGCGAAAGGCCGCTGAATTCGCTGAATGACTATGCCTGGCAATGAGGAAAAACCAGAAGTTTTACTAACTTTTTACTAACTTTGATGGAGCTAAGCGGATTCGAACCGCTGACCCCTTCAATGCCATTGAAGTGCTCTACCAACTGAGCTATAGCCCCGAATCGACAGAATTTTATCATCCCCCAAAGTACTGACCTTTGTCAACTCCTAGTTACGAAGTAAACCTCTACTCAAAAGTGCTACCCCAGTTTTCTCGTTCCCTGTGCTGGTGCGATCGCCCTCCCGATCATAAGGAAGTATGAAGCGGCCAGTGTATAGTGGGTGTGAGTGCTAAGCAGGTAGGACTGTGGGATTCCCATCGTCCCCCTTGCAGTGGATAGGGGTACGAATGAATCGCGATCGCTCCCCCCTCAATCCAACCCTGAAGTATGCGGGTGTGCTGCGACAAGTCTCCCCTGAAAGGGGGCAGTTTTGGCTTTCCCAAGAGGATGTGACGATCATTGGCCGTGATCCCGATACTTGTCATATTGTCCTGGACGCTCACCTCTATACCTCTGTTTCTCGCCACCATGCCCAACTCACCTGTCAAAGGCGGGGCGCGATTCCCCTGTGGGCGATCGCTGACCTGGGGAGTGTCAATGGGACCTATGTCAATCAACAGCGGGTGGAAACCTTAACTGTGCTCAAGGCGGGCGATCGTATTCAATTAGGGCGCCGAGGGCCTGAATTTGTCCTCGAATACCTACCCCTCACCGAAGTCGTGAGCACCCAGCCCGATCAACCCCTTACCCTCACCCAACTCCTGCCCATTTTGGCGATTCATCCCGACTGGGTACGCAAGGCCTATCTGGTACCGGGGATGGTTACTGTTGTTGCGGTCATCCTACTCTTTGCCACCGCTGGCTCCCCCGATGCCTTCAAAGTCATCTTGGCGCTCTACTTAGGGAGTGCTGCCTATTACTTCATCTATCAACTCTGTGGCAAATCCAAACCGATATGGGTTTTACTAGGCACGTTGACGCTGGAAATTTTGATTCTCCAAAGCCCGATGTTGCCAGTAATGATCTATCTCTTCCGCACAGTCTTACCCGGCCAACTGCATCCGCCCCATCCTTCATTTTGGGTATTATTCAGCCGTAACTTCATTGGTGCCGGATTAATGGAGGAGCTGCTCAAGGCCTTACCAATTGCCGTGGCCTATGGGTTGGGGCGATGGCTCCCTAGTCCGTGGAAACAAAAGGTGGGCGTATGGGAACCCCTAGATGGCATTCTTTTGGGAGCGGCTGCCGGCCTCGGTTTTACGTGGACAGAAACCCTTGGGCAGTACGTCCCGAGTATTGCCGGTCAATTTGGTAATTTAGCCGGTCTGCAAGTGCTCATTCCGCGGGTGTTAGGGTCATTGACGGGGCATATGGCCTATACGGGCTATTTAGGCTATTGTGTGGGGCTGAGTGTCTTGCGACCCCGTCGCGCTGCCTTGATTTTCACCGTTGGCCTGGGGCTTGCCGCCGGCCTTCACGCCCTTTGGAATACGGCTGCTGCCCGTTTTGGCCCGATGGGTTTGGCAGTGGTGGGGATTGTCGCCTATGTCTTTCTCACCGCTGCTATTTTGAAAGCACGTCAACTGTCCCCGACGCGATCGCAAAACTTTGCCACCCGCTTTTATGGGTACCGTTAGCTCAACGGGCTGTCACTGCTTCAATGGAGTCAATGGATTTAAGACTCAAGAGCGTTAGGCATCAATCTTTGATCAAGGCAACAAAGTTGCGCAGCAATTGCAGACCCACAGCACCGGACTTTTCGGGGTGAAATTGACAAGCAAATAGATTGTTGCGAGCGATCGCTGCCGTTACCGTTTGCTGACCATGGCACACCGTTGCGGCCACTAATGAAGGATCCTCAGGGGCAACAAAGTAGGAGTGGACAAAATAGACCCAAGGGCGCGGTGGTAGATGTTGCCAAAGGGGAGAGGCGGATTGCGTCAAGGTCAGTTGGTTCCAGCCCATGTGGGGGATGGTGAGGCCAGGTTCAGACGGCAAGCGTTTAACTTTGCCTGCAAAAAGACCAAGGCCAGGTTCTGTTCCCTCTTCACTACATTCAAAGAGCACTTGGAGACCAAGGCAAATCCCCAAAAAGGGCATTCCCTGCTCAATGATCTGCTCAATGACGGGCACCAGTTCTCGCTCTTGAAGCTGAGCCATGGCGGGAGCAAAAGCACCAACGCCGGGAAGCACCACCGCATCCGCTGCGAAAATCTCCGAGGGGCGATCGCTAATGAACGGGCGGGCGCCGACGACCTCAAGGGCTTTGCTGACGGAGTGCAAATTTCCCATATCGTAGTCAATGATGGCGATCGCCGGCATGCTCACAGAGCGCCTCTCCCAAACGCTAACTTTCCCTATTGTAAGAGGGAATTATCACCGCTGGCTTTCCCCAGGCCACAGTGGGCCACTGCCGCCAACCCAAAGCCTACGGCAATTGACCAAGTAGCCCTGGCTTTCCTTCTGCAATGATGAGAGAGGAGTGCTCACCCTCAGGATGACTCACCATGACCACGAAAACACGGATAGAATACGACTCCCTTGGGGCGATTGCAGTGCCGGCGGACTGCTATTGGGGCGCTCAGACGGCACGTTCCCTCAAGTACTTTGCCATCGGCAGTCAGCGGATGCCCCTAGAGGTAATCCATGCCATGGCACGGCTCAAGAGGGCGGCGGCGATCGCCAACCGGGATTTGGGGGTTTTAGACCCTGAGAAAGCCAAATGGATTCTTCAAGCCGCCGATGAAGTCATTGCAGGACAGTGGGATGATCAGTTTCCCCTCTCCATCTGGCAGACGGGCAGCGGCACTCAAACCAATATGAATGTGAATGAGGTGATTGCCAACCGTGCCATTGAGCTGGCGGGGGGCACTAAGGGGAGCAAAACCCCGATCCACCCCAATGATCACGTGAACTGTAGCCAGTCTTCCAATGACACCTTTCCTACGGCCATGCATGTTGCCACAGTGATTGCGCTGCAGGAGCGCCTGCTGCCAAGGCTGCGCCACCTCCAAGGAGTATTGCAGGAAAAAGTGACGACCTTTGCTGACATTATTAAAATTGGGCGCACCCACTTGATGGATGCCGTGCCCTTGACCCTTGGCCAAGAGTTTTCTGGCTATGCCAGTCAAATTGCCGCCTGCCAAGCCCATATTGAATATGCCCTGCAGCATCTGTATCCCCTGGCCATTGGCGCTACGGCGGTAGGGACGGGGTTGAATGCCCCGGCTGGTTTTGGCGATCGCGTGGCCGCAGAATTGGCCCAAATGACAGGGTATCCCTTTTGTAAAGCAGAGAATCCCTTTGCCGCCTTGGCAGCCCACGATTCCCTAGTGATGCTCAGTGGTGCCCTAAAAACATTGGCGGCAGCGATGATCAAAATGGCCAATGACATTCGCTGGCTGGCCTCAGGGCCTCGTTGTGGCTTAGGAGAATTGATCCTACCGGCCAACGAGCCGGGCTCGTCAATTATGCCCGGCAAGGTGAACCCCACCCAATGCGAAGCCCTGACGATGGTGTGTGTGCAGGTGATGGGCAACGATGCGGCGGTGGCCATAGCGGGCAGCCAAGGCAATTTTGAGTTAAATGTCTATAAGCCCTTGATCATTCACAATGTGCTGCAATCTATTGCCCTCCTGAGTGATGCGGTGCAATCGTTTACCGACCATTGCTTGGTGGGAGTTGAGCCAAATCGGCAGCAAATTCAAACCTATGTGGAGCGATCGCTGATGTTGGTGACGGCCTTGAATCCCCACATAGGCTACGACAAGGCGGCGACAGTCGCGAAAAAAGCCTACAGTGAGGGTAAAACCCTCAAGGAGGCGGCGCTGGAACTGGGGTACCTCACGGCTGAGGAGTTTGATCAGTGGGTACGACCAGAGCTGATGCTTGGCGAAAAGGGCACCAGTTGACCCCGCAGGGATTGCTGCCAAAAAGGGGTGTTGTGAGCGCGCGATCGCAGGCTTTGGTGCGTGACTGCCCAAGTAACGCTGGAATCAAAGAGAACAAAGTTGCGACTGTGGAGTTCTAGGCGGGGTGGTTCAAGGCCCAAAATACGCGCCGGTGCCGTGCTGAGGGCGTGCCAAAGCTGAAGGGCGCTCAGGTACTCCTTGGCAACCAGTCCCTGCCACAGAGCCGGTAGGGCTAATTCAAGGCCAATGGCGCCGGGGAGTGCCTCGGCAAAGGAAACCATTTTTTCTTCGTAGAGCAGGGGGGTGTGGTCAATGGCGATCGCCTCAATGATCCCCGTTTTGATTCCTTCAATCAACGCTTGGCGATCGCGGGCCGTTCCTAGGGGTGGGTCAAGGCGGAGATTCGGATCGTAGTTGGCTAAGTCCTCAACCTCAAAAAGTAGATGCAACCAACACACACTGGCACTCACCTGTTCGGGTTTGTCCTTGGCGAGAATCTCGACACTGCGAGCGGTTGACAGGCGCATGAGGTGAATCGGGGTTGAGACCGTGCGTGCCAATTCCAAAATCGCCAATAGCGGAATGGTTTCACAGCAGACCAGTTGCTCCACCAATCCTAGACGCGTGGCGACCCCACTGTGGCGCGCCACACCCTTGGCTGCCAAGGCCGGGTCAAAGGGCCAAAGGGCAACGGGTTTTCCCAGGGGCTGGACATAGGTCAGTGCCCGCTGGACCAAGGGCCAGTGGGTTAACCCCCGGTCGTCACAAAAACCGACCACACCACTGGCCGCCAGTTCAGCTAAATTCGTTAGGGCTGCTCCCTTGCATCCTTGGGTGAGGGCACCCCAAACCCGTACCTGTGACCAAGCGGTGGGGGGTATCTGCCGTTGTAGGGCTTGCCAAGGGGCAGGATCATCAATCACGGGTTCCGTGGTGGGCAATAGGTTTAAATACTGCACCCCCCCGGCAGCAGCGGCGGCCAAAAGGCTATCTAGGGTTTCTCGTGCCTCGTAGCCCGGTTCACCACTGTGGCTGTAAAGATCCACCAGAGGCGGTGCCAAAACCCAGTCTGAGGCATCAATAACTTCGGCACCCGGGGGAATTGCTGCGGGGGCGATCGCCACCAGTTGATCCTCCTCTAGCAGCACATCCGCGCGTTGGTCTTGGCGGTTGACAGGATCCAGCAGCCGCACCTGTCGCAACAATCGCCACACCATCTCCTACAGCGCTCCCGCCGCTGTTTGATCCAGTACCCCGCCCAAATGGGTGGTGATATTCACTGCCTGCAAGCGGGGCAGACCTCCCTTGAGGGGATAGTCAATCACCGTGACGCTGCCATTTCCCTGCTTAAAGAGCCAGAAGTTTTCAATGCCAAGACCAACAATGTGGCAGAGCAAGACCTTATTGGTGGCATCGTGGGCCACGACCAAGACATTGTGGGGGGTGGGAGCATTGGTTTGCCAGCGCTTCAGCCAGAGTTCCCAGGCCCTGACTACGCGATCGCGCACCTGTTCAAGGTTTTCGCCATTGGGCATTTGCACAAGGGCAGGGGTGGTCCGCCAGCGTTCCAGTTCACCCGGATAGGCCGCCGCCACCTCGGGTTCAAACTTGCCCTCCCAATCCCCATGGCTAATCTCTGCAAGGGCTGGCTCTAACTCCAGCTGCACATTGGGGTGGTACTGCAAAATCGCCAAGGCCGTATCCTTGGGACGCAGGAGTGGACTACTCAAGGCATGGTGGAGGGGGACATTCTTGAGAAACTCAGCCACTGCCGCCGCTTGGGCACGGCCATTTTCATTGAGGGGCACATCAATTTGCCCTTGGAAGCGTCCTGCACGGTTCCAGTCCGTTTCACCGTGGCGGACAAGAAAGACGCGCAGCGTTTGTTCCTTGAAGCGGGGCTGGGGAAAGGGATCATTGAGATGGCTAGTGAGATTGAGAGCTTCCAGTTGAGCGGGTTGCCGCAAGCCGTTGCTGAAATTTAAGACACTAATGCCACCATTCGCCTGCTGGAGCCGCAGGTAACCCTTGACCCCCAAGCCGAGGCCCGTGCAGATCAAGGCACGGTTCATGCCACTATGCCCCACAATGACAATCGTTTCATTGGCGTGAGCCGCTAGCAGCGTTTCCAAGACCATGCCCGCGCGATCGTAGAGATCCAGTAGCGGGAAAAACTCCTTGGTTTGGCCGGTTTCTGTGGTGATTTTCATCATCAAAGTTTCTGGGGCTTCCTGCCAGCGGCGATAGTCCTCTGGGAACTGTGCCTTCACTTCGGCAAAGGGGAGATCTTCCCAAGCTAGCAGCGCAATCTCTTTGAGGAGATCAAGGGCATGGGGTGGCTTGAGTTCGGGGTTTTGGAGCTGAGCATGGATGACCTCTGCGGTTTCCTTTGCCCGTTTCAGGGGACTGGTGTAAATTTTGCGAATAGGAATACCCCGCAGCGCTAGAGCCACTTGGGCTGCCATCCAACGACCGCGCTCCGTGAGCGCAGAGGCATCACTGTGACCTTGCACCCGCTCTTGGACATTAAACGTGCTTTCACCGTGGCGGACAATAATGACTCGGGTACTCAGAGGTTTCTCCTTAGCGATTGACAGACAACAGGCTTGGCCATCCCACTGTGCCATAAAGACTGTACCAGAAACCGCGGCGCCGGGAGCGACAGATTCAGGAATCGGCGCCCCTCATCTCCTTGAAGATCAAATAAACATCAAAAAACCGACCGCGGGGGCGATCGGCAAGTATTAAAGACCTATTTAGTGACGGGTCAGAAGTTACTTCTTAGTGATCCGCGGCGGTTCACGAAAGAAGATGGCAAAGAAGAACAGCGCAATAATGCAGGCAAAGATGAAAACGTAGGTGATGGTTTCCATAGTAGTCCCCTAGGAATGACTAAACAGCTTCCTTGCGGCGAGTGGTGACATCGCCCACTTTTTGGTAGAAGCCCCATTCCACTTGCTCCGGCGACAGTTCTGGATCAATCCCGGAGAAGACATCGCGGAACAGGGTACGGGCACCGTGCCAAATGTGACCAAAGAAGAAGAGCAAGGCAAACACCGCATGGGCAAAGGTGAACCAGCCACGGGGACTGGTGCGGAAAATCCCGTCGGAGTTCAGGGTTTCTTGATCGAATTCGAAGATCTCACCAAAGATGGCCTTACGGGCATAGCTCTTGACGGTGGGTGGATCGGTGAAGGTTTGGCCGTTCAATTCACCACCGTAGAAACTGACGGTAACCCCCTGTTGCTCAAAGCTATACTTCGACTCCGCACGACGGAAGGGAATGTCGGCTTTGACAACGCCGTTTTTATCGGTGAGGATGACCGGGAAGGTTTCAAAGAAGGCAGGCATCCGACGCACAAAGAGTTCTTCACCCTCTTTGTTGCGGAAGACGGCATGGCCTTTCCAAGCTTGGGCAATTCCATCCCCTTTATTCATCGGGCCAGTACGGAAGAGACCACCTTTAGCGGGGTTATTGCCAATGTAATCGTAGAAGGCCAGTTTCTCTGGAATAGCCGACCAAGCTTCTTCCAGAGTGGCGCCACTGGCGAGAGAGGCCTGCACGCGCCGGTTAATTTCCTGTTGGAAGTAGCTACTGTCCCACTGATAGCGAGTCGGCCCAAAGAGTTCAATGGGCGTGGTGGCACTGCCATACCACATTGTGCCAGCAACGACAAAGGCGGCAAAGAAGACGGCCGCAATACTGCTGGAGAGGACGGTTTCGATATTCCCCATGCGCAGAGCTTTGTAAAGCCGCTGGGGTGGACGCACCAGTATGTGAAAGAGGCCAGCAATAATACCGACAATGCCTGCGGCGATATGGTGAGCCACAACACCACCGGGATTGTAGGGGTTAAAGCCATCGGGTCCCCATTCGGGGGCAACCGGCTGGACGCTGCCCGTCAAGCCATAGGGGTCAGAAACCCACATCCCAGGGCCAAAGAGACCCGTGAGGTGAAAGGCGCCAAAGCTAAAGCACAGCAGACCAGCAAGGAACAGGTGAATCCCGAACATTTTCGGCAAATCGAGGGCAGGCTCACCGGTGCGAGGATCACGAAAGAGTTCGAGATCCCAATAGACCCAGTGCCAACAGGCCGCCAAGAATAACAAACCCGACAGGACGATGTGGGCTAGGGCAACCCCCTCAAAGCTCCAGAAACCGGGGTCAATCCCCGTTTCGCCAGTAATGCTCCAACCGCTCCAAGACCCCGTGACCCCCAACCGTGCCATAAAGGGCAGCACAAACATTCCCTGCCGCCACATGGGGTTGAGAACGGGATCACTGGGATCAAAAATAGCGAGCTCATAAAGAGCCATCGACCCTGCCCAACCGGCGACCAATGCCGTGTGCATCAGGTGGGCCGCAATCAACCGCCCTGGATCATTGATCAGGACAGTGTGGACTCGGTACCAGGGTAGTCCCATTGACTACGCTCCTCCTATACAAAAATTTAGCGTTTGCATGAACAAATTTTATTAAGCAGCCGGATCACGGTAACAACCGCTTCCCTACTAAGAGTTTAACGGCCAATTTACCCGTAACTTCAGCTACGGTTGGGCAGTTTTTCTGCCAAAATGAGAATGTATTAAGAATGGTAACTAGCCTAGGTTCCTATGGCAAGCAAAGCTGAATTCGTGGCCACAAATATTAAGTTTGTTAACGAAAACAAGGAAATTGTTGCTGCTGATGGTGCGAATCTGCGCATAAAAGCAATGGAAACGGGGGTTGACCTCTATACCCTGAAGGGCAAGCTCTTTAATTGTGGGGGCTATGGCCAGTGTGGCACCTGTATTGTTGAGATTGTCGAAGGCATGGAAAACCTCTCGCCCCGCACCCCTGTGGAAGAGCGCAAGCTCCGCCGTAAGCCCGAAAATTATCGTTTGGCTTGTCAAACCCTTGTCTATGGGCCAGTGTCTGTGAAGACAAAGCCAAAGGGCTAGGTAATCAAACGGCCGTTTTCAGAGTCTTTCAGAGTCTGTAGGACATTAGCGGCCTGCTCTAGCCACCTCAGCAATTGAAAATATACGCCGCTTGACAGCTGGCTAGGGTTTGGGCATCCCTGGCTCGGCGCCATAGTAACTGCGACTGTGAGCTTGAAAGAGATGCTGGATACTCTGCCCTACAGTTGGCGATCGCTCCCCCAGTTGAAAGAGCCGTTCCAATTCCCCCAGGTAGTCGCCATTGGTCCAGTGGGTCTGAAACCGCAGCCAGCCTGCCTCCTGCAACCGATACAGCAAGGCCATATAAAAGGCACGGCAGGCCCCGCTATAGTCCCCCGCCAATTGTAGGTTTTGGGCAAGTTCCAGCCATTCCCGCACCGGTCTGGGTCGCTCCCCAAGGGTAGAAATTGCTGTTGGTGAGGAGGATCGCGATCGCCGTTGCCACCATCGCCAGAGGCGGCGTCCTAGGGAATAGAGGCCTACGCTAAGGCCAATAAGCAAGACCCCCTGAAGGAGCCAGCGTAGCCATGCCCCTAGGGAGGGGTGGTCTTGCCAAAATGGCTCCATTTGCTGGCGAAAGAGTTGGACAAAGGTGTACTCAAGGGCTTCACGCAGTTGTTGCCACTGGCGATCGCTCTGCCAGCGCCAATCATCGAAAAAGGTCACCGCCGCTAGACCAGTCTACGCCTCCGATTGTCGCACAAAGAGCACGGGACACTCGGCATAGACCCGGACATAGTCAGACAGGGAAGTGCCCAAAAGGCGATCCAAGTCGGGTAGACTGCGGGCGATCGAGGGCCGCCGATCCGGGGAACCCAGAACCAGGAGATCGGCATTGGTATCGGCCGCAATGCGGCAGATTTCTTCCCCGGGTTTGCCGGTGGTCAGAACACACTGGTATTCCACCCCCCGCTGCTTAGCCACCGTTGCAGCTTCGGCAAGAAGCGGGTCTTTTTCGGCAGCAGTGCTAGGGGTATCGGCGTGACCCTTGAGGTCAGGATTGACGTGGGCAACAATGAGTTTGCCGCCCTTGACCCCCTCCATTAGGCGCACTGCTAAGTCCAAGGAGGCTTTGGCGGCAGCAGAATTATTGAGTGCCACCATGATGCGGTTGATTTTCTTGACGTAGATGTCATCGCGCACTAGGAGCATCGGCCGCGAAGACAGTTGAAACACATACTGGCTAACGGAGTTTTCGAGAATGGATTGCAGGCGCTTCAGTCCCCGCGATCCCATAATGATCAAGTCGGCATTGATTTCATCGGCCACGTGGAGCACCGTATCTTTGGGATCGCCCTCCCGCAGCATCGTATTGACACTAATGACGGGGTCAAGGTGCAGTCGGGCCACAGCTTCCGCTAGGAGTTTGGCACCTGCTTGACGTTGTTCGGCCATCTCCTCGGCAGTAATTTTCGGTGGAATCACGTGCAAAACGGTGATGGCAGCCCGTTGAATCGCTGGCAACTCCATCAGCGACTTGAGCATTTGTTCGGATTGTCCAGTTCCTGAGTCTGCCAATAGAATATTTTCAATCATAAATCTTAAACTCCCAAAGCTGGTGAGTATCACGGCACGGAGGGCCACTAGGACGATCTTAGGGCTGCCTTAGGAGCTTCTTGGCGGAACGCTACAAATCTTAGGCATTGGCTAGGGGGGCGATTGCTGGTGGTGCTTTTGATACACTAGGCAAGAGGCCGTTCTAAGGAAGCCCTATGCCGCGATCGCAACGGAACGACAATTTTATTGACAAAACCTTTACGGTCATGGCTGACCTCATTCTCAAGGTCTTGCCCACCAGTTCGCAGTCAAAAACTGCCTTTGCCTATTATCGCGATGGCATGTCTGCCCAAGCGGATGGGGAATATGCAGAGGCGCTGGAGAACTACCAGGCAGCCCTAGAACTAGAGGAAGACCCCACCGATTGCAGCTACATTCTCTACAATATTGGCTTGATCCATGCCAGCAATGGCGAGCATGAAAAAGCGCTAGAGTACTACCACCAAGCCCTTGAACTCAATCCCCGCATGCCCCAAGCCCTCAACAATATTGCCGTGATCTACCACTACTTGGGGACTCAGGCACAAGAGCAGCAGCGCGCCGAGGAGGCCGAACAGCTCTTTGATCGTGCGGCAGACTACTGGAAACGGGCAATTCAACTGGCCCCCAATAACTATATTGAGGCGCAGAACTGGCTGAAAACCACTGGCCGCTCCAATATTGATGTGTATTTCTAAAAACTTCTCGCCAATTTCTAAGGGAGCACGAATGGCAACCAAAGTCATTACTGCAGAAGATGTGCGCAAGGTGGCTCATTTAGCTCGCCTTGCCATTGATGAAAGTGAAATTGAAGCACTGACCCAGCAACTAGATAGCATCCTCGACTATGTCAATCAACTGAGTGAGCTGGATGTTACAGAGGTGCCGCCGACAACGCGAGCCATTGAGGTGAGTAATGTAACCCGTCCTGACGTGTTGGAACCTTGGCCAAATCGGGAGGACTTGCTAGCGATCGCCCCGGATCGCGAGGATGACTTTTTCCGCGTGCCCAAAATCATGTAAGGCATCAGGCTGTGCGGCGGCGTCAATCCCACCCTTTGCAACTGGACTTATTTCCCTTCCTCTCGATCTTGGCCTGTACCATTGGCACCCTGATCCTATTAGTGGTGGTCATCAGTGCCAGTAGCCTTGGCCGAGAACGCACCAATGTGCAAATCTTGGCGCGGGAAAATGCCCAAAATCACGGGCGAACCCCCCGCTATCTAGAGTGCCGTCGCGAGGGAGCAATCATTTATCCCCAAAAAGTGCTTGTGCCCAAAGCAGACCTTGACAAGCCCACCTCCACCTTGGCGATTTTGTTGGCTAATCTAGGTCGCCAGCGCGATCGCGAGTACGTTATTATTGCCGTGCGTCCCGATGGCTTTGACTGCTTTGAGGAGGTGCGCCACCAAGCAGAACAAGCGGGAGTTGCTCTCGGTTATGAACCTTTCAATGCGGAATGGGAGTTGTGTGTGCCAGCGCCGGGGCGAGGTCATTGCCCCTAGGGCGATCGCCAGAGGACATCGGCCATCCGACACACCTGCACCATGGCTGCCACATCATGGACGCGCACCATGTCCACCCCCTGGGCAATGGCATGGCAACAGACCGCTGCGGTACCCCAAACTCGGTCTTTAGGATGGGGCAGGTTTAGGACATCGCCAATAAAGCGTTTGCGCGATGGACCGAGCAGGAGGGGATAGCCGAGACTTTGAAATTGCCGCAGTTCTCGCAAAAGGGTGAGATTTTGGGGGGTAGTCTTGGCAAAGCCAAGACCTGGGTCAATCATCAGGTGTTCTGGGGGAATGCCGCTGGCGATCGCCCGCTGGGTTTGTTCCTGAAAATAGCGCAGCAAATCGCCGATCAAATCCTCGTAGTCAGTTAATTGCTGCATGGTGGCTGGGGTTCCCCGCCGATGCATGAGGATATAGGGCACCCCCAATGCCGCTACCGTGGCAAACATCTCAGGATCCGCCTGCCCCCCTGAAACATCGTTAACAATATTGGCACCGGCTGCCACCGCTGCCTGGGCAACCACCGCATGGGTGGTATCAATGGAAATGGGAATCTGGGACTGCTGACGGATGCCCTCGATTACGGGCAATACCCGAGCCAACTCAGCGCTAATGGGCACTTCACTAGCTCCCGGACGGGTGGACTCCCCCCCTACATCAATAACATCAACGCCGGCGGCAACCATGTCTAGGGCATGGGCAACGGCACTGGCAGGATTAAAAAAGTCACCACCATCGCTAAAACTGTCGGGGGTGATATTCAAGATGCCCATAATGTAGGTGCGCTCTCCCCACACAAAGGTGCGATCGCCCACAGACCAACCCTTCATGCCTCAGTCTCTCCTTGGCGTTTGGCGTGCAACTGCAAAAGAATCCCTTGGTGGACAGCGTGGGTAATGGGATAGAGATAGGCCAAAATCATCCCCACAATGAGAAAAAACGTTGGCAAAGGTCCAATGGCAATGCGAATTGCTAAAAGTGCCGACGGCGGTTGCACCGGCGCTGGCGCCCCGGCGACAGTAGAAATGTAACCCGCCCCCTGCAAAGCCTGACCCACTAAGAACAGACCGAGGGCAAGACCAATTTTTTGCAGCAGCACCATAAAGGCATAAAAGATCCCCTCCCGCCGCTGACCACTCTGGAGTTCATCTAGATCAATCACATCGGGAATCATTGACCAAGGGATAAGATAAGCGGTCGCAACCCCAAAGCCCGCCAGAATTGCACAGATATATACCAGCGCTGTCTGTCCTGGTTGCAACAAAAAGAGACCAGCCTGGGCAATGATCCACAGGCTCATCCCCATGAAGTACACCGCCTTCTTGCCCAGGCGACGACTCACAGCACTCCAGACAAAGAGCATGATCATAGCGGTTCCTTGAACCGTCAGCGCCACTTGGGTATAGGCAGCGGCGGACATTTGCAACCAATCGCCAATAAAAAAGGGAATCAGCGAGGCAGTAATTTGCACCGCCAGCCAAGAACACAGGTAGATTCCCATCACATAAAGAAAGGGACGATTGCTAAACACCAGCCGCAGTTGCGTCTTCAGCGGTAAATGGCGCTGCTCAGGCGTGGGGATACGGCGTTCAAACGCCTGCACCCGCTGCCGTGTTCCCCAGACGCACCAATAGATGGGCAAAACGGACAAGACGGCGGCAATGCCCCCGAGGATCAAGTACTGGGCTTGGGGATCGGGAATGTTCTGGAAAACGACCTGAGCAAGGAGTAAGGAGCCAATGCTGCCCCCAATGGAAAAGGCAAAGCGAAAACTATTGAGACTGGTGCGTTCGTTGTAATCTTCAGTGAGTTCTGGGGTCAGGGCGGTGTAGGGCAGGTTTACCGCGGTGTAAAACGTGTTAAACAATAGGCCAATGAGGACGTAGTAGCCAAAAAGCAACCCTTGATCCGTTGTCGGCACCCACCAGTTCAAGAAAAAACTCAAGCCAAAGGGAATCGCGGCTGCCATCATCCAGAGGTGGCGGCGTCCCCACTTGCCCACGGGGGTGCGATCGCTCAGGTAGCCGATGATCGGGTCATTCATGGCATCCCAAATTTTGCCAATCATGAGTACGCTTCCCGCCAAGCCAGCATTGAGTCCAGCCACATTGGTCAAGAACACCATCAGGAAAAACACCTGTAAATTGGCAGTGATGGCAGTTCCAAGATCGCCGGCGCCAAAGGCAAGTTTTGTCGATAGGGAAAGGGGCGGACGGGCGCTGGTGGCAGCAGCATTTTGGCTGAATGGGTCTAATGGCATGATGCTTTGTCCATATTGATTGTTTTTTAACGATTAGCCAGCAACTGCAACTGCCCATTGACTGGCCCATTGTAGAATGCGCTGTACCTGTTCAGGTGTTTTCCCTTGGCAGTAGAGGCGCAGCAGAGGTTCGGTGCCACTAAAGCGAATCAGTAGCCAACCGCCATCGGCCAGATGAAACTTGTAGCCGTCAATGGTGTCCCAGTGGCTCACGGGACTATCCAAAATCTGGGTGAAGGGATGCTCCCCTAGGAGCGCTTCTAGTTTTTGCCGCTGGGCCACGGACGTAAGGGTGAGATCAACGCGATCATAGGCACTGTAAAAGTTCGTCGTTACCTGCAACTGCTGATAGTATTCCCCCACGCTTAAGCCGGAGGTCACCAGGGCTTGTAATAGGTACAGTGCCGACAGGAGGGCATCTCGCTCAGGGAGATGGTGGCCATAGCCGATTCCCCCTGATTCTTCACCGCCTAAGAGGACAGCTTCCCCAGCCAGTAGGCGATCGCCAATGTACTTGAAGCCAATGGGTGTTTCAATCACCGCTAAGCCATGGTGGGCTGCCACTCGTGCCACCAGATCGGAACAGCTGATAGACTTAATCACTGCCCCTCGATAGGGACTGTGCTGTGCTAAATGGTCAATCAAGATGGGAATCATTTCTTGGGCAGTGTACAGTACCCCCTCACCATCAATGACCGCCAAGCGATCGGCATCGCCATCAAAGACTAAACACACTGTAGGGGTGGCACTGCCTTGTTGGCGCAGTTGTTCTTGGGTAGCGGCTAAATAACGGCCAATGGGTTCAGGGGCGCCGCCGCCAAAGAGGGGGTCGCGCTCCCGTCGAAACTCCTCTATGGGCCAAGCCAACAGTCGCTCTAGTCCTCCGGCAGCGACCCCATGCATAACATCGGTACAGACGTGCAGTTTACCGCCGGCGATCGCCGCCCGAATGGGGCTGGGATCAACATGAGTGCGCAACGCCGCACAATAGCTGGGCCACGGATCAAAGACTTGATAGTCTGTTTTGGCCTCACCCACGGGTGGCGGCTCCCCTTGAGCTAACTGCGCTTCAATGGCTTGGGTGACAGGTGTTGACACTGACCCACCAAAAGCGCCCTTCACCTTCAGTCCGGCGTAAAGGCCGGGATTATGGCTAGCTGTAATCACCAGTCCACCGATGGCCTGCTCCGCTTTGACAGCCCAGCTAAAGGCCGGTGTTGGTGCCGCACAACTAGAAAGCCAGACCTCATAGCCTTGGCTGACCAGTAACTCGGCAACAACTGCTGCACAGTGTTCTGCCAAAAACCGGCGGTCGTAGCCGACAATGATCCGCGGCGTCCTGCCATCGCCGTAGGTCTGATAGAGGACTGCCGCCGCTGCCTTGGCTGCCCGCAGCAGACGGTTAAAGGTAAACTCAGCCCCAATGATGCCGCGCCAACCATCGGTACCAAAGCGAATTGGGGCATCCTCAGGAATTAAAACTTGATCTAGGCGCAGGACAGAACCAACCATAGAGCGCAAGACCCAAAACCCCTCTGAACATATCATGCGGCGGCACAGCCCTTTTCCGAAGGGGAAAGACGGATGATATAATTATTGCGAATTGTTAATTAGGCGATGGGCACTGCTGCTAGGTGCCTTTTGGCGATGACTGATCTCTAGTAGCCTAAACTTGCATCACCTTTAGAGAGGTATTGAACACTATGGCATTTGTACAAGAACCCCTTCCCTTTGATCCGGGTGCCCTTGAGCCCTATGGAATGTCTGCGAAAACCCTTGAATTTCACTATGGCAAACACCACAAGGGCTACGTGGATAACCTCAATAAACTGACTCAAGATACCGAACTCGCTGACAAATCCCTTGAAGATGTCATTCGCATGACCTATGGCGATGCTGCCAAGGTGGGCATCTTCAACAATGCCGCCCAAGTGTGGAATCACACCTTCTTCTGGAATAGCCTCAAGCCGGGTGGTGGTGGTGCGCCTACGGGTGATGTGGCTGCTCGAATCAACAGTGCTTTTGGTAGCTACGACGAATTCAAGTCCCAGTTCAAAAATGCGGCAGCAACCCAATTTGGCAGTGGCTGGGCATGGCTGGTGCTCGAAGCTGGCACACTGAAAGTAACTAAAACTCCCAATGCCGAAAACCCCTTGGTTCACGGTCAAGTGCCCCTACTGACGATTGATGTGTGGGAGCACGCCTACTATCTCGACTACCAAAACCGTCGTCCCGACTTCATTGATAATTTCCTGAACCAACTGGTGAACTGGGATTTTGTTGCTAAGAACTTGGCAGCTGCCTAAGATTGCCAATTTTTTGATTTGGCTGTTACTGAATGACGTCACTCACTCCCCGTTCCAGTTGAGCGGGGTTTTTTGTTGTCGAGGAGTGATTCAGCCACAACTTTAGAATAGAGTTAAGTTAAGATTAAGAAAAAACTAACCTTGGCTAATAAACGTTAGTTTGATGATGGTATGCCTTTGGGCGTTGAGCAAAGAGGGAGTCCTATGGAAACCCTAGGGCATGTTGCATACGCTGCTTTTGAAAAGTACTACCGCAAAATTAGCAAACATGAGCCAGGGGTGATTCGCGATCGCGATGTTGAGGCGATTCATCAGATGCGCGTGGGGCTGCGCCGCCTGCGAACGGCTCTGGAGGTGTTTTGTAATACGGTACGGTTGCCCAAGGGAGTTTCCATTCAGCGGGTACGGGCGATCGCCGGCAGCCTCAGTCCCGTACGGGATTTGGATGTGATGATGCTGGCGCTCAAGGAGCAGTATTACCCTCACCTGCCCCGCTGTGAGCAACAACAACTGGCCAAGCTCATTAAAAAGCTCGAAAAGCAACGGGCAGAACTGCTGCAAAAAGCGCTTCAATTGCTGCGCAGCGATCGCTATCGCAAGTTGCAACAGGGGCTAGAGGAATGGCTAGCTGCCCCTCAATATCGTGAAATTGCCGACTTACCCACAGAACTGATTGCCCCAGATATCCTATTGCCCTTGGTGTGTCAACTCCTGCTGCATCCCGGGTGGCAAGTGGCCATTGAATGGCAGGGCGATCGCCCCCTCTTCTTGGCAGTCAGTAACCCGCCCCAGTGGCTGCAAACGGCGGGTGACGTTCTCCATGATCTGCGCAAGCAAACCAAGCGGGTCCGCTACCAAATGGAACTCTTTAGCAGTGTCTATGGAGACGCCTTCAGCGAGCAGGTGGCTGCCTTTGCTCAGTTGCAAGAACTCCTAGGGACACTTCACGATGGCGTGGTCCTTGATGACTTTTTCCGTACCCAACTCGGACTCAATCTGCGCCAAGCCTCTCCTTGCCTCGCCGAAATGATTGCCCTTGAACAAACACGCCAGTGGCAAACTTGGCGCTGTCTGCAGCAGGAATACCTCAGCCCTGAAAAACGTCATCAAGTGCGCTCGCTGCTCCTGATGCCCCTAACAACCATGAGCGCCAATGGCCACTCCTTCGCTCATCCGCTGATCTCCTCTGCCAACTGACAGAGGGGGGTGGGTAATGGTAACAATTGATTTTCAATTGCTAGGGGGCGATCGCCCTTGTCATTCCGTATGCGACGATAGAAAGAAAACCCCTGCCAGTCGAGGAGAACAGACAACGAATGAGCGTTATGGAGCAACCAGCCCTAAGCGTAGGTCTGCGAGTACGTGTCAAAACTCCCACCATTATCTATCACCATCCCAATCACCGCAATAAACCCTTTGATATTCAAGGAATGGAGGGGGAAATTTGCGCTATTCTCAGCGACTGGCAAGGCCGTCCCATTAGTCCCAACTACCCAATTCAGGTGCAGTTTAGTCCCAAGTTCATTGCCCATTTACACCCGGATGAGCTGGAAGTAATTTAGGTACGCTCTATATGCCTCCCCGTTGGCCCCGTCAGCCCGATCGTCGTGATCCGAGCTATCGCCGCTTGGACGATCGCATGAATTTTGCCGTTCATGTTGCCCTTTTTGCTGCCGTTAACTCTGGGGGCTGGTTTTGGCATCAGGTACAACCCACGGCGGTGCCTTTCATGCCAACCGTAACGCTGGGGTGGTTAGCATTGTTGGCAGGCCATGCCCTCTACGTGTTCGCGATCGCCCGCTATACAGAATGAGGACTACAGGCTGCAATTGGAGCAGGAGGGCATCAAGCATGTCAGAGTGTTCCAAGCATCGCAGAATCACCTACAGTCCCGCCTTTACCCTGGTGCCTACCTACGAGTGCTTTAATCGTTGCACTTACTGCAATTTTCGGCAGGACCTCGGCACCAGTGGCTGGTTGAGTTTAGAAACAGCCGCAGAGCAGCTAAGGGCACTGTCTTCGCGGCAGGTGCGAGAGATTCTCATTCTCAGCGGCGAAGTCGCCCCCAACAGTCCCCAGCGTTCCCAATGGTTAGGGCGTCTCTACGATCTGGCAGCCTTAGCCTTGGATCAGGGATTTTTGCCCCATACCAATGCGGGTCCCCTCAGTCGCACCGAAATGGCTTATCTCAAAGGGGTAAATGTCTCGATGGGGCTGATGCTGGAGCAGTTGACCCCTAAGTTGTTGGACACCGTGCATCGCCATGCCCCCAGTAAGGATCCGCAAATTCGTTTACACCAACTGGAACAGGCCGGGGAGCTGGGTATTCCCTTTACCACGGGATTGCTCTTGGGGATTGGTGAGACCCCTGCAGATTGGGCCGCAACTCTCACGACAATAGCTGAGTGCCATCGGCGCTGGGGACACATTCAGGAGGTCATTTTGCAGCCCCACAGTCCCGGTCAGCATCAAACAGAGCGGCTACCTCGCTTTGATCTGAATCAATTACCCCAGGTGGTACAGTGGGCGCGATCGCTCTTGCCTGAGGACATCACGATTCAAATTCCTGCAAATCTAGTCACCGATCCCCAGGTCTTGCGGGCGTGCCTAGAAGCCGGCGCTCGCGACTTGGGGGGCATCGTTCCCTTTGACCATGTCAATCCAGACTATCCCCACCCCGATCTGGCGGCCCTGAGGGAACAATTAGACCGTTGGGGATGGGAACTAGTGCCACGGCTCCCAGTCTATCCACAGTTTCTGGATTGGTTGCCGCCGCCCTTGCAGGAGAAGGTTAAGGCGGTTCCTGTTTAAGCTGGAGTCCCAGTTGATAGATCTCCCGCCGCGAAAGCCCCGTCAGATCCGCCAGTTGACGGCTGGCCTGGGTCAGAGAAAGACCTTGGTTGAGCAGTGTTGCCAATTCCCTGGCTAGACCATTGGGATTCACAGCCAGCGAAGGTTCAGGGGCACCGGCTAAAACCAGGGTGTATTCGCCCCGGGGGGGATGCTCCTGCAGATAAGTGCAGGCAGTACCGAGGGTTCCCCGCCAAAATTCTTCGTGGCGCTTGGTAAGTTCGCGGGCAAGGACAACAGGGCGATCGCTCCCCAAAACCTGACATAACTCTGTTACTGTTTGCACCAAGCGATGGGGGGCTTCATAGAGAACAATTGTGCGCCTCTCCTGTTGCAGTGCTGCTAGTCGCTGTTGGCGATCGCGCCCCTTAGGCGGCAAAAACCCTTCAAAACAAAAGCGATCCATCGGTAAGCCGGCAGCCATCAGGGCCGTTAGGGCAGCATTGGCGCCGGGAATCGGCGTCACGGGAATTGCTGCCGCAATACAGGCGGTAATTAATTCATAACCAGGATCCGACACCCCCGGTAGGCCCGCATCACTGACGAGCGCGATCTGTTGACCTGCCTCTAGGCGCTGAAGCAATTGGGGGACTCGCTGTTGAGTATTGTGCTCATGGAGACTAATTTGGGGTGTGGTAATGCCAAAATGCTGTAACAGGCGACCAGTGTGGCGCGTATCCTCGGCGGCTATGAGATCCACTTCCTTGAGAATACGCAGGGCACGAGTGCTCATGTCCTCAAGGTTGCCAATGGGGGTGCCCACCACCCACAATTGCCCAATGCCCATTAGGAGATTTTTTCTGCACTGAGAATAAAGATGGGTTCCACGGCTGCAAAAATTTGGTGGCCGCCCCGCGTTTCCAGACGATTAATCACTGATTGCACCACCTCTAGGCTGCGGGCTTGGACTGTCGCGAAACCCTCAGAGAGGGCATAGAGATTTTCTAAGCTACTGGCGATCGCCACCAAGCGACCACCGGGGGCAAGATACTCCCACGCTCGCAGTAAAACTTCTTTGATGGGGCGTCCCCCCTCCAGGCAAATCCGCTGCGGTGTGTGACGTAACTGCGGAAAGCAGTCTGGAGCCAAACCGGCAACAATCTGGACATTCTTGACCCCAAAGCGATCGCAATTGCGCTGAATCAGATCAACGACTTCCTCATCCCGTTCAATTGCAATCACCTGTCCCCGCTTTGCCAAGCGCGCTGCCTCAACCGCGATCGTACCTGTGCCTGCTCCCACATCCCAAAGGCAAGAGTCCGGTTCAAGCCGTAAATAGGAGAGCATCAATAACCGCGTTTCCCGTTGGGTGAGGGGAATACCTGGTAATCGCTCAAAGAGACTATCGGGGATACCCGGAGTGACAAATGGCCAGGGATCCGCCGTCATAGAAACAACCTAAAACCCTTAAGCGTTGCTGCTTTGGGCGAGGAGCCGTTCTTTGAGCTGTGCTAAGGCATCTGCCCAGCGGGGATCGGGTTGAGCAGCTTCCGTATCCATAGAGCTATATTCAGCTGGCGCAGAATTGACTTGAGTACGCCGCCCATTATTTTTGTTATTTTTGCGGTTATTGCTGCGGTTGCTGGCAGTGTTTTTTTCTGCCGCTGCTTCTTCTTTTTCCTTAGCTTCAGACTTAGGCTTATCGTTGGCCTTTTCAATCTTGAGGGGATTGTCCTTAAAGGTGTAGCCGTTGAGTTTCTCAATCACTTGATCCGCCACTTCTTCGGACTCGACGGTGACAAAGCCAAACCCCCGGCACTTGCCCGTCTTACGATCCGTAATCAGTTTAGTGGTACCCACTTCGCCCACTTCTTGGCTAAATAGGGCTTCTAACTCTTCGCGGCTCAAATCACGCGGCAGATTGCCCACATATAAACGCACAGACATAAAGAAACCTCCCTTAGGCAGCTTAAAAACAACACGGTTGCAAAATGGACAGTCGGGCGTGAGAAACCGCTCGTAACCAAGGTCTAGAGCCAAGAATGGCACGCAAAGACCCTGCTTCTGTTAGTGGTGTGGAATGTCTAAATTGGTTCACAACGATTGTTGCTAATTGAGAACCCTGATCGATGGAGCAGAGCAAAGGCAATGAGCGCACTTAGCTCTTGAGTTATCTCTACTTAGAGTACCACGCTTTCTCCACCTAGGGCTAGGATTTTGCGGAAAATTTTGCTGTGGCAGCACAAACGCAATGTGGCACAATAATCAATGCTGTTTTTGCGATGTGATGCCTGTGACTCCGACTGCTGTGCCTCGTCGGCCGGTTTTTCCCTTTGCGGCAATTGTCGGTCAAGACGAAATGAAACTGTCATTATTGCTCAATGTCATTGACCCCAAAATTGGTGGGGTGATGATCATGGGCGATCGCGGCACGGGCAAATCAACCACCATTCGTGCCCTGGCAGATTTGCTGCCAGAAATTGAGGTGGTTGCCGATGACCCCTTCAATAGTCACCCCAGTGATCCCGATCTCATGAGCGATGCCGTGAAGGTGGCCGTAGCAGCCGGTGAACCTATTCACACGATCAAGAAAAAAGTACCCATGGTGGATCTGCCCCTGGGAGCCACAGAAGATCGCGTGTGCGGCACGATTGACATTGAAAAAGCCCTTGCTGAGGGAGTAAAAGCCTTTGAACCGGGACTCTTGGCCAAGGCAAATCGCGGCATTCTCTATGTGGATGAGGTGAACCTGCTGGATGATCACTTAGTGGATGTCCTACTGGATGCCGCTGCCTCCGGCTGGAATACCGTTGAGCGTGAGGGCATTTCCATTCGTCACCCAGCACGCTTTGTCCTAGTTGGCTCTGGTAACCCCGAAGAAGGGGAATTGCGACCCCAACTGCTGGATCGCTTTGGCATGCACGCTGAGATTCGCACCGTCAAGGATCCAAGCCTGCGCGTGGAAATTGTGGAACAGCGATCGCAATTTGATCAAAACCCCGAAGCCTTTTTGGCGAAATACCAGGCGCAACAGGAAGCCCTGCAAGCTAAGTTAGTCGCCGCCCAAGCCCTATTGCCCAAGGTCACCATTGACCACGAGCTGCGAGTAAAAATTTCCCAAGTGTGTGCTGAGCTGGATGTGGACGGCCTGCGGGGAGACATTGTCACTAACCGCGCCGCCAAGGCTTTGGCTGCCTTTGAGGGACGCACAGATGTCACCGTTGAGGACATTGCGCGGGTGATTGTCCTCTGTCTGCGGCACCGACTGCGCAAGGATCCCCTAGAGTCCATTGACTCCGGCTACAAGGTGGGCAAAGTCTTCCAAGAGGTCTTTGGTGTGGAGATTCCTGCCTAGGCTCCGATGATTGCAATTGCCCTAGTCCGCACTCGTAGAGCGATCGCGCCACCCCTTTTCAGGCATTTGTTCTTTACGCATTTGCTTTTTGAGAAGTTCGCGCAGGGCATTTAACAGCCCTTGATGAATTTCTGCGAGGGATGCCGCTGGGGAAACATCTGCCAACTGAGTCAACTCTTCACAGCTGATCCCTTGATTGCGGTGAACAAGGCCATTGCGATATTAATCTCACTTCAATAGCGCACCCTGTGGCGGTAGTTTCCCTCAGGATCATGGAAACCTGGCGCAACGCCAAATTCCCGATACAGTTCATCCAGTTGAGGGGGCCATCCGCCCCAAAACTGCGAACAATTCCATTGCGGCACCGCCAGCTGACCTGCTGATTGCCCACAGTCAGGATAAGTGTTTTCATAAAAACTTGATTTGGAAATAGCTACATAAAGCTACATCAGGACGATGCTATGGTGCTGTTTCTGGATTGAGGAGGATGCTCAAGGGCGATCGCCCCCAGGTAACCGCGGCGATAGTCCTGCAACAGTTGCCTGGCTGCCCGTTCCAAGTCACCATGGTAGCGGCTAGCAGCAAGGTCATAAAGGTAGGTCTCACCGGTGTCGCTAAGGGCCAGACCGTAGCGCTCCCTAAGGCGATCGGCATGCCCCAACTGTTGCATGATATCCACAAGCATTGGTGCCACCCGACAGGGATCGTAGGCAGCTTGACCAATGTCATCGCAAATGGCCAGTTTTACCGCCGCCTCCTGATTCTTGAAATTCATGGGCAATACCCCTGGGGCATCCAAGAGTTCAAGGGCAGGGGACAAGCGCACCCAGCGCAGTTGCCGCGTCACCCCCGGACGCGCTGCACTCTCAACCACCCGCTGCCGCAAGAGGCGATTAATGAGGGCTGATTTGCCCACATTGGGAAACCCCAAAACCACAGCTCGCACGGCTCTTACTTGCATGCCCCGCTGTTGACGGCGTTGATTGATGGCCGCCCCCGCCCGTACCGCAGCCTGTTCGAGTCGGCGAATCCCTTCACCCCGCTGCGCATTGGTGAAAAAAACTGTTTCCCCTTGGGTCTCAAACCATGTCAGCCACTGTTGGCGATCGCGATCGCTAATCCTATCCATTCCATTGAGCACTAAGAGGCGCTGCTTGCCACTAGCCCACTGACGAATTTGGGGATGGCAACTGGCAAGGGGAATGCGTGCATCCCGCACCTCAAAGATCAGATCCACCTGTTTCAGTTGTTCCTTGAGGGCACGTTCTGCCTTGGCAATGTGGCCAGGATACCATTGAATGATCGGACCCATAGAAATTCCACCCCCTTTTTTTCAAAAACAATAGAGCGATCGCCCCCCATGAGTGGCATTAAATTGGTTTCAGGCAATCATCAGTGTCTTTTGAATAGATAAAAGACTATAGTTGCGCACCTCTGATTAGAAACCTATAAACAAATCTAAAGATTGATAACCCAAACCTATAGAATAATTAAGAATCTCCAAAGCAAAAGTTATTGCATTGGGCATCAACTAAGCTGATGCTAAGCATAAGACCTACGACCATATCACAGGCTTGCGGATGGTTGCATCATCTCGCTGAGTTTTGCGTTGCTCAATTTTGCCCCATTTTCGGGGAATCGTAGCGTTCACACTACCCATTGCAAAGGTTGCCCGTAGAGATTGCTCTATTCGGCACAGTAACTGTTAAAGAGGAAAAACGTCTATGGCCTATACGCAATCCAAATCCCAGAAAGCTGGGTATCAGGCAGGGGTAAAAGACTACCGCCTGACCTACTACACCCCTGATTACACCCCCAAAGATACCGACATTCTAGCGGCCTTTCGTGTCACCCCGCAGCCAGGCGTGCCCTTTGAAGAAGCTGCCGCCGCCGTTGCCGCAGAATCCTCGACAGGTACATGGACCACCGTCTGGACCGACCTGCTGACCGACTTGGATCGCTACAAAGGTCGCTGCTACGACATCGAGCCCCTGCCGGGTGAAGACAATCAGTTCATCGCCTATATTGCCTACCCGCTGGATCTCTTTGAAGAAGGCTCTGTCACCAACATGCTGACCTCCATTGTGGGGAACGTGTTTGGTTTCAAAGCCCTCAAAGCTCTGCGCCTTGAAGACCTGCGCATTCCTGTGGCTTACCTGAAGACCTTCCAAGGGCCACCCCACGGTATCCAAGTGGAACGCGACAAATTGAACAAATATGGTCGTCCGCTCTTGGGCTGTACCATTAAGCCGAAGTTGGGTCTGTCGGCGAAAAACTATGGCCGCGCCGTTTATGAATGCTTGCGCGGTGGTCTGGACTTCACCAAAGATGACGAAAACATCAACTCTCAGCCTTTCCAACGCTGGCGCGATCGCTTCCTGTTTGTTGCTGATGCCATTCACAAAGCCCAAGCAGAAACCGGTGAAATCAAAGGGCACTATTTGAACGTCACCGCTCCTACCTGCGAGGAAATGTTGAAACGGGCAGAGTTCGCTAAAGAACTGGAAATGCCCATCATCATGCACGACTTTCTCACCGCTGGCTTCACCGCCAACACCACCCTCGCGAAATGGTGCCGCGACAACGGCATCCTGCTGCACATTCACCGCGCCATGCACGCTGTGATTGACCGTCAGAAAAACCATGGGATACACTTCCGGGTATTGGCCAAGTGCTTGCGGATGTCTGGCGGTGATCACATCCACACCGGTACTGTTGTCGGTAAGCTCGAAGGGGATAAAGCCGTTACCCTCGGCTTTGTCGATCTGCTGCGGGAAAACTACATTGAGCAGGATCGCTCCCGTGGCATTTACTTCACCCAAGACTGGGCCTCGATGCCCGGTGTGATGGCTGTGGCCTCGGGTGGGATTCACGTTTGGCACATGCCTGCCCTCGTGGACATCTTCGGTGATGATGCAGTGCTGCAATTTGGTGGTGGTACCTTGGGTCACCCTTGGGGGAATGCACCGGGGGCAACTGCAAATCGGGTTGCCCTGGAAGCCTGTATCCAAGCTCGTAACGAAGGTCGTGACCTCGTGCGCGAAGGCGGCGACATTATCCGCGAAGCAGCTCGCTGGAGTCCGGAACTGGCTGCTGCCTGCGAACTCTGGAAAGAAATCAAGTTCGAGTTTGAAGCGCAAGACACGATCTAGCTGGTGGAGTTGGGGTTCAATCGGAGCTAAGGCAACGATTTCCCCGTAGGTCTATGGATGTCAAGCACATTGCCAAGCAAACCACCAAAACCCTGATTAGTTATCTCACCTATCAGGCGGTGCGAACCGTGATTGGGCAACTGGCCGAAACTGATCCACCGCGATCCCTCTGGCTACACCAGTTCACGAGTCAAGAAAGTGTCCAAGATGGTGAACGTTACTTGGAAGCCCTCTTTCGCCAACAGCCCGATCTCGGTTTTCGCATTCTCACAGTACGCGAACATCTCGCGGAAATGGTGGCGGACTATCTACCGGAAATGCTACGTGCGGGCATCCAGCAGGCCAACTTGCAACAGCGCTGTCAACAACTGGAGCGGATGACCCAAGTCTCTGAAGCCAATGTTGAGGGCAGCAACCCAGAAACCCCTGAATAGTTTGTTGACTGTGAACCAATTGAGGAAGCTATGAAGACACTGCCTAAAGAGCGTCGTTACGAAACCTTCTCCTACCTGCCTCCCCTCAGTGATGCCCAAATTGCTCGCCAAATCCAGTACGCGATTGATCAGGGCTATCACCCCTGTGTGGAGTTCAATGAGACTTCCGATGCCGAAACCCACTACTGGACAATGTGGAAACTGCCGCTGTTTAACTGCACTAATGCCCAAGAGGTGCTGAATGAAGTGCAGCAGTGCCGCTCGGAATATCCCAACTGCTTCATTCGTGTTGTTGCCTTTGACAATATCAAGCAGTGCCAAGTGATGGGCTTTATTGTCTATAAGCCCAATCAGACTAACAGCGGCTACAGCGGTTATCGCTATTAAAGCTGAGATTTCATTACAGTTGAATTGCAGACTAGGGGGGAAACACCCCCCTAGTCATCCCGCTGCGTTTGACAGGCCAGCGATCTCGACACGAGAGCTGGCTGTGCCTTTTTTACTTGTCAGGGTTGGCTTTTGTCATCGACACCCAAGGATTGGAGTCGGTGCTCAATAATTGCCAGTTGCTGTTGGGCGGCAGCCAATTGTGCCTGGGCCGTAGCAACCACCTCTGGCTGGGCTTTGTTGACAAAATTAGGGTTGTTGAGGCGAGCTGTTAAAGATTGAATGTCTTTCCTGAGGCGATCGCCCTCCTTCTGGAGCTTCGTTACCAAGGCCTCCAGATCTACGACCCCCGCTAGGGGAATGAGCACCTCGCTCTTGCCAACAACACCACTAAAGACCTGCTGTGGAATTTGCAGCCCAGTGCCAATGGTTAAGGACTCGAGGCGAGCCAAGTGTTGAATATCAGCAGCTCCAGCTTTGAAGATGGATGCTTCCTCAGCACTTGCCTCAATCAGGGCGGCAATATACAATGCCGGCTTAATCCCTGCCTCTGCCCGCAGATTCCGAATTGTGCGGATGGTTTCAATCAAAAGACTAAATTGGGCTTCAAGCTCAGGGTCAATGGCGCGGCGATTCACTTTCGGGTAGGGTTGTACCGCTAAAACTTCACTATCTCCCACCTGATGCAGCGTGTGCCAAATTTCCTCTGTAATGTGGGGCATGAAAGGATGGAGCAGCTTCAAGGTGCCATCGAGCACCGTGGCCAGTACTTGCTGAGCAGTGCGCTTGGCTTTGGCGTTTTCCCCTTGTAAACGAGGTTTCACCAGTTCAATGTACCAGTCGCAAAAATCTCCCCAGATGAATTCGTAGAGTCCCTTGGCCGCCTCTCCCAGCCCATAGCTTTCAATGCGCTCGCGGGTGGTTTGAATAGCTGTATGGTAGCGACTGAGAATCCAGCGATCGCTAGTGGTCAAGTCCTGGCGTCGCGGGGTTCCCAACTGGCTGGGGGTTTGTCCCTCTAGATTCAGCAGCACAAAGCGGGAGGCATTCCAAAGTTTGTTGGCAAAGTTGCGCGCCGCCTCGACGGTTGCCGACTCATCGGTTTTGCGGTTGTAGGCCAAGCGAATATCCTGACCAGCGCCCACGACTTCCTTGACCAAGCTATAGCGCAGCGCATCAGTGCCGTATTTTTCAATTAAAATCAGTGGGTCAATGCCATTATTGGCGGACTTGGACATTTTTTTGTTGTTTTCATCCCGCACCAAGCCGTGGATATAGACATCACGGAAGGGGATTTTACCTGTGAAGTACTGACCCATCATTGTCATCCGTGCCACCCAGAAAAAGATAATGTCAAACCCAGTAACAAGGGTGGTGTTGGGGTAATAGCGGCGATAGTCTGGCGTATCATCAGGCCAACCCAACGTAGAAAAGGGCCATAGGCCAGAGGAAAACCACGTATCCAATACGTCTTGATCCTGCTGGAGTTCAATGTCCTCGCCAAATTGGGCAATTGCCTTGGCGCGGGCAGCCGTCTCATTCATTGCCACCACAAAGGGAGTATCATCGCGCACTTCGCCCTCGGTTTCACTGACCACGTACCAAGCGGGAATTTGATGCCCCCACCACAGTTGTCGTGAAATACACCAATCCCGCAAGTTCACTAGCCAATCCCGATAGACCTTTGCCCAGCGATCCGGAATAAAGCGAGGGGAATGCCGTCTATCTAAGGCTTTGAGGGCGGCATCCGCCAAGGGACGAATTTTCACAAACCATTGGGTAGACAGCAGCGGTTCAATGGGGACTTTGCCGCGATCGCTATAGGGAACGGTGTGCTTATAGTCCTCCACCCGCACCAAAAAGCCCTCCGCCTCTAGACGAGCCACCACCTGTTTACGAGCCACAAAGCGGTCCAGACCCGCAAACTCACCGGCATTCTCATTGAGCGTGCCATCTTTGTTCATCAGGTTAATCATCGGTAGGCGATGGCGTTGCCCCATGACAAAGTCATTGGGATCGTGAGCAGGAGTGACCTTGACACAGCCGGTGCCAAAGGTGGGGTCCACCAAGGGATCCCCAATAATCGGAATCTCCCGATTCATAAGCGGCAGGCGCAGTGTTTTGCCAATCAAATGGCGATAGCGATCGTCCTCTGGGTGAACCGCCACTGCCGTATCCCCCAGCATTGTTTCCGGACGGGTTGTGGCCACCTCCAAATACCCTGACCCATCCGTCAGGGGATAGCGCAAATGCCAGAGATGCCCCTGCACCTCACGGTTTTCTACCTCTAAATCCGAGACCGCCGATTGACTGGAGGGACACCAGTTTACTAAATACTTACCGCGATAGATGAGTCCTGCTTCATAAAGTTGATTAAAAGCTGTAAGAACTGCCCGCGACAGCCCCTCATCCATCGTAAAGCGTTCCCGCGACCAATCCACCGACAGCCCCAAGCGGCGAATTTGGCCGACAATTGTCTTCCCTGAGGACTCTTTCCATGCCCAAGCTCGCTTTAGATAGGCCTCCCGTCCCAAGGCAAAGCGGTTGGTGCCCTCCGCCTGCAACTGTTGATCCAAAATCGTGCTAACGGCAATACTGGCATGGTCTGTCCCCGGCAGCCAGAGAACATTGCGGCCAATCATGCGGTGATAGCGAATCAGAACATCAATCAGGGCATGCTCAAAGGCGTGCCCCATGTGCAAGCTACCGGTGACATTAGGAGGCGGAATGACAATGCAATAGGGTTTACCAGGGTGGTTGGGGTCCGCGTGAAAGACACCACTGCTTTCCCAGAGCTGTTGCCACTTGGCCTCCGTTTGCTTGGGATCGTATTGACTGGGGAGGGTAATCGCGTTGGTCATGGGTTGCTGCACTACTCCAAGGCGCCTAGGCCATCACCATACCACCATCCACATTGAAGACTTGCCCCGTAATGTAGGCGGCTGCCGGATCCAAGGCTAAAAAGCGCACCATCCCCGCCACTTCTGTGGGTTCGCCATACCGTCCTAGGGGAATGAATTTAAGAATCTCCTCTGCTTTGAGTCCAGCTGTCATCTCAGTGGCAATAAAGCCGGGGGCAACGGCATTGACGGTAATACCTCGACTAGCGAGTTCTTTGGCCACGGTTTTGCTAAACCCAATCACACCAGCTTTGGCGGCACTGTAGTTGGCTTGGCCGGGGTTGCCCATTTGCCCTGCCACCGACGCAATGTTGATAATCCGTCCCCGCTTTTGCTTGAGCATCAGTTTACTCACCGCCCGGGTACACAGAAAAACCCCTGTCAGGTTCAGGTTAATCACCGCCTGCCAGTCCTCGAGGCTCATACGCAGCAGCAGCGTGTCGCGGGTAATACCGGCATTGTTGACCAGTACATCCACACGGCCATAGGTTTCTACGGTTTTGGCTACGAGAGCATCGACCTGCTCAGGGACAGACACATCGGCAGCGATCGCGATCGCTGTCCCCCCTTGTTGTTCAATCATTTGAACCACTTCAAGGGCCGCCTCAACAGAACGGGCGTAGTTGACAACCACAGTGGCTCCTTCCTTTGCCAATTCGAGGGCGATCGCCCGACCAATTCCCCGTGAGGCACCAGTGACAATGGCAACGGCTGCTTCGCTCAAATCAGTTCTCTCCTAAGGGCAAAAATGCTGCACGTATGGATAACCCATCACAAATTTTAACAGCGGATGTTACCCCTTTTGGGGCTAGGGCCTGTCATCGCAATTGATCAGCAATCGAGGCGGTATTGTTAGGCAGAGCGATTTAGCCACGCAAATACTGCCTCTAGGTCAGTGAAGTCTAGAAGTGCTTCTGCCAAAGCTTCGAGTTGATTGGGAGAGAGGTGACGAATGCGTTCTTCAAGCTCGCTAGGCACACTCCCAAACCGCCGCCTTAACTGGCGCAAGACAACTAGCACTTCTCCTTGTTGCTGTCCTTGTTGCATCCTTGTGATCCTTGTTGTAAGCCTTGTTGCAATCCCTGTTGTAATCCCTGCTGCAAGCCTTCCTGAAGTCCTTCTTCTCGTCCCTCTTGTTTTCCCTCTTGTAATCCTTCCTGCCCGCGCCTCAGCATACACCTCCCGATAAAACCGTGTCCGCTTCAGTTCCTCAGTGGTAAACCCCAACATCCGCAACACCTCCTCCCGACTCAGCTCCGTGAACTTGTACAACACAATCGTCGTGATTAACTCTATTATGACTGCTGACTTTGGGGCTGCTTCCCCCTGCGTGCGCTCAGCCAGTAACCTCGCCACTCGCGGCATCTCTGCCTCAGGCAGCACCATCAATTGCATCAACCCCACACTCAAGGGCAAGCTCTCCGGCGACCCCAATTCATTGAGATAGACGCGGCGCAGGCGCGGACTATGGACCAACAGGTCATAGGGGTCAAAAGACTCTTGCTCCGTTTGCCGATTGGGATAAATCACCACCGCTTGCCAGTCCGCAAAGGTGGAGCGATACAGGCGCAGATAGAGAAAAATCTCCGCAAAGAAGCGTTCATAGAAGGTGTTATCCCGCTGAAACTGCACCTCACAGAAATAGACCGTGCCCGCAGGGTCAGGGGGCACAAAGACGCCATCGATGCGAAAGGCGGTTTGCTTCAGCTCGACTGAGTCAAAACGATACCCCTGAGGGATGTCTTTGCCCAACAGGTCAAAGAGGGTTTGGGGCAGTTGGGCAAATAGTTGGTAAAAGAGGGAATTGCGGCGCATGGGTTCCCTAGAGCGATCGCTCCGACCAGAAACTTCAGAAAACTTCAGAACTAGAGGGTTATGGCAGCAGGGATTCCCCCTATGGTAAGCTGGAGACAGCATAGAATATGTTGTGGTTTTGCATAGATCTTTATGGCAACGTACTATTACATTCTCGCAAGCAAAAAGTTTTTAACTGAGGAAGAACCCCTTGAGGAAGTGTTTCGCGAGCGGCAGCGTCACTACCGGGAGCAGGGTAAAGAGATTGATTTTTGGCTCGTGCCAGAGCCTGTCTTTTTAGAGCAACCCCAGTTTGCTGAACAGAAGGCGCGTTGTCCGCAGCCTGCCGCAGCCATTATCTCTACTAATCAGCAATTTATCCAATGGCTAAAGCTGCGCTTGGAGTACGTCCTCATGGGGCAATTCACCAGCGAGGAGGTTCCGAATCCCCTTGCCTCCCTGGCAAGTGTCTAGGGACAGACTTGCACAACAGTGGGATTTTGTTGACGGTAGTCCTTGAGCCAATCACAGGCGCTTGTTAGTAACTGTCCTAGGGTGGCCAGCGGGCTAATCCAGACCTCATCATCCTCAGTACCGATCGCCACATAGAGTTGATCGCGGCCACTCACATCAATGCTGTAGGGAATGGCAGAAATGCGGTCAATCAGCATAATGAGCTGGCCTTTTTGGTTCCAAACCCGCACGCTGCGATCGGGGGAGGCAGTGGCAATCATTTCACCATCAGGACTCAGAGCTGAGACTCACAATACTCCGCTGGTGAGCACGAAACACACGGGGATTGCTGGGGGGATTTTGGTCGTGAATTGACCACAAATAGACTGAGCCGCTTTCACCAGCCGCCGCGAGGAATTGGCCATTAGCACTGAATTCAAGACTGGCAAGCCATCCTGCACCAGGGCTCAGGCGATAGGCAAGGCGATTGCTCTCAAAATTCCAGACCTCAATTGTGCCCGTAGATCCCGTACTCGCGAGCAGGGGGAGTGCCGGATGAAAGCTGAGGCTCCAAATTTCACCTGCACTTTGGCGCTGTTGAATTTTCTCTGGCCGCTGGAGGCTAACGAGATAAATGGTGCCCTTTTCATCGCCTGCCGCCAAGTACCGCCCTTGGGGATCCATAGACAGGGTGTAGAGCGGAACCTTGATGGGGAGTTGCCAAGTCTGTTGGGACTGATCTGCCAGGTTCCAGATTACCAATTTTCCCCCTTTGGTGGCGATCGCCACCCGTTGACCACTGGGACTAAAGAGCACTTGGTTGATGCCTTGGAGATCGAGAACTGGGGTGGTGGCGAGAAGGGTGCCATCCCTTCGCCAGTGCTTGACGCGGCCATCTTTGCCGCCTGTGACCAGCGTGGCTGCCGGAGGATCGAGGGCCACTGTCCAAATACTTTCTTGATTGGCAAGCCAGTGTTCCGTGCGGTAATGATCGAGGTACCACAGCGTCATTTGCCCCCCGCGATCGCTACTGAGGAGGACTGACCCCTTTCGATTAAAGCTGACCGTATTGATCAGGCGTTCATGACTTCTCAACTCAGCAATCAATTCACCTGTTGGCTGCCACAGACGCATGGTGTTATCTGTGCTCAGGGTCAATAAACGATAGCCCACCGCAGATGTGCCCACAAAATACACTGGAGCCGCACTGACGCGCCATTGATTGATTTGTTGCCCTTTGGTGTTCCAAAGGCGAAGGGTGCCATCTTTGCCCACCGTTGCCAGTTGACCAGTGCTAAGATACGTCAAACTAGTCTGGGGAACGGGAAGATCGGCTTGGACTTGCCATTCTTGGAGCAGTTTCCCCTGACGGGACCAAATCCGAATCCAGCCTTCCTCATCGGCAGTGGCCAAGCGATCGCCCCTTGGCGCGTAACTCAAGCTATTAATAGTCTGGCCAGGTGTCGTCAGTGTTGCCAGTAATTCACCGGTGAGACTCCAGCGCAGAATCTCCCCTGTGGTTGTGGTGGCTGCCACCTCCTGCCCCTCTGGACTAAAGCGGAAGTTGTTGATGGGCAGAGCAGGCAAACGCCGCTCAAGAACGAGTTTTTGGGGCTCGATACGCCACAGGGAAATTTCGCCCTTGTCATTGAGCAGACCCACGCGATCGCCCGCAGGGCTAATCCGTGCCAGCTTGACATTGCCAATCTTTAAAGACTGGGCGTGGAGTCGCTCGCCGTTCACTCGCCAAAACTCCACCAGGCCACTTTCACTAATGCTCAACTGCTGACCGTCGGCAGTCAAAAAGGCACCCATCAGGGGGGTATTTTCACTCCGCCATTGGTTGCGGGCTTGAATGTGATCGAGGAAAAAATTGAGCACAAAGAGGGGGCGCGTGGTGGGGTATTGACTCAGAGGGCGATCGCCCACCAATCGTTTTAAGTCATGTCCTGCCTGAATCCCTGCCAGCAGAGCGGGCAACTCTTGGCTTTGAAACTGTTCTAGGAGATCGTTACTGGTTTGCTCAAGGGCTAAACTTTCTTGGCTGGCCTGCAAATCGGCGTAGGTTTTGGCCAAAATTGCCGCTACCCCCAAGGAAATCACAGAAACAATGCCCAGGGCCATGAAAGCCCGCTGGGTCAAACGACTGGCTTTGCGGCGAGCTGCCTCCAGAATTTGATTGGCGGCACTGATCGCTTCTTTTTCTTTGCGCTCAAGGAGCAGCGTATCTTGAATTGCCCTTTGGTTGGCTTCTTGACTGGCAGAAAGGTACTGATAATCCAGATCACTGAGACTTTTGCCACTGGCCCAGACCAATGCTTCCTCAAGAGCTTGTCCCCGCAGCAGACGAGAGCTATCACTCCCGCCAGAGCGCAACCATGCTTGGAATTCCTGACTATAGGGGCGCAGTTGTGCCAACTGTTCCTCAACCCACTGGGCATGAAAAACTTGGGCATAGATGGGGTTAAACACCTGCAACTTACCTTGGCGCTGACACACCAACCCCGTCAAAGCGAGGGCGCGCTGCTCACTACTGCCATCGAGGGGAACACCCCCCGTTTCTAAAATGCGCTGATAGAGACCCAAGAGACGACCAATGCGCTGTTCATCGGCCAGCAAGCGATTGCGAATGGTCTTTAGGTGTTCGGGTTCATCTTGGCGCTCCCAATCCTGAAGAATATGATCTTGGACAAACTGGGCTAACTGCTGGCGGAGGGTTAACGCTGGCATGAATGACCCGTGCTGTTGCAGGAGGCGACAGAGTTTTTGGGTTAGGAAGGGTTGGCCGCCCGTCCAGTGGAGGATCTCCGCCAAGAGTTGATCGGGGTTGTCGCTCAGGTGGGCAATGCCCTTGCGGAGGGGGGTGGCTTCCGCAAGGGTAAATCCCTGTAGATCAATAGCACGGCCAATGTTAAAGGGAGTGCGCTGCTTGTCTTGAACCAGTTGATCGGGGGTGGCCACGCCCAAAAGGGCAAAGGTTAAGCGCTGATATTCGGGGCAATCCGCCCGCTGGTTGTAGCAGGCACGAATCCAAGCAAAAAAATCATCGGTGGCAGAAGGGCAGGCTCAACAGACTATCAATCTCATCAATGAAAATCACCAGCGGTTCGCGGGTGTGGGCTAAGTAGCACCGTCTTCTACAAAGTCGCTGAGGCGTTGAATCGGCGATACAAGCTGGCGATCGCGCCACCAAGCGCGCAACGACACCACATCGGTTAACTGAAATCCCTGAATGAGAGCGCCAACAAAGCTGGCATACCACTGCTCCGGCTGAATATTTTGGCTGCCAATTTTGGTAATGTCGAGGGCAGCGCAGCGGTACCCCATTGTCATCAGTTGCTGCATCACCTGCACCCGCAAGCTGGATTTGCCCATTTGCCGCGAATTGAGAATATAACAAAACTCGCCAGCGGTGAGGGCAGCCAAGAGAGCGGCATCCGCTTGCCGTCGGACATAGACCGCCGATGTGGTGGGCAAACTTCCCCCCACTTGATAGGTGGTTGTACCATCCATGGTCTCACCTAGTTCGAGAGAGTCGGCTTCGGTGCTGTTGACGTGGTTTTAGTTCCTGAAGTGGCCTGATGGGCGAGAAATTCTTTTTCAGTGACTTCTCCCGGTTGTCCCATGGGTTCAGAGGGGCCATTATTGACACTCACCTTCACGGCACCGGCATTGCCCGTGCGGATCACCAAGCGTTCTTTGGCCTGCCAACTGCGCTCTGTCCCGGCCTGCAAGGTACCGGCATAGACCACGCGACCGTCTGCCTCCACCTCTAGCCAAGCATCATCGGAGAGAGACAATTTCACTTCGACCTTCTCAGGTACAGTGGGGCTGGGCGGCGGCGTTGCCGTTGCTGTGGGGGTGGGGCTTTGGGACGCCGTAGGAATCGCTGCCGGGCTCAAATCAGTAATGCTTTGCGGCTGGGGGCGAAGGAGATAGGCGAGGGCAGCCACTGCTGCTGCGACCAAAGCAAAGTACATCAGATAGAGATGAATGGGGCGCAACTGCCAGCCTATCTCTCCCCTAGAGACAGTGGGACTATTGGGTCGCTCCCTAGGGTCAACGACCGTTGGAAAACTTGCGGCAATGGTTTTGCCGTCAAGACCAAGGGCATCGGCAAAGCGGCGAATAAATCCTTGAATATAGACCGGTTCGGGCAACTCCTCGAGACTGCCATTTTCAATGGCTGCAAGAATTGACTGGCGCACCAACGTTTTGGCAGCCAACTCCTCAAGGCTCAGACCCAGTTCGAGTCGCTTGTCGTGGAGGAAGGCACCAATTTCTGCCACTTTTTCTGCCTGTTCATTACTGAAGTGAGGCATCACTATCTATCTCCTGCCGTCCGTCTATGCCAATTTGCCAAAAAAGGGATTAGCCATTGGGATTATGCTACAGCAACCAGCCGGGCACCTGCCCTAGAGGGGGGCCTGCCTTTGCTAGGCTAGATTTGGCTTGTAAGAACACCTGTTTTATGACTCAGTTACCTCCCTTGTACGAAGGCAAGGCAAAAATTATTTACCCGACAGCGGATCCAGACATTCTGCTGGCGGAATTTAAGGATGAGGCCACAGCCTTTAATGCCCAAAAGCGCGGCTCAATCCAAAACAAGGGAGTGATGAACTGCGCGATCGCCAGCCATTTGTTTCAGTATCTGGCGACCCAGGGCATCCCTAACCATTTTATTGCCCAGGTGGCCCCCAACAAGATGCACATTCGGCGGGTAGAGATCATCCCCCTTGAGGTAGTGGTGCGCAATCGGGCGGCGGGAAGCCTCTGTCGGCAGACGGGCTTGCCCTTGGGGCGAGAACTCAATCCCCCCTTGGTGGAGTTTTACCTCAAGAATGATCATCTCGGCGATCCACTGCTTACTCCCGATCGGCTGCGTTTATTGCAAGTGGCAACGGAGGAGGAAGTGGTCCAGATGAGGCAAATAGCTCTGGTGGTGAATGGCCATCTGAGTCACTTTTTTGCCCAGTGTGGCATTACCCTAGTGGACTTTAAGCTGGAGTTTGGCCGCCGTCCGACGGGGGAGATTCTCTTGGCCGATGAAATTAGCCCCGACAGTTGCCGCCTTTGGCATCAGGGGGAAGAGGACCCCCAAAAGCGCATCCTCGACAAAGATCGATTTCGTCAAGATTTGGGGGGCATCGAAGATGCCTATGCCCTTGTGATGCAGCGAGTGTTAGCCCAGAGCGTGAGTTAGCAAGAGGCAGGCAATGACCGTTATTCTCGGCGCTGATGTTGGCGGCACAAAAACCCTCGTCGAGTTATGGGAGGTAGCAGGTAGTGATTGGCAGTTGCTCCACAGGGCGAAATACCCTAGCCGCGATTTCCCTGATTTGATAGCCCTTTTGCAAACGTTTCTCAAGGAAAGTCCTGCCCATCCACAGCGGGCGTGTGTAGGGATTCCCGGCCCAGTCATGGACCAAGTGGCTCAGGTGACCAATTTGGGTTGGCGGGTGAGTGGTGCCGAATTAGAGACGGTATTACAGATTCCCTGCGTGACGCTGCTCAATGATTTTGCAGCCGTGGCCTATGGTGCATTGGTGCTACCGCCGACGGATTTTGTTGTCCTGCAGGAGCGGCCGCGGCGTGCCCAAGCGCCGATCGCCCTATTGGGAGCTGGGACTGGCTTAGGGGAAGCCCTGCTGATTTGGCAGGGCGATCGCTACCAAGTGATGCCCCTTGAGGGCGGCCACACCGACTTTCCACCGCGCAATGAACAGGAAATAGGTCTATTGCGCTATCTCTGGCAAATCTACGGGCGAGTCTCCGTGGAGCGGGTGGTCTCTGGCCCAGGGCTGGTGGCCATTTACGACTATCTCAAGAGTGTCAACTTTGCTTCCGAGTCACCAGGGGTGGCAGCAGCCATGGCAAAGGCAGGGGAGCGCGCCGCCGTAGTGAGCCAATACGGCCTCGAGGGGGATCCCCTGTGTGCGGAAGCCTTGCGCATGTTTGTGGAGGCCTATGGGGCAGAGGCGGGCAACCTGGCGCTCAAAAGTTTACCCCTAGGCGGGGTACTCATTGCTGGGGGGATTGCCCCCAAAATTCTGGCAAAAATGGCCGATGGCACCTTTCTCCAAGGATTTGTGAATAAGGGACGCTTCCGCCCCCTGATGGAACAGTTGTACGTGGCGGTGATTACGAATCCCGAGGTGGGATTACGGGGCGCGGTACATTTAGCTGCTCAGGGGGTCTAGGGGTTAGAGATGCTTTAGTTGTGGATAGGCCACTAGCAGTTCATCGGCAGTGAGGGTATCGCCAATGGCTTGGGGTTGCCACAGAACTTCAACGGCCAGTAGGCGATCGCTACCAATACCCCCCAACTGTTGCAGGGCTTGCCGCAGTTCTAGGTCATTATTGACTGCGGGCAATTGCAAGCGTCCAGTGACCGCCACCACCAAGGTTACAACAATGTATTCCCCCACATCATTGCTCACCACAGGGGCGATCGCCGTCTGCTTAATCTCACGGCGGTAGTTGGAAAGGGTTTCAGCACTGAGTTTGCTGCGCTCCGCAAGCGCCAGTTGGTTAAAGGCGGTTTCCGCTTGCAGTAGTCTCGTTTCTTGGCTGCTGGCGTGGGCATAGACCCAGTATTGGGGATGGCGCAGCAGGGTAAGGGTTGCCTCTTGAAGCACTTTGGTCAGACCTGCGGGACTTTCGGTATCGGCGGTGAGCGCCAGTTGGTTCAGTTCCTCTTGGAGTTCGCGAGCTTGGGCTAGGAGTCCCACGTGCAGCGTGTGCAGGGAGACCACGGGGTTGTCTGGGTAGATTTCTGAGTCATCGCCACTGTTGCGGAAGTTGCGGAAGGTGGAGATCAAAATATTGGCCAGCACACCGATCATGATGATCGTGAATAGGCCGCCAAAGCCACCGCCAAAACCAAAAAAGGGAATCAAGAAGGGAAAGCCAAAACCACCGCCATAGACTGGAACGGGCTGAGCATAGCCGTAGTCACTGCGGGGGGCACGGTAGGAACGGGTGGGTGCCGGCCGACTAAAGGAGCCCCCTCCGACACGTCCACCACTGCGGGCTGCCCAGGCGGCACCACTGTCCAGGACAAGATGGGCAATCAATACCCCCACCGCCACAATTGCGGTAATGGATTTGAGACGTTGCCAAAAAGTTTTCATCATAAATTGTGTTCCCAAGGATTGACACACCGAAGGATGATGTCCTGCTTTAAGTCTAACGTTTTGTTATCCATAGAACAGAATCGTGAGGTCCAATCAAACCCTAAGGCCCTTTTGCCGTAGATGGGACACGCTTGCAGCGGTCAAAATTCGAGAGGCTTTTATCCCTAGTTGCGTAGGCCATATTTTAGAAAGGGGCTGTATTACGATATGAGAAGCAAACTTTCGATGAATGCTTTGCCTGCCGCGTTCTGTTCACGAAAACCATGATTGACATTCCTGCGCCTCTTAAGCCGGTGATTACCTTTGCCCACCCGGTCCTGATGTGGATTCTTTTTGCGCTCACGCTCTACGCCATGTATTTAGGGATACAAACCCGTCGCCTGCGCACCCTCAGCGGTGAGGAAAAGAAAGCCCTGATCCAAGCTAAGGTGAATGTCAAACACCACCAAGTGGGCGCCATCTTACTGGCCTTGATGGTCATGGGGACGATTGGCGGGATGGCGGTTACCTACATTAACAATGGCAAGCTGTTTGTCGGGCCGCACTTGATTGTGGGGCTAGCAATGACAGCATTGGTTGCGATTTCGGCGAGCTTAACCCCCTTCATGCAAAAGGGCAGTGAGGTGGCTCGTGCCTTGCACATGACCCTAAATCTGTTTTTGGTGGTCCTTTTTGGTTGGCAAGCGGTGACGGGTCTACAAATTGTGCAGCGAATTCTCAATGCCAGCTAGGGGGAAACGGCAACCCAGAAAGAGACTGTGGCAATTGCCAAAATTCTGCAACAAGTGAGCACTTTTGTGCCAGAATTGGGAGCAGCGCTGATTACTGCAAATAATTCCTAATGCAGTAGGTGCTCCTTGGCTTTACTGCTTGCAGAAGGTTCACTTTCTGGGTGCCCATGACTACACTTTCCCTGCTGTCAACGCTGAAAACGGCTGTTCAGGTTGCCCATTTACACAAGTCCTTTGAGCGTTTTCCGGCAATTCGCGATCTCAGCCTCTCTGTCCAGGAGGGGGAAATTCTGGGCCTATTGGGGCCGTCGGGTTGTGGCAAGACAACGTTACTGCGCCTAATTGCCGGTCTGGACACGCCAGATGCTGGGGAAATTAGGGTGGGCGATCGCTGTGTCGTAGGGGCAAATGTGTTTATACCGCCAGAACAGCGGTCCTTGGGCATGGTTTTTCAGGATTTTGCCCTGTTTCCCCATCTAACGGTGGCTGAGAATATTGCCTTTGGTTTGCAACAACAACGCCTGAGTAAGCCGCAAATTCAGGAGCGAGTAGCAGCGGTTTTGGCCCTGGTGCACCTAGAGGGAATGCAAAAGCGCTATCCCCATGAACTTTCTGGTGGACAGCAGCAGCGAGTGGCCTTGGCCCGGGCGATCGCCCCCCAGCCAGCCGTGATTCTCCTCGATGAACCCCTGAGTAATCTTGATGCCCAGGTGCGGCTGCAACTGCGGGAGGAATTGCGCCGGATCCTCAAGGGAACTGGCACGACAGCCATTTTTGTCACCCACGATCAGGAGGAGGCTCTGAGTCTGTCGGATCGCTTGGCGGTGATGCGCCAGGGCAAAATTGAGCAGGTGGGTACCCCTGAAGAGATCTATCGCTGCCCTGCCTCGCGGTTTGTAGCGGGGTTCATTACCCAAGCCAACTTTTTACCGGCCTGGGCCGACGGCTCTCAAGTGCGCACGGATGTTGGCACATTTCCCCTTTGGGAAGCCCTAGCTCAGGGGGAAGGGGAAGTGATGATCCGCGAAGAGGATCTGCAGTTGCACCCAGACACTGAGGCCACGAGTTGCTTTGTGATTCGCGATCGCCAGTTTCTCGGTCGCGAGTATCGCTACTGCATTCAACTGCCCTCCGGCCAAGAACTCCATGCCCGCCAGCCCCTGGCTGTGGATATTCCCATTGGTACTGCTGTGAAAGTGGCAGCTGAAGCGGTGCGCTTTTTCCCAAAGGAAAACTAATTTAGGTAAGTTAGGAGACGTGCCATATACTCACCCCAAAGGGCAGCCGCCAGCCCACTACTGCCTTGGGTGGGGCTATTGTCATCATTGCCTAGCCAAATACCAGTGAGAACATCGGCGGTGGGCAGGTAACCAATAAACCAGAGATCGCGGCCATCATTCGTCGTGCCGGTTTTGCCTGCTACTGGCGGGCCAAGTGCGGCAGCACGCCCCGTCCCCCGGCTCACAACAGCGGTGAGTAGGTGGGTCATTTCGTTGGCGATCGCCGGACTGAGAACTTGTGGGGGCGTTTCCGCCTTGGCCGCATAGATGAGGCGACAGGTCTGCCAGTCGTTTGCACGTTTACAATCACCGCCATCGCGCACTGACACAATGGTATGGGGTGGAATGCGCTGTCCTTCATTGGCGAGCACGGCAAAGGCCCCACTCATTTCCAGAAGGGTTACCTCACTTTGACCAAGGACAAGGCCGGGCACCGCTTGCAGCGGTGTCGTAATTCCCATAGCTCTGGCCAAGCGGATAATGGCTTCTAAACCCACGGCTTGGGCAAGGCGTAAGGCAATGGGATTTTCAGAAAGAGCCAACCCCGTGGCTAGATCCATAGCGCCACCACCGCCACGACACCCCTCGAATTGTTGTCCCTGCCAGAAGACAGGGGCGCAGGAAAAGGTTTCGCCGGCGGTGTGTCCTTTGATGAGCGCTTCAGTATAGGCAAACACCTTGAAGGTCGAACCGGGCTGGCGCAGGGCAAGGGTAGCACGGTTAAATTGGCTTTTTTGGTAGTCCACACCCCCCACAAGGGCACGAATGAGGCCACTACTGGGCTGGAGGGTGATTAAGGCCCCTTGCTGCACCCCATAGGTGCTGCCTGTGCTACTGATGAAATGGCGCAGACTGGTTTCGGCCAGTTCTTGCCAGCGGGGGTCTAGGCCGGTTTCGACAATGAGGTTGCCCTCCTGAGCCAGTTCCTCCCCCAGCAGTTGGGCGAGTTCTTGATAGGTGTGGTCTGTGTAGTAGGAAAAGCGTTGGGAGTTAAGCAAGTCCCGTGCCTTGGGGCTAATTTCAATCCGGGAGCGCCGGGCGCGATCGCCCTCTTCTTTGCTGATGTAGCCCTGCTGCACCATGCGCAAAATGACCCGATTGCGGTAATCCACCGCCGCATCGTAGTCGCGCACAGGATTAAAACGGTTGGGTGCAGGCAGAATCCCCACCAGCGTGGCCGCCTCATTCAGCGTCAGGTCTTTGGCGGGCTTATCAAAGTAGAATTGAGCCGCATCCTCAAAGCCACGATTGCCCATGCCCAAATAGACACGGTTGAGGTAGGCCAAAAGCAACTCATCTTTGCTGTAGAAAAATTCCAACTTCAGAGCAACCGCCATTTCTCGCCATTTGCGGCCTAAACTGTCCTCCGTACCGACTTGGGAGCGAAAAAGGGTCCGTGCTAGTTGCTGGCAGAGAGTACTGGCACCTTCGCGGGTTTGGCGTGTGAGTAGATTGGTGACAATGGCCCGCGCCATGCCGATGGGATCCACCCCAAAGTGCCAATAGTAGCGAACATCCTCAGAGGCCAGAACCCCATGAACCAAGTAGGGGGAAAAACCATTGAGGGCCTTAAGTTCACGGTGGGGGTGATCGTCCACTGGATTGATCAGTTCCCCTTGGCGATCGAGGAGAATAATCGGGCCTTGCTCAATGGGGGATAGGGGACGCACCGCCACTTTGCTAGCTTCGGCAGCAAGTAATCCCATGACCAGGCCACTGAGGCCGATCGCCCCCCCAATGCTGTAGGTGAGAACACGAACCCAAGGGGGGGGTGGATTGTGGAAGCGGAGGGTAACAGCGCCTTTGACTTCTGGGGGGCCTAAGGTAATGACATCGCCGTGGTGCAGTTCACTGGTTTGTAGGCGCTGCCGTTGGCGATAGATGCCATTGGTGGAATCTAGGTCTTGGATTTGAAAGACGCCTGTGGGAGTGAGCCGTTTTAGGCGGGCATGGGTACCACTGACAATCTCTGCCTCAATCACAATGTCGGCGCGACTCTGACTACGGCCAAGAATGTAGCGATCGCCAACTAAGGGAAAGACTTGCCGTTGACCTCGGTACTCCACCCATAGTTCAGGGGTGCGGGCATTTTCCCGCAGGGAGACCTGTTGCCAATCAAAGCGAGAGTGAACCGTCTGCACCGCTTGGGTGACGGTTTGGGTCACCGACTGCCAAAGATCTCGAGCAGGATTAGGCATGGCAGCAGCGATCGGGACAACATTATTGGAGTTATTGGACGCACTGGTCGCTTGATTATCTCCCTTCCCTACATTTCTGGCACATAGCCGGCCGGAACAGCACTGGGGTCGGTATCCCGCTTAGAACTGAGGATGTCCATGCGGTCAACCAAAATCACGGGCGAGGAGCGATCGGCACCCGTATTGCGGTCTTGCCAGCGATCAAACTTGAGACTGCCCTTAATGCCCAGGAGCGTGCCTTTGCGCACATAGTCAGCAGCCACCTGAGCCGTTTTGCCCCAAATTTCCAAGCTAAACCAATCGGGTTGATCTTCCTTGGTGGGGCGATTCACTGCCAATGTCAGCCGACACTTCACATTCCCTGACTCAAAATAGCGCACTTCGGGATCAATGCCGACACGACCCACCAGATGAACGACGTTTAGACCCATAGCTGACTGCCTCAGATTGTTCTTTGCTCTATTGTACAGAGTTGCTTCCGGTCCGATTCACCATTGACGCCGCAGGATTGGTCAAGGAGCCCCTTCACCTAATCCTTGGATCCGCCCATTTTAGGAGTAAATCCGCAAGGAGGTTGCCGACAATCAGCATCACTGCTCCCATCATGAGACTGGCCATAACCACATAAGTATCTTGAGCCGTCACTGCCTGTAAAATCAGGCGACCAAGACCCGGCCAGTTAAAGAAAAACTCGGCAATAAAGGCACCACTGAGGAGGTTGGCAAATTCAAACCCCAAGAGCGTGATCAGGGGGTTCACGGCATTGCGCAGAGCATGGACATAAATTACCCGTGATTCGGGCAGGCCCTTGGCGCGGGCGGTTTGAATGTAGTTTTGGCGCAGCACATCCAGTAAATTGCCGCGCATCAGTCGCTGCAGGCCGGCAAAGCTCGTGAGGGTGAGCGCCACACTCGGCAAAATCAGATGCCAGCCAATGTCGAGGATTTTGCCCCACCAGGGAAGATCATCGTAAAACAGGCTGGTCATCCCCCCCACTGGAAACAAGGGGGTACTTTGGGCAAGAAAGAGCAGCAAGAGGGCGGTAATGAAGCTAGGAAACCCTTGGCCAATGTAGCTGACGACCCGCAGCAGGCGATCGCTCCAACGATCTTGAGTCACCGCTGCCCAAATCCCTAAGGGAATGGCTAACCCCCAAGTCAGCAGAATCGAACTTAAGGAGAGCAGAAGGGTGGCGGGTACTCGCTCCCACAATAGGGAGGCCACCGATCGCTGATAAACAAAACTCGTACCAAAGTTGCCGTAGCGAATAATCTGCCACAGCCAGCGAAAGTATTGCTCTACAGGTGACTTGTCGAGACCAAATTGCCGCTCCAGCTCCTGCAAACGTTCCAAAGAAATCTGCGGATCTGCCTTGAGATTGTCGAGATAATTGCCCGGTGCCAGTTGCATAATGGCAAAACTTAACGCCGAGGCCAATAGCAGCGTAATCAGGGCCTCCCCTAAGCGTCGCAAAATCAGGCGGCTCGTTTCATTCCCAAGGCCTTGGCCAATGGAGTTGAGCATGGCTTATTTAGAGGCCAGCACGGCATCAATGGCCGCCTTCAATTCAGCTTCACTGAGCTGGGTGACAACAAAGACTTCCTGCACGGTTTTGCCGCGGCGGGCAATCACCTTAAAGCCGCCTTTGATGGGCACCGAAACCCGTAGGTGCAGATGGGGGGATTTACCTTTGACAGGAGCAATGACACCGGGCGTCAGTGTCCTAATCCCCGCCACTTTGGCTAATTTTTCCAAGACGGGAATCAAGCCTTCAATGTGCGTAGAGTGATTGAGGACAACCCGACCCGTTGTTGCTGCCATTGTTAAGGTAACCACCGTGCTTGCAAGCCGGGTGCCAAAGGTTCTGGCATCCCAACGACGATTTTATCTTGATCTAATTTTAGGGGGAGAAGCGAAATTTGATGCTGTTGGGCAGGCAGTTGACGCGGTGGCGGGGGTGATCCTGGGGGGGCAGTGGGCAGTTCTACCAGGTCACTGGGACGGGGGTTGACTGGCGCAGTTTCGCTGTCCAGATCGCGATTATTGACCTCATTGGGAATTTCGCGTCCCTCAACAGAGTCAACGGCCAATATACGGCCATCGGGTGCCAAGCTCAGGTATAGCTCCTGCTGCGGGTCAAAATCCTTGAGTTTGAACAGTTTTTTAGTTTGCAGATCAAGGAGGGCTAGATAGGGAACTTCGCGGTAATTGCCTTCCCCTTCGATGCGGGTGAGAATGGCATAGAGAAATTTCCCCTGGGGATCAAATTGACCAGCAATGATTGACCCGTTGATGGTCAGCAACTCCCTATGCTCGCCAAAAATGTCCACCACATAGAGCGATCGCGAGAAGTTGGGGTTAAACTTTACGGCGGCCACTTGTCGTCCATCGCGGCTAAAATCCAGCACCATGCCATACTGGGGCAAAAAGTCAAAGTTACTCTCACCATTGGTGGCTTCTAGGGGCACAATGGCCAATCCCTGCCCTTGGGCAATGATTAAATGCTGGTTGTCGGGAGCAATGCGAAACTCCCCAGCGGCGGCTTGGTTGAGGCGGCGGGGCTGAAAATTTTCATCGAGGAGCCACAGGGAGCTATCCGCAGGCTGGAGACGATTCACCCGTTGCACCACAATTTTGCTGCCGTCATTGGCCAACTGAAAGCGCAGATTTTGATATTCGCTGTTGTCAAGGATCAGGGAAATTTCGCCCACGGGTCGAGGTTGACGGCGGGGGGTATCAGGGGCATTGAAGTATAGCCCGGTGGTGACGGTGTACAGTTGAGGGTCAAAGCCCATTTGCTCGCCCCGCTCGCCTGCACTAAAGAGAATGCGATCGCCGGCGGGATAGGGCTGAAAATCAAACACCCGCAGATTGGGGGGAGTGAGGAATATCTTTTGTTGCAGCGTCAGGTTATAGAGGATGAGGCGGCCCTCTTCGGCCCCAGAGCCAAGATAGACCAGCACGCGATCGCGGCTGCGAAACTGCCCCTGAAAGGGTTTGATCGGTTTCCCTTGGGGCACAGAAACGGCATCCGCTAGGGAGACTTTGAAGGCTTGACCGTAGGGAAGCGGCTGCGTCAGCGTGTAGGCAAAACGGCGCCCTGACCAACTGGCCTTCCCCTCAAGGGGTGGCTCAATCTTGAGATGTGTTGCCACCGAGGACCAATCCATCAGCCGATTAAAGGTGAGGATAAAGGCGCGATCGTCGGCTCCTACATCGCGGTTTTGCCATGAAAATTCCCGCACTTGGGGCTGGGTGCGATCGCCCCCCCATAAAAGCAAAAGGGTCAGCACCAGCGCCCCAAGGAAGACGCTCAAAGCGGCTCGATCCAATGGCTGCGCAAAGGAGTGAAAACGCATTCGCAGGAACAATCACACAGTAACAGGCGTACTATACCAGATGGCTTCAATTTGCTGGATGATTGGCCTTGCTGCCGCTGGGTCTTCCAAAAGAACGGTGATATGCCCCAATTTGCGACCCGCATAGGTTTGACGTTTACCATACCAGTGCAGGTGCGCGTGGGGGAGAGCTGCCAAGGCCTCACATTTTGCCCCATAGTCAACCTGCGGTTCGGCTAAGCCGAGGAGATTGACCATGACGGCCGCGGGTACCTGCAGGGCGGGACTGCCCAAGGGCTGGCCAGTAATGGCGCGCAAATGCTGCTGAAATTGACTCGTGACACAGGCATCAATGGTGTAGTGTCCGGAATTGTGGGGGCGGGGGGCAATTTCATTCACCAGTACTTCCCCCGTGGCCATTAGGAAAAACTCAATGCCAAAGATACCCACGCCATCAAGGGCCGTCAGGATGTGGCGGGCAATCTGCTGAATTTGCTCACTGACTTGGGGGGCAATGGCAGCAGGAGCCATCACCCAGCGACAGATGCCATCCACCTGCTGCGTTTCCACCACCGGATAAAGGGCAATCTCCCCTTGGGGCGATCGCGCCGCCATGATTGCCAGTTCTTTAACATAGGGCACAAAGGCTTCCACCAAAAACCCTTGGGGCGGAATCTCTGGCCAGCGTTGCTGAAACTGTTGCCAGGCCTGCCGATCGCTAATGACAAACGTCCCTTGGCCGTCGTAGCCATGGCGACAGGCTTTAATCACACAGGGAAGGCTGGGGGGACGATCGCCCAAATAGGTGAACTCCGGTACAGGAATCCCCAGGGCCTGTAAAAAGCGCCGCTGCTGGTATTTGTTCAGCAGAGGAGCTAAAGTAGCCAAGCGGGGATAAAAACACCCCCGCCGCTGCTCAAGGTGCTGCAGTCCCTCCAGATCAACAAACTCATTCTCAAAGGTAATCACATCAACGTGCTCAGCCAGTCGTGCTGTGGTGGCCCCATCGGCGATCGCCCCATAGCACACGCCATCGGCAACCGCGACGGCGGGATCCGTTGCGGCAGGCGTTTGGACCCACAGGGAAAGTCCCATCTCCTTGGCCGCCAGTGCCAGCATCCAAGCCAACTGACCCCCACCAATGACACCAATCCGCATTATTTTATCCACTCTGTCCGACGATTTCCGCAATAGACTCAACGGCAACTATTGTCCTACGGCAATGTTCCCTCAAGGCCACTCCTAGAGAGTCAGCTGCACAAACCAAACACTGGGATCATCGCCGGCAGTCAACTCAAAGTTTAGTTTGCGGCAAATACGGATCATCCCCTCGTTGTCCTTGAGAACATAGGCGTGGATTGCCCGCAGCTTTTCATCGCGGCCGATTTGAATCAACCGCTGCAGCAATTCAGTCCCAAGGCCTTGCCGCTGCCAGCGATCGCTAATCAACAGCGAAAACTCCGCCGTGGGACTAAAGTGATCCTTGCTAAGGCGGCCAACGCCAATAATTTCAATACCCGCGGCCCCCTGGTGTTCCGCCACAAGGGCTATCTCGCGGTCGTAGTCCACAAAACAGATGCGCACCAGGCGATCGTGGGCAACCCGCTGCGATAACTTCATCAGGTGGAAATAGCGCAAATAGACACTCTGCTCCGAGAGGGTGGCATGGTACTGGCGCATCAAGGGTTCATCCTCTGGCCGAATGGGGCGAATCAGCACTGGGGTACCATCGCGCAACTGCCACGGACTGACGTATTGGCTGGGATAGGGACGAATTGCCGGCTTGACAAACATGCTTTCCTCTTGGTGGAGCGCAATGCGAGCATCTAAGACCAGTAGGCGATCGGGGGGTGCCACCAGCAGGGGATTGATGTCAATTTCTTTGATCCACGGTTGCTCCACCACCAGCAGACTAAAGCGTACGAGCAGATCCTCAAGCAGAGCAAGGTTAAGGGCTGGCCAGCCCCGCACGCCAGCAAAGGCACGGGAGATTTTGGTTTGCTGAATGAGGCGCCGCGCTAGGGTGGTGTTCAAGGGGGGCAGGGCGATCGCTGTATCCTCCAAAACTTCCACCAACTGTCCGCCTGTGCCAAAGAGAATCACTGGGCCAAATTGAACATCGGTGGAACTGCCCACAATGAGCTCAAACCCTTGCCATGGAATCATCGGCTGCACAGTGACGCCAGCAAAATGACCCGCTCCCGCCGCAGTGGTGACATTTTTCTCAATTTGTTGGTAGGCAGTGATGACGGCAGCAGCATCGGGAAGATTGAGGGCGACACCCCCAACATCAGTTTTGTGGGTAATTGTTGGTGAATAGAGCTTGAGAACCACGGGATACCCGAGGCGATCGGCGGCCGCCACTGCCTCTGCTGCACTGCGGGCAATACAGGTTTCCACCACTGGCAGGCCATAGGCAGCAAGAACAGCCTTGGCTTCCCACTCCGTTAACAGGGTCCGTCCCTCACGGCGCACTTGCTCAAACAGTTGACTGACAGACTCTCGATTCGGGGGGGTGGTGGTCAAGGGCAAAGCGGGCGTTTGGTATAGTGCCTGCAAGTGGTCGCTATAGCGCCACATATAGCTAAAGATGCGGGCAGCGGTGTCGGCATAGGCATAGGTGGGAATGCCCGCTTGGTTGAGAATGGCTTCCCCTGGTTTCACGGTGTTGCCCCCCATCCAACTGGCCAGAATCGGCTTGGCACCACTGGGACGGTTTTGGGCATAGGTGGCAAGATCTTGGGCGACCGCCAAGGGATCCGTCATGGCTTGGGGAGTGAGGATCACTAGTAGGCCGTCACTGTTGGCATCCGTTTCACAGTGTTGCAGTGCCTTGAGGTAGCGATCGGCGGTTGCATCCCCCAAAATGTCCACGGGGTTGCCGTGGCTCCAAGCGGGGGGGAGCACTTGATTCAGTGCCTGTAGGGTATCCGCACAGAGAGAACTCAGTTTGCCCCCCGCCCGAATCAGCGCATCAGTAGCCAAGACCCCCGGGCCGCCAGCATTGGTGAGAATCGTCAGATGGGGGCCTTTGGGACGTGATTGCTTGTCCAAAACCTCTGCCATGTCAAACAAATCTTCAATGGTTTCCACCCGCAGCACCCCACAGCGTTCTAGTGCTGCATCCACCACTGCATCGGATCCCATCAATGCCCCTGTATGGGAAGCGGCGGCCTGGGCAGCGGCAGCAGTCCGTCCGGCTTTGATGACAATGATGGGCTTGATATAGGCCACTTCCCGCGCAGCTGAGAGGAAGGATCGCGCATCCCCCAAAGATTCCATATAGATAACAATGCAGCGGGTTTGCGGATCATCGCCTAGGTAGTAGATGAGGTCACCCCAGCCCACATCCAGCATCGTGCCAATGGAGACGAAGGCACTAAAGCCGACATTCTCCTGTAAACTCCAATCCAAAATTGAGGTGCACAGGGCGCCGCTTTGACTGAGAAAGCCAACATGCCCTGATCGCGCCATTCTGGCGGCAAAGGTGGCATTCAAACCCGTGGGCGGACACATCACCCCTAGACAATTGGGGCCAATAATGCGCATCCGCGCCTGACGAGCAATGGTTAAAATCTCTTCCTCAAGAGCCAGTCCCGCTGCCCCTACTTCGCGAAACCCGGCTGAAACAATAATGGCTCCTTTGACGCCTGCGGCGGCGCACTCGGCCACCACCGCTGGCACTGTAGCCGCAGGGGTGGCAATGACTGCCAGATCAACCGCTTCCGGGATAGCCGTCACACTGGCATAGGCCTTGATGCCCAACACAGAACTGCGGCGTGGGTTAACGGGAAAGACGGTGCCGCCGAAGGGGCTTTGAATCAAATTCCACAGCAGGGTGCGGCCAACACTGCCTTCTTTTTCGCTGGCCCCGATGACAGCAACACTTTTGGGGGCAAAGAGGGGACGCAGGGGCTGATGACCGGCGCGCCAAATGTCGTAGGCCGTGGTTCGGGTCATGCTGTTACTCGCGCTCCAGAAGGTGGGAACTGAGCCACCTCTACTTTAGCGAGGGCGATCGCGCCAAGTTACGCTTCGTTACGCGGTGTGGAGTTCCCAGTCACAGCCCTTCTCACCGGTGCGCCAAAGCCGCAGCTCAACGCGACTCTCGCCGAGGCGCAGATGACGAATGTGGAGTTCCTCGATACTGGCGGGCAACAGGGGCTGGTGGAGCAAGAATTTGCCTTGGGGGGCATCCACAAGTGGCCAAACCATGATCTGGATGAACTGGAAGAGGCTGGCGGTTGCCCAAGCTTGGGGGGAGCAGGCCACTGGGTACTGTACGGGCTGGGGATAGGTCTGGCGATCGAAGCCACAGAACAGTTCTGGGGGGCGCAAATCCGGCTGCCGACAGGTCATATCAAACAGGGTATCCACAAGAGTCAGGGCAAAGTCACTATCGCCAATTGCCCGCAGACCAAAGGCAATCAGGCTGGTATCGTGGGGCCACACTGACCCCAAGTGGTAGCCAATGGGATTGTAGGCTGGGGAGGTGCTGCTCAGGGTACGAATCCCCCAACCATTGAACAGATCCGGTAGCCGCAGCCGTTGCCCCACCCGTTGGGCTTTCTCGGGGTCACAAATCCCTGTCATCAGACATTGGCCAGCATTGGAAGTGAGACTATCCACCCGCCGACCGTCACCGTCGAGGGCAAGGGCATAGAATCCGTCGGATTCCAGCCAAAAGTCGCGGTTAAAGCGCGCTTTGAGGTCGGTGGCCTCCCGCTGCCAGCGATCGCCCCACTCGCCATAGCCCAGGGCGTGAGCAATGACACTGAGGCGAGTTTTGGCGGCATAGACATAGCCTTGGACTTCACAGAGGGCAATGGGACCCTGGGCAAGTTCGCCGCGGCGGTTGACAATGCAGTTACCGGAGTCCTTCCAGCCCTGGTTGTCAATCCCCTTGGCGGCTTGGCGATTGTAGCTGAGGTAGCCCGTGGCAGCCATCTGTTGATCAATCCAAGCCATGGCAGCAAGGGCATGGGGCCATAACTGCTCTAAGGTGGCGCGATCGCCTGTCCACGCATAGTAGTCGCCGTAGAGCATCAGCCAGAGGGGGGTGGCATCCACGGTGCCGTAGTAGGGGGTATGGGGAATTTCGCGATTGCGTGCCATTTCGCCAAAGCGCAGCTCGTGGAGAATTTTCCCCGGTTGCTCATCGCGCTCCGGACAGACCTCCCTGCCTTGGTAGTGGGCAAGGGTGCGCAGCGTATCACGGGCGATCGCCGGATTGAGGATCAGCGTTTGCATGGCTGAAATAATTGAGTCGCGACCAAAGAGCGTCGCAAACCAAGGAATACCCGCAGTCAAAACCTTGCCATGGCCAAAGGACTGCAACAGCATATAGAGATCCGCCATCCCCCGCCGCAGGATGCGATTCCACTGCGGATTCGAGGTCACGATTTCTGTACAGTCTGACCACCATTGTTGCCGTTCCTCTCGAGCCGCTTGATCCGCAGCCGCTAGGGAGGAAGGAACTACTACCTGTGCCGTAGGTGCCCCATTGGTAAAGGGACGGACGCAATAGTGAATACTGTGGTAGCCTTGGGGTTCGAGCTTGAGGTGCCAGGTGGCTGTGGTGTCATCAAGACGGTCAGGGGGAGTGCCCAAGAACTGCACTTGGGTCTCCATCAGGGCACCATCAAGACCTTGATAGGCGAAGCAGAGATCGGCGCGTCCCTTGGTGTGGCGTAATTCACAACCGACGGGTTGCAACCTCTGTCCCCGCTGGGGGCGACCACCACCGTATTGGCGAATTTCAAATAAATCCTGAAAGTCTGCGGCAAAGGTAAGTTGAATATCCACCACTGCCGGCTGTACTTGGTGGTTGGTAATCAGAATCGTTTCAAAAAGGGCACCGCGCACAACGAGGCATCGTTCGATCGCCAACGCTTCCGCTGGTACGTTGGACTGTTTGGGGTTGGTGCACACTACCTTGAGGGCGTGGCTACCCGTACAGTGAAAACTTAGAAGCACTGGGCGATCGCCCCCCACCCGCAACTCCGCTTGACTGAGGAAGCGGGTATCTTGACAAAAGAGCCCTGTAATCGCCGTTTGCTGTTCATCATTGCAGATATTCCCCAACTCATCACAGATGAGCAGCACATCATCATCCTTGAGAACGGGAACGGTTTTGGGGTGGGTTTGAATCTTGGTGGCCGGCAGGGGTGGGGCGACAATGGGAATGTAATCGCGCCCGTACAGGGAAACGACATCAGTCTCCATGGGTGCGGCAGGGGTCTCGCTTTAGAAGGAAAAATTTTGGTTAATTTATTAGATCTTCCCTTACTATTGGGGGACATCGCAATAGGTAAATATGCGGAAGGTACAGCAGCAGCTTGCACAGGCGGTGCTAGCCTTTGCGGCGCTGCAAATAGGTGGCTACCCCCGTGTTAATGAGGCTGTGGAGAATCAGCATTCCCCAATTCAGCAGCAGATTATCCCAAGTGGGGGCATAGACAGGCGTTGGATCAAAGGGCTGGGGCGGTGGTTCAAAAAGGCCAAAATCCAAAGGCGGTGGCACCATCCCATTGACATCCATGAGGGCGCCATAGGCTCCCATGGCCCAACGGCCAATCGTCAGCCAAGAGAGAGCCGTTGCAACGCCCGTGAGCTTAAAGAGGACGCCGGCAAAGATAATTTGCGGCAGGAGCAACGGCGGTAAAACCTTGCTTGCTTGATCGCTATTATTCACGGCAGCGGAGATCAAAAGCCCCAAACAGAGACTCGCCACTAGGGTCAGGAAGGTGGTGATGCCAAACCCTAGCGGCCAAGGGAGGAGGGCACCCTTTGGCAGACCAAAGGCCAACAGTCCCACCAGGGTAATGAGCAGCGTTTGTGCCAAAGCCATGCCCTTGCCAAGGGTGAGTTTGGCTGCCATGTAGGCCCAGAGACTGAGATTGGCAAGGCGTTCGCGGCGGTAGATGGCCACCTCTGTGATCAAGGCCTGCGCCCAGCCCGAGAGTCCCACCCAAAGACAGGCACAGGTAAAGACAAAGAGAATGCGCAGGGTTTGAGCCGCTTGCAGCAGACCGGGGGGATCTTGGGGCACAAAGGGGGAGCGATCGATGGCAAAGCGGGTGAGCAGCAGGGCAATAGGGACACCGATCAAATTTAAGACAAGGCTGAGGCGATCGCGCCACAGGAGTTGCCACTGGCGTTGACACAATACCCGCCATTGGTAGAGGTGAGGTGGTGCCGGCTGCTGCGGTGGTGCTTCGGCATTGGCACGACTCTCCGCCCCCAAAACACTGGTACTCTCGTAGTGGGGCCCGATACTGAGGTGGCCGGCAAGGTAGCGTTCATAGTGGGCAGATTGGCGAAATTGTTGACTCCATGCAGCACTATTTTCGGGAGTTAGGAGGGCATAAATTTCAGCCACAGAATTCAGGGGGCGATCGCCCGTTGGACTAAAGAATTGACGAGCCTCATCGGCCGGGCCAAAATAGCAAAGACGCCCGCCGGGACCAAGCACGAGTAGGCGATCGCACAAATACACATGGCTGGTGGCGTGGGTCACCAAAACAATTGTGCGTTCTTGATCCGCCAATTGCCGCAGCAACTGCATCAGCAAAAAGTCTAGCCCCGGATCCAGACCCGAGGTGGGTTCATCCAGGAAAAAGAGCTTGGGATTGGCCAATAGCTCAACGGCAATACTCACCCGCTTGCGCTGACCGCCACTGAGGCTGGCCACCAGTTGCTGTTCGGTGCCCCTTAACTGCACCTGCTCAAGAACTTGCTCAATTGCTGCCCTGCGGTTTTGGGCATCGGTATCGGCAGGTAAGCGCAGTTGCGCCGCATAATTGAGGACTTCGGCCACCGTGAGGCGGGCATGGACAATATCCTCTTGGGGGACATAACCGATTTGGTGGCGGTAGGTGCCAAGATGGCGATGCAAATTCAAACCATTGAGCAGCACCTCTCCTTCCTGGGGCGGCTCTAGCCCCATCAGCACTTTTAAGAGGGTGGATTTCCCCGTACCACTGCCACCGACAATACCCACAAGTTGTCTCGGCTCTGCCACAAAGGAAACATTTTGTAAGAGGGGGCGATCGCCCGCTGGCGTTTTTACCCGTCGTTCCAATCCCCAAGCATCAATGCGAAGATGACTGCCCTGATCCGTAATTTCTAGGGTCTCATGGCGGTAGAGAAGGACAAAGGGCCCAATGCGAATCTGATCCCCATTGCGCAGGGTGTAGGGGGCCTTTAGGAGTTTGGCGTTGACATAGGTGCCGTTGCTGCTGCCCAAATCCCTCAGAACGTAGAGACCCGCACTGGTGCGATCAATGCTGGCGTGGCGCAGGGACACCGTGGGGGCATCCAGTTGCCAATGCTGATAGCTATTGCTCCCTTGGCGCCCTAAAGTCAGCGGCCATTCCTTGAGGGTTTTGAGGACAAGGCGGCGCTGCTGCGGTAAGGGTGGTGGACTGGCGGTTCCCGCAAACTGGATCTGGACCAGCAATTGCACTTTGTTTTTCGGGTCTTGGCCAATTTCTAGGCGGAGGGTTTCCCCGAGGGCAAAGCCCTCTTCAATGCCGATGCGGCGTCGGTTGTAGAAGGTGCCATTGGTGCTGCGGCGTTGGTGGCCATCTCCATCCCAGAGGGAGTAGGTTGCCCCCTGTTGCTTAAAAACGGCATGGCGGCCGGAAATCACTGACCACAGGGGATCATCAGGCACCACCAAATCCGCCCACTGGTGATCGCGCCCCAAGCGATGCTCTGGTTGGGTCAGGGAGTAGGTCAGCGTTTTCCCTTGACTTTCGAGGGTAAGGGTGACGGTGGGTAGATCAACAACCGTTTTTGGTGGGGGCGATCCCATAGGCCGCTTAGAAGGAGGACACCTGTTTGATGCGTTGGCACAACCGAGTAGCAGTTTCAATTAAGACAGGCACAAACTCATGGGCGGCTTGCAAACTAGTGGCTAAAACAGCCGCATCTCGAATGTAGTCATAAACCATTTGATTGCGCAGTTGCCGCATGGTAAACCAAGCCTCTGCATCGGGCACAAGGCCAAGCCGCTCAGCACGGTCAAGGTTTTCCAAAAACGTCGCCACCGGTTCGCCAAAGGCACCGAGATAGGCGGGCAAGAGCTTGCCTCCTAGGGTATCTTGAAGGCGGCCAAAGCGCGCCACAAAAGCATCTACGCGCTCTGCAAGATCAATGTCTTCCTCCAACTGGGCCGCCCGTGCTGCCGTAAAGGGTTCCTGAAAGAGGCGTTGATCGGTCACCTGTAGGTGTGCCACTTCTCGCTCCACTAGCTCGCAAAGGTGATATAGCCGTTCCTGAAGTTGCGGACTTAGCATTGCAAGCGAATTCCCGTTTGGCGGGCCCAATCATGGATGGGCTGCCGCTGCAGATTGGGTGCCCAGAGGACAATATCCACTTTACGCCCCCCCATAGCACGGCTGATTTTGGCTCCGAGGCGGGCACTGACAAGGGCAGGATTCTCAATGGGCTGGGAGAGCCGAATCAACAAATCCACATCACCGCCCTTTTGGCGATCGTCCACCCGCGAACCAAATAACCACACCTCTGCCTCGGTTCCCACCAGCACCGCCACTATCTGGCAAATTTGCTGCACTTGCCGATCTGTCAATCGCAACCTGATTCTCTCCTACGCTCGCCGGGGGGTGCGTTGGTGCGCGTTTGCTAGGATTACGCCTGCACAGGCTGGGCATATTCTTGAAATTGGCCGATCACCCGTTCCACCTGGGCCCAAGAGCCATTGTCGGCAACCGCCGTCAAAAGATGATCTGGGTGAAGGTCTTCCCCGCGGGCGATCGGGTTGTGGTGTGTTTGCTCCCACAGTGTTGGGTCGAGGCAGCAAAGGGGGGCGATCGCCTGTGGGTTCCACAGCCAGTAGAGGTTGCAGGCCAGTTCCCGCAGGGGGTGCCAAACGTTGCCGCCGGTGAGAATGAGCGTTAAAGGTGGGGGTGGGCTTCATAGGGGCTGCCAGTGTCGTCGTTTCTATCTTAATTGCCTATGCGCTTTGACTATGATTTGCTGATTGTTGCGGCCAGTCCCTTGGCTTTGGATATTGCCTATCGGTGTGCCCCTTTGGGGCGGATTGGCTTGGTGATCCCCCCGCCTGACGAGCAGTGGCAATGGCAGTGGCAACGCTGGTGGTTATCGCAGTTTCCGCCGCTGACGTTAGATGCTCAGCATTGGCAACACTTTCAAGCCCACCTAGGCCACGGCCAGCGACGCTATGCCCCTAGGGTTTTGGAACTGGTGGGGGTAGATCTGATCACAGGGGTGGGGGAATTTGTTTGGCGGCCACGCTGTCATTTTCAGGTGGGGGGCGATCGCCTCTATGCGCGAGGCTATTTGCTCCTTGATGCGCCGGCGGCAATGGATTTTCATGATATGGACGCCCTCAGCAGGATTGAGCGGGCCTGTTGGCACCACTGGTCTGGCAACGCCCCTGATACTGACGGAGAGGGGCTGCCGGTTGTGACGACAGAAGATGCGTGGTTCAACGATCGCCTGCACGCTGCTCTAAGTGGTCTCGGTTGGGGGGTTCCGCTCCTGGGAAGGCGCAAAGCGCCTGATCCGACTGCTTTGAATGTGCAACACCTGCAGCGGGATGCTCAAGGGTGGTTGCGGATCAATCCCCAAGGGCGCACGAGTCATCCCCAAGTCTATGCCTGTGGCAGCTGGCAGCGGGGATACCATTTGCCCTCTCTGACGTTCTTTGAGGCCTTTGCGATCGCCCGCCAGATTTTACAGCGAAAACCCATGCCCCTGGATTACTACCGTCAACCGTGGTGGATTGCCTTACCTGTGCCCATTGCTCGTGTGGGTTGGAATGGGCGGCAAGCGCAGCAGTATCTTAGGGGACCGATTCAATGCTGGGAAATTCAGCAGTTTAGTCCTGAGGGTCAGAGTTTAGGGCAAGTGGTGATCAATCGCCAAGGGCAGCTTCTAGGAGCAACATTAATGGGACGCGCGGCGATCGCCAGTAGTCGCATTTTTGGTCAGTGTTTAGAGCAAAATGCCTTTGCTGCCATCACCTATGCCGGTTGGGAACTGGAGTGCCAGCGCCAGCGATCGCCAACGGCGCGACGTTCCGCCAATGCCGGTAAGGGATGAGCTTCTCCCTTGCCCTGATGTTGCCAGAGAATCGTAAAGGCACCCGCCCCTTCCCCCTGGTGGGGCCATAGGCGATAGCAGGGGAATGCCGCTAGATGGGATTGATAGGCCGCTAGTGCCGGCACCGGTTGAGGCAGCAACTGCGGAAACTTTGCCATGAGCCAAGCCGCCACATCCTCGTTTTCCTCCCGACTAAAGGTGCAGGTGCTATAGAGCAGCCATCCCCCCGGGCGTACAAGGGCGGTTGCCGCCGCTAGAATCCGTTTTTGTCGCCGTTGGTTGTGGCGAATGGTCAATGGATGAAAGCAGCCGTCGGCTTTTTGTCCCTTGGCCAGCAGGGATTGGCCAGAGCAGGGGGCATCCACAATCACGACATCGGCGGTACCTTGGAATTCAGTGGCCAGCACTTCGCTATCCCAGGCAGTGACGCCTACGGGGTGGACGCGACAGCGTTTGAGATTGCCAATGAGCATCCCTACCCGCTTGCCAATGGTCTCATTGCAGATGAGGTAGCGAGGGTGGAGCGATCGCCACGCCAAGAGGCTCTTGCCGCCAGGCGCCGCACACACATCTATCACCAAGGACGGCTCCTGGGGCAGGGTGAGTAGGGGAACCGCCGCAAACACCGAGGAGCTATCTAGGCAATAATAGGCACCGGCTGCATGGAGAGGGTGTTGACCCGTTGGACTACCGGCAACAAAGCGGCTCACCCAGGGGGGCTGCCACGACAGCGGCGGTAAGGCCACAAAAGGTAGTGAAGCAGCCGGCTCCCCACACCAAAGCACAGTGGCCGGATAAGCTGGGGGGGTCATTAGGGCCTGGAGGAACCGCTCCCGATTGTCCGCCGTCTCAAAAAGGCGATTCGCACAGGCCAGCGCCAATCGAGAGGGGTTGACCACAGGGTTAGCGGTGGAGGGCAATGGCAGCGTTGACCGCTTCGGCAAGGGCGCGCACACTGGCCACCATGGCCACTTCACTATTGAGTTGGTTGACGGCAGAACCAACCCCGACACCCGCCGCCCCAGCGGCGATCGCCAGCGGAATCGTCACCGTCGAAAGCCCCGAAGCACACAGCACCGGCACCGAAACAGCACGGGAAATTTCATAGGCGGCTGCCAATGTGGGTGCTGCTTTTTCAATCAGGCCCAAGGTGCCACCGTGGTGGGGCTGGCTACTCGTTCCCCCCTCCGTTTGAATCACATCGGCACCAGCGGCCACCAAGGCCTCAGCCAGGGCAACCTGTTGATCTAAAGGCAGCGTATGGGGCACCGTCACCGACAGCATGATCTGGGGCAGCAGCTCACGAGTTTGGCGCGTCAAGGCCAGGACTTCCTCGGCACTAAACACCCGCCCTTGGGCGTAGAAACTATCGTAGTTGCCAATTTCCACCAAATCGGCACCCGCAGCAACCGCCTGCAGCAGTTGCAAGGGCTCCACCGCCGACACGCAGACCGGCAGCGTTGTTAATTCCTTTGCAAGGCGCACCAGTTCAGGATCGGCAGCCATATCCACAAAGGTGGCGCCCCCCTGATCGGCGGCGGTCACGACCGCCCGCACGCGATCGCGATCAAAGTTGTTCAGGCCACTGATGATCTTGAGAGCCGAACGCTGCTCAAAGGCAGCAGCTAAACGCGGATGCAGCATAGACTTTGAAGTGTTCCATAATTGTGCATTTTTTTATCCTACCGCCCGTTTCACAACAACTGGAGGCCTTTTCCTAGAAGCTAAATGTGGTGCGGATCAGCCCCTGCAAAAGGGGACTGCTGTCAGAGCGATTGTGGGCATTGGTTATCGCCATAAACACCGGTGTAATTAAAATATTGTCGCTCAGGGGATAGCGGAAAAAGAGTTCATAGTTCGTTTGGGTGGCATCATTAACTTGCGGGGCTGAGGGCAACGAATTAATAAAGGGCTGGCCCACGGCCGCCGCCAATAGCGACCCCTCGGTGAGCAAATCCCGGTAGGCAAGGCCGACCATCCATGTGTGCGCCGTAGTATTCACTTGCCCACCGGCAGGAATGACAAGGGCACCCGGCTCGACGGCAAAGGGCCCTAGGCCATTAATGGTGGCTCCATCCCCATAGAGCTTCATATCGGAGTAGGCATAGCGCCCAAAGAGGCCAAACTTGCCCAGGGACAGTTCCGCATTGACCCCACCTGCATTTTGGGAGATGTTCAAGGTCGAGGAGTTGGTGTATTGCAGGCGAACAGCAAAATTGTTTTGTTCATTGGCCCCAAAGGCGCGCGCAAACTCCAATTCCACAGTTCCCTGATAGGGATCGCCAAACAGGCCCCCCCCTGTGGCTACACCGCCGGGGGCGTTGGCAGTGGCGGCAACATAGACACTGCGCAGGGTAAAGAACCCTCCTCCTGGGTTCCATTCAATACTCACCCCTGCGCCGCCGGGATCATTCACGGCAAAGGGGACAATCAGGGGATTGTTGATAAAAAAGTTGGAACTAAAATCCGTGAATGAATCGTTAGCGTAGCTGTTGGTATCCACAATATCACTGGGGTAAAACTGCGGGCCTATGCCGATTGTCAAGTCGGCCGTGGGCTTGAAGGTATAAAAAAGGCGAAATAGATTCGCAGCTGCTCCAACACCGCCATAATCCACAGAACCACCGGCAAGGAGGCCGTTGGTACCAATCCCCGTTTGCCCAAAGGTATCTACGCCATTGTTACCCACCTCCAGCGTTGTGGTCAGCAAGTCGGTACCGCGGAAACTGGTATTCAGGTTCAGTTCTACACGGCTGATCACTGTGGGGTTATAGCCCCCCCCGGCAAACACAGTCCCCGTGACGGGATCAACTACTTGGCCTGTATTGCCACCGGCTTGAAAGGCCATCACGGCATCCACGGATAACTTGGTGGTTGTGGAGAATTGCTGAGCTTCTAGGTTGGCAGTACGCGCTTCCAGCTGATCTACCCGCCCGCGAAGCGTGGCTAATTCGGCAGTAAATTCCTGAGAGAGCCGTTGCACTGTAGCGAGATCTTCTTTGCTGGCAAAGCGATCGCTAATTACATCGAGGCAGGCATTTAAAGCCGCCGCCATTTCAAACCGCGTCAGGGCGCGGTTGCCGCGAAAGGTGCCATCGGGATAGCCGGCAATACAACCATATTTTTCCACTAAAGCAGCAAGGGCTTGGTAGGCCCAATCGGTGGGACGTACATCAGAAAGCTGTGATACAGAGGTCACCTGTCCTATGCTGGCACTTGCCCGCAGTGGATTCAGTGTCTGAGCAAAAACTCCTGAATTCAGGAGGAAAACGTTGATGCCAAGAGCACCCACGATGACTGCTGTTAGGGATTTTGCCATAACTGCCCTCCTAGCCTCACACCAAAAGACTGCCTGGGGAGTTCACCCAGGCTAAATAAGAACTGGAGTGATTTGTAATGATTATCATTCTACTTTTTCAGGGTGTCAACCAAAGCCATGCTCAAGTTAGCATTGGGGTTGTCGCTTTTCCTATCTCCCCCCTCCGCATCATGGGTGTTCTTCCCCGGCAACGTTGGCTCTTGCCACCGATTGATCCTGAGTGTCGTGACGCCTTGAGGCGGGCGCTGGGTTGCCCCTCATCGCTGGCGGAAATTTATTTGCGGCGGGGTCTCACAACCCCTACAGCCGTACGGGCGTTTCTCGAACCGGAAACCCTAGAGCTACCGCCGCCCAACACAGTCTTTCCTGACCTGGATTTAGCGGTGGAATTGCTGCAACGGGCGATCGCCCACGGTGACAAGATGACTATTTGTGGCGATTACGATGCTGATGGCATGACGAGTACCGCCCTGCTGTTGCGTGCCCTGCGCCATCTGGGAGCAGACATTGACTATGAAATTCCCTCGCGCCTGCATGAAGGCTATGGCATCAATGAGCGGATTGTGCAGGAGTGCTACGACCGGGGCGTCAAACTGATTCTCACCGTGGACAACGGCATTGCTGCCCTCCAACCTATTCTTAAGGCGCGGGAACTGGGACTGACGGTAATTGTGACGGATCACCACGATGTGCCGCCGCAACTGCCGCCTGCCCATGCCATTCTCAATCCAAAACTCGTTTCCCCGACCTCTCCTTACCATACCCTCGCGGGGGTGGGGATGGCCTATATCCTTGCTGTGTCCCTGGCACAGCGATTGGGCAACTGGCGGCCACTGGTGCGGCCTTTGCGGGAGCTGTGTACCCTGGGCACAATTGCCGATCTGGCTCCCTTGACGGGGGTGAATCGCCGCTGGGTCAAGCAGGGATTGCAAACCCTTCCCACCTCTCCCCTGGTGGGCGTCCAAGCGCTGATGCAGATGGCGCGCTGTTTGCCTGAGCAGGAGGCCTCTTTGAAACCCACCGCCATCGGGTTTCGCCTCGGACCACGGATCAATGCCATCGGCCGAATTGGGGATCCGCAAGTGGTGATTGAACTGTTAACAACGGATGATCCAGCCCGGGCTCAGAAGCTGGCAGCCCTCTGTGAGGCAACTAACCGTCGCCGTCAGGATCTCTGTGCCGAGATTGAAGCGGCGGCGATCGCCCACCTCGAAGAGACGGCTTTTGATCCCCAACAGGAGTGGGTTTTGGTGATTGTCCAGCCCAACTGGCACCATGGGGTCATTGGCATTGTGGCCTCCCGTCTTGTGGAGCGCTACGGCGTACCTGTGTTTATTGGCACCTATGAAGATGAGACGACAATTCGTGGCTCAATTCGCGGTATTCCAGAATTCCATGTTTTTGAGGCTCTTGAGGCAACCAAGGACTTGCTGTTGAAATATGGCGGTCATAAGGCGGCCGGCGGATTTAGCCTCCGGGCGGAGCATTTAGCAGCTTGGCGCGATCGCCTGCGGGCCTTTGCCCAAACCTGTCTCAAGCCCGAGGATCTGCGTCCCCTGGTCACCCTTGATGCCGAAATCTCCTTTGCGCAACTGACCTGGGACTTTTACACTCAAGTGGAGCAATTGCAACCCTTTGGCAGTGAGAATCCTCAGCCTATTTTCTGCAGTCGCGGGGTCAAGATCCGCGAACAAACGCCCATGGGTCAGCAGGGGGAGCACCTGAAACTCACCCTAGAGCAGAATGGGCAGCAGATGACCGCCAAGGCTTGGCGCTGGGGACCATTGTTGCCGTTGCCGACCAGGGTAGATATTGCCTATCACCTCACAGCCCACACTTGGAATGGCGAAACCCAGTTGGAACTCGAACTGAAGGGCATCAAACCCTCACTGGCGTGGGACGTCCCCGAGCCACCGAGTCACCCGCTTCCCAGTTGGCAACCCCTACCACCTTTGACAACGCTCCTACCGCAGTTGCGCGACCCTGTCTTGCTCTATGGCTATGGCCGCCCTGAGGTACCGCCCAACTTGACCACGGCCAGGATTCATTACGATCGCCCCCGCGATCGCTGTCGTACCCTCATCCTCTGGTCGCTGCCGCCCTCTTGGACCCATTTGCGTTGGCTATTGGCCATTGCCCAGCCCGAAATCGTCTATGTCGGAAACCAACGACCCGCGATCGCCCCCCTACCAACCCTCATCCTTTCGATTCAAAATGAGCTCAAGGCCACCGCAGGGACTAAAGTAAATCTTTTAGCCTGGAGTCAGACCTATTGGATTGCCCCCTGTACGCTGGTCGCGATCCTACGCCATCTGGGCTATGGCTGCGAAGAATTTGCCCCCACCCTGAGCATGACCGAAGAACTGGCACGATTGCAACGCTGGTATCAGCTGCAGGCCAAGGATTTGGCCCGGTTAGCGCAAACGTGGGGGACTGCCAAAGCTTTGAAAAAGAAATGGCTTACAAATTGCCGCGACGCACGGCCAACAGGAAAATAATCATTGGCCCTGCAATGCCAATCATGGCAATCATGGTGAGTTGGGCAATGACTTCAAAGTTGATATTGCTAAGAAACTCAATAATACCATTGAAAATTCCCATAGGTTCTCCCGAGTAATCAGCGGTTATCAGTTTGTGATTTTATTTTAGAGCAGGGGGGAGCACTCGCAGCGTTTGGCAACGGCTGCCTCAGCCTTCTGCTCCCATCCCTAAGCTACACTGTAGAAGCAGAATTCTCAGAAAATTGGTCGGTGATGGGCGTGGACAAACTAGCGGCCTTACGCGATCTCATTGGTCAACTGGATCGAGCCCTGATTGCCTACTCCGGTGGCATTGATAGTACCCTCGTGGCCAAGGTTGCTCAGGATGTCTTGGGCGATCGCGCTGTGGCGGTCACGGCCGTGTCCCCTTCCCTATTGCCAGCGGATCTAGAGGATGCGCGCATTCAGGCAGCGGCCATTGGCATTCGCCACGAACTCATTGAAACCCACGAACTGGAGAACCCCAACTACGCCACTAACCCCGTGAATCGCTGCTACTTTTGCAAAAGTGAACTCCACGATCGCCTGCGGGAACTGGCGCAGGCTTGGGGCTATGAGTATGTTCTTGATGGGGTGAACGCTGATGATCTCCAAGACTATCGTCCGGGCATTGCGGCGGCCAAAGAACGCGGGGTGCGATCGCCCCTAGCCGAAGTCGGCATTAGCAAGCTAGAAGTGCGAGAAATTGCCAAATCCCTAGGGCTGCCCTGGTGGAATAAACCCGCCCAACCCTGTCTCAGTTCGCGCTTTCCCTACGGTGAAGAAATTACCCTTGCCAAGCTACAACGGGTGGGCAATGCCGAATACTACCTGCGCAAGCAGGGCTGGGAACTGTGTCGTGTTCGCAGTCATGGCGATACCGCTCGCATTGAGGTGCCCCAACAGCAGATTGCTGACTTTGTAACGATGACGGATCTTGAGCAACTGGTGAATCACTTTCAGTCCCTTGGCTTTACCTATGTCACTTTGGATCTGGAGGGCTTTCGCAGCGGCAAACTCAATGCCGCGCTTGGGCGCGATCCCTGATGCGGTTGTAGGGACTGAGACTCTGGAGAATTTCGCGGCCATAGCTGCGCTCTGTCAGCCGCCGATCCAAAATGGCCACCAAGGTATCATCCTGACGTACAGGGGCAAGGGCACGATCTAGCACCGTCAAGCACTCGGGCAAGAGATACTGACGAAACCAGTCTTGTTTTTGCCGTTTGTGCCATTCAATGCGGGCACTCACCACTGCTTTTTCCGGGGAGGGGAAGGGCAACGTCGTCAAGACCAATAGCGCCGGGCAGGGCAATTGGGCCCCATGACGCAGCCAAAAGGTTTCCCCCGTTACTAAAATCGTGTTCGTCTCAAGGGTCGTCGTCTCCACCTGTACCCGTGAACCGTAGAGGGCAGCCAATTGGGTGGCCAACTGTTCCCGCAGGGGCACATCGCTGACCAGGATCACCGCCCGTTGATGGCCAATCATGCCAATGAGATCGTAGAGACGCCGCAAAACCGCCGGGGCAAATTCTGGGGTATTGGGTAGGGGTAAGTCTTCGGCGATCGCAAGGGTAATGGCTTCACTGTGGCGATCGCTGGCAAATTTAATCGTCGTTTGGGGCGCAATCCCTAGTTCCTGCTGCACATAGGCCAGGGGCGGCTCTGTGTCCGGTCCGCTGCCAATGAGGACAAAGGGGGCTTGGCGCCAAATGTCCTGAAAATAGGGACGCAAATTCAGGGGGTGGCCATGGAGGGTAAAGTAGCCTACCGTGGGATGGCGGCGTCCCCAGATGACTGTGTCACTGCGGTTGAGGTAGTCCCGCAATTGCGACCATTGGGGAGGCAGCGACTGCGGCCATGGATGGAGCAGATCAAGGAGGGGTTGCTGTTCTGTGCAGGTGAGTAGATAGTCGCCATAGGGATTCTGAGGCCGCTGAAAGAGGTGTTGCACCAACTGGGCATAAACTTGGCGAATGGCACCAACGGCACTGGGAATCGCTAGTTTCAAATGCTCCCAATCGCTGGTGGTAATTGTGCAGGTCATCTGCTGCTGGGCAATTTGGGGCAAGGCTTCGATGCCATCAATAATCGTGACAACGTTGGGGTGGGGCGTGGCTTGGCGACACCAGTCTTCGAGGTTCATCACGAGCACCCCCTCAAACACTGGCGGCGGGCAGTGGCTATGCTGAATTGGTTTGGTGACGGCAAGGAAGGTGAGCAGTTCAGGAATTTCTTGGTGCAGTAGTCGTGTTAGTCGCTCCTGGGGGACGACTAGCAGGGCAGGTTCAGAATACAACAGCAGCGGCAACAGATAACTCAGGCCATAGCGATGTTGTAACACCGCCCGCTGGCTGACCTGAAGTAAACACCCCCGCCGCAGCCGCAGGGCACGGGCCACTAACCGCGCCAAGGTGAGATGGTGAGGCCACCGGCGATCGCCACTGCTGCGTAAAAATGCCCGTAATTGCTGGTGAACCTCTGCCTCAATCACACTCTGCTCGCTTTGGAACAACAATCCCCTATTGTGGCATGTTAGCCCCCCTGCCGTGGTTGTTTGAGTCGCTCCTTCAGGGCATTTCGGGCTTCCTCGCGATCGTCAAAGTGCACTTTTTCGGTACCGAGAATTTGGTAGTCCTCATGGCCTTTACCGGCAATAATCACGCCATCGCCGGGGGCGGCGCTCAGAATGGCTTGGCGAATAGCTTGGCGGCGATCGCCCTCAACAATCATCGCTGTTGCGGGTGGGATACCGGCAAGGATGTCAGCGAGAATGCGCTGTGGATTCTCAGTGCGGGGATTGTCCGAGGTGACCACTACTTGATCCGCCAAGCGAGCGGCAATAGCTCCCATTTGGGGACGTTTGCTGCGATCGCGATCGCCCCCACAGCCAAAGACACAGATCAGTTTGCCAGGAATAAAGGGACGAGCCGCCCTCAGCAGGTTTTCAAGGCTATCAGGGGTGTGGGCATAGTCCACGACAACGGTAATGTCCTGTTCTGGGTCAAGGCGCACCTGCTCCATGCGCCCCGGTACCCCTGGAAAGTCACGCAGGGCCTCGAGCATCGCGTCAAGGGGGAGCCCTACCGCTGC